>NZ_JBAMDJ010000052.1:0-40966 GCF_036961705.1 Pseudomonas sp. 3JA
AGGCCTTGGCCTTCTTCGGTTTCAAGTACTTGGTCAGGCCCTGGAACCAGATCACCAGCGCCGGGTTGCCCTTGATCTGGATCGACTTGTCCTGAATCCCCGTCATGAATGCCAGTTGCTTGTTCTTGGCCTGCATCGTGGCGAAGCCATAGGCGGCGTCCTTGAAGGCGATGGCGAATGCAGGCTCCGGGTAGGTGCCGGACTGGCTGGTGATGCGCTGGTTTTTCACGGTGAAATGCCGGGCGACCTTGCCGTCCAGGGTTTGCAGCTGGAACACCAGCTCCTTGTCGCCCAACTGCTGCTGGAACGCCGGATTGGTCCGGCTGGCCTTGCCCATCAACCACCCCAGCATCCACAGCAGAAAACGAAATTTCATGGGCACCGCCTCGTGAGAAAAAGATGAATGGCGGGCAGTTTAGCGATTCTTCGGCGGAACGCCATCATCGGATCGCTTTGTCGGAAGATAAGCCTATTTTCGCGAAAGATGACTGCCAAGTCACAAAACAAAAAGTCAAAAGATCGCAGCCTTCGGCAGCTCCTACACCCATTTCCGTAGGAGTTGCCGAAGGCTGCGATCTTTTGACCTTTTTGCTCTCTTGCTCCTCGGATATTTCCTTCAAAACGCCGGGCTGTTCATGAACTAGGCAGGGCTCTGGTGCGCCGCTAACCTTTGTTCGTCATCGCAAAAAACGGTGACACGGACGTGCAAGTCCGGCGGAGGACACAATTGTCGATGGCAATTCATCGGGCATTTTTTTATGCTCGCGAATCGTTATGGCAGCTGTGTATGGGAGATCTTCGGGTCTGCCGGGTACTCCGACCGGTCTTGCACACCTATGCATAGCTGCCACCTCTCTCGACTGTGCAAGCGAAGCGGTGTTGGCTCCTGAAAACTTCGGAGTACAACTATGGTCAAGCCATCACCTAATCCGCCGCAAAACGGCCACAAATCCCGCGTCCAAGCGCAGGAAGAAAAAAAGCTCGAAGACGCCGCCACCCGCGCCCTCGACTACTACCTCAACCCCCAACCCTCCCCGCCCGAACCCGACAAGAACCAGCTCTTCATCGTCGCCCCCCACATCGACACCGAAACCCTGCTGGCCAACGCCTCCGAAGACCTGCTGTCCATCAGCACCATCGCCGCCGACCTGGCTGACGACGTCGACGACTCACGCCGTTGCGTGGCCCTAGCGATCAGTCGCATGGCCGATGGGGTGCAGTTGTTGGTCGAGCGGGCGTTAGATGATCTGGAAAACAAGGGGATGGCGGCGCCTGACGCCAAGGTGTAGCGCTGGCATTGATGCAGGCTGAGCCGATGCCATCGCGAGCAGGCTCGTTCCCACAGGGACTTTGGTCGAGCGTTAATTTCGACTCCACACAAACCCAACGTGGCGAGGGAGCTTGCTCCCGCTGGCCTGCGAAGCAGGCCCCTGCTTTTTTTCAGCCGGACCGCATGAGCCGGTGTTGCGACTGCTGCGCAGCCGAGCGGGAGCAAGCTCCCTCGCCACGGGTTATGGGTTGTCTGGGCTGGCGCCATCGCGAGCAGGCCCGCCCCGGGGTGTTGCAGATATTTCAGCCAGTACAAAACAACTGTGGGAGCGAGCTTGCTCGCGATAGCGACGGGTCAGTCAACATGGATGCCAACTGAACGGACGCTATCGCGAGCAAGCTCGCTCCCACAAGTTTTGGCTGCTGACCAATGATCAGCAGCCCTCACTCAATCAAACATTCGGGCAAGGAACCGGTGCCCAGTCACCCAGGTCCGGGTTCTTGCACATGCTATTGACCTGAGTGGTACCCGCGCTGGCAACCTGCTTGCTCTCATCCTGCTTGGCCTTGGCGGTCTGCAGGGTTTTCTCGGTGGTCACCGCTTCTTTCGGCACGACTGGCAGGTCTTTCTTCTTGGCCGGCTGCACGATCTTGTTCTTTTTCTTGTTGGTGGTCTGAGCCACGACCGGCGTGGTATCAGCAGTGGCCACAGTCACCACGTCAGTACGCTGCACACCCACCTGCTGCAGGTCTTTCTCATAGGCCTGGGTGTAGTTGTTCAGATCTTCCGAGGCCTTGCCGTTGACCGCGACAATCAGGTCGTTCGACTCTTTCAGGCCAGCGACGATTTCCGCCAGGCGCTTGCGGCCTTCGGTGTCGTTGACGGTCTTGGCCTTGCGGTCGGCAACCAGTTTGCTGAACGCGTTCTGGTAGCACTGCTGCGACGTCTTGGCGTAGGCGGTGCTGCGGTCGATGTCGGAGACGCTTTTGTTGACGTCGGCGGCGTAGGAGGCGATGCGCTGGTTGTCATCGGCGATCTGCTTCTGGCGCTCGGTGTAGTAACCGGCAGCACCACCGGCCAGGGCACCGCCCGCGGCACCGATGGCGGCGTTGCGGCCACGGTCTTCCTTATCGGCGGTCAGAACGCCCAGCAGCGCACCGCCGACCGCGCCAACAGCCGCACCGGTAACCACGGACTTGGTCATGTTGCCTTCGGTGGAGCGCAAGTGCTGCACCGGCTCGTAGCAGTTCGGGTAGTACTCGACCTTGGTGC
This sequence comes from Pseudomonas sp. 3JA, assembly GCF_036961705.1. Classification (NCBI taxonomy): domain Bacteria; kingdom Pseudomonadati; phylum Pseudomonadota; class Gammaproteobacteria; order Pseudomonadales; family Pseudomonadaceae; genus Pseudomonas; species Pseudomonas sp. 3JA. The sequence continues at coordinate 2,543 of NZ_JBAMDJ010000052.1, forward strand.
TCGAGGCGACTTTGGAAGTCGGCGACGTGGCGCAGCCGGTCAGTACGGTGCTGAAGCCGACAGCGACCATCAGCAAGTGACGCTTGGAAACCGAAGCAAAAGGTTTACGGGAGAAAAGCATAGTGGTGTTCTCGTTTAAGTGTTGACCAGCTCAGCGCAGCCCCATTGCCGCCTGAGTCCCTTCCAAGCTCGCTGACAACGAACACTCAAGACCGCTGAGCGTTCGATGCGAGCAATTCCTTCAATATCGCCGCCGGGTCGGCTCGTTTTTGCTGACGATAATCCCCGACATGACGAACGAATAACGTTGCACGCGCCACCAGGCTCTTGCCTAGGACCGGCTTGCGCTCCAATTCTTCCTTGATGCGCTGGAACTGCGCCTGGATCACCGCATCGGTGTAACGCGTGCCGGTGGCCAGGTTGTCGATGTAAATCGCCACCGCGCCGTCCAAGGCGCTGCGGCCATTGTCGATGGCTGTGGCAAACAGCTGGGCGCTGGCCTCGTCCTTGGCGTCCAGGGCGGCTTGCCGGCTGTTCTGCAGATTGGTCAGGCGAATGTTGTAGTTGTTGACGGTCTCGGCCACCAAGGCTGACGACTGGATCAGGTTGCCCGCCGCTTCTTCGCGCTGCTGGGCGATGAGCGAGACGTTGCGCTTGAGTTCTTCGTTGACCAGGCCCAGTTCGGCTTGCAGGCGCGGATCGACACTGGCGGCGATGATGCTGTCCAGGCGCTTGGTCGGGTCGTCGGCGTCGTCGATGGCATCGGTCAGCGACGCGAGCCGGCCCTCTTTCTGCCATTGGGCGAACAACTCCTTGTAGCGCGAACGCGGCGCCGACAACGCCCCGACGGCCACGCGAAAACCGGTGGTTTCGTTGCTCTGCTCGGTGCCGTCGGCGGCGAACAACGGGTATTCGCGGCGCATGCCGGTGAACAGCGTGCCCTCGCCTTCCAGGTAGTTGCCGCCCTTGACCACGAAGCCGCCATAGGCGCCCTGGCGGCGACCGGCGTGCACCAACTGGAAGGATTCCTGGACCATCTCGGCGGCGTTGCCCACCACGTCGAACAGGCCAATCGGGTTCGGCAGCTTGGTGCCGATGGGCATCAACCGCGCCGCCTGGCCGGTGCCACCGGCGACCTGGTTGAACACCGCCCAATCGGCCAGCGGCCCGTCGCTTTCACTGCCTTCCAGGCGCCGCGGAAACAGGCGCCCTTCCAAATCCTGACGGCTCACGGCCTGGCCGCCGCGGGCGGCGAATTCCCACTCGACTTCCGTTGGCAAGCGCACGAAACCCAGCCCGCCATCTTCGGCGGAGGTGCCGCGACCGCTCACCGGCAGCAGGTCCTTGTGGTACTTCATCAGCCAGGCGCTGTACACCGCCGAGAAACGCTCAGCCTCGAACTTCGACAGTTTCACCTTGGGCAAGCGCCCGGCCACGCCTTGGGGCAAATCGGCTTGCAAGGTTTCGCAGGCCGGGGCCGGTTCGCCGCTGGCCAGCGATTGCGCCTGGGCCATGACCTGGGCGTACTGGCGCGCGGTGACCTCGTACTTGCCGATGAAGTACAACATCGGCTTGAGCGGCGTCTTGGCGTCGGTCTTGGGCATCAACGGCGTGATGGTGGTGTTCCAGTCCTTGGGCAGGTCCTTGAGGGTGAACTGGCCGTTGATGAAGTCGCGCCGGTAGCCGGAAATGAACGACTGCTGATAACCCGCCTCGCCTTCGCTGAACGGGTAACCGAGGCTGATCTCGCGGTCGTCCAGGGTGCCCTGGGCGAGGATGTAGACGTAGCGGAACACCATCTGCCCTTCACACGGCAGCGGCAGGCTGACGTCATCGGGCAACGGCTTGGGGTTGTCCAACTTGTCGGTGCCTTCATCGGCCCAGGCCAAACTGGCCAGGCTCAACGCCACGGCGGCGCCCAATAACTTATACATCGCGAATTCCTTCACACGCCTGGATGCGCGCCACCCGCCAGCCACCACAAGCCGCCGCGACAGCGCTGACGCCGAGCACGGCCACCAGGGCCAAGGTGTAGTGACGCACCAACAGATGACTGGCGTATTCGCCGGGCATCTGTGCAAATAAATAATTCAGGCCCGACTGCGCCAGGCCATACAAGCCGGCACTCAGCAGGGCCGCAAAGGTGGCGCTGTAGAGCGCCTGCAACACCACGAACAGCAACAGCGCCGCTGTGGAAACCCCCAGCAGGCGCAAGACTGACAGCTCCCGACGCTTACGCTCCACCGCCGCCAGGGCGCCGGCAAAGATCGCCGCGAACGCGCCGGCCAAGGCCAACCCGGCGATGATCCAGAACACGATCGACAGATTGCGGCTCAGCGATTGCACTTGTGCGATGGTCTGGGCCTGGGTCGAGACCAATAGGTTCTGCCCGGCGAAATACTGACGCAGCGGCTCGACGTCGCCGAGGCTGCGGGCATACAAACGAAACGCCGGGTAGACCCGTTGCCCGGCCACACTCACCGCATCGCCCGGCCAGCCGAACGCGGGCACGGCGCGGCCATCGCGGTAATCCTCGGCGGCCTCCAGCAAGGCCAGCGGTGCAAACAGGCCGTCGCGGGCGAAGGCTTGCAGGGGCAGCACGTGCAAGACCTGCACGCGAGTGCGCTGCGCCTCGCTGCGACCGGCCACCTGCCGACCGAAACTGGCCTGCACCCAATCGCCGGCCTTGGCGCCGAGCTTTTCGGCGGCGGTCTGGCTGAGCACCACTTGATCCAGGCCTTGCGGCACCGGCAAATGCTCGAACAAGGGATCGTTGGCCGCGGTGGGAATCATCTCGACCGTGACGGCCGAAGCATCGCTGCTCAGATCCGCCGTGGCGGCGATCTGACGGGTGCGCGGCAAGGCAAAAGCCACGTCGCTGCGCTGGCTCAATTGCTCGACGAACTCGGCACTGAAGCGACCGCCGCCCAAGGGGATGATTTCCCGGGTGGCCGGGTCGTTCTGCAGGCGTTCGGTGAGGCTGCTGACCAGACCGAATTTCAGTCCGAACAGCACCAGCAACGGCGCCACCACCGCCACCAACGCCAGCACCGAGCAGGCCGACAGCCAGGCATCGTTGCGGTAATCCTGCCAGGCCAGGGAGGCCACCAGCGCGCCACGCATCAGCAAGCCTCCCCGAGGGTGGCGGTGACACCGCCGTCGACATCGCGACGGCAACTGATGCGCCGCACCTGCAAACCGCTGGCACGAGCCAGGGCCTCGTCGTGAGTCGCGACCACACAGCACACGCCGTGCTCGCGCGCCTGGGCCACCAGCAACTGCATGACGCGCTCGGCGTTCAGCGGATCAAGGGCGGCAGTCGGTTCATCGGCCAGCAGCAGGCGCGGCCCATGGGCCAACGCCCGGGCACAGCTGACCCGCTGGCGCTGGCCGACGGATAAGTCCGCCGGCTTCTTGTCCAGTTGATCGGCGATGTCCAACTGCCCAGCCAGGCGCGTCACGCTTGCGTCATCCTTCAAGCCCAGCAATTTGCGCGACAACGCGATGTTGCCGCGCACATCCAGGAAGCCCAACAGGCCGCCGGTTTGCAGAACATAACCCAGGTAACGACTGCGCAGCTCGGCCAAGGTGCCTTGTTGCGACCCACGCCACAATTTGGCGATGTCCAGCGGTGTGTTGGCGGGCGTGAAGTCGAACTGCCCGGCCTGATCCGGCGCCAGCACCAGCGCGAGCAGATCGAGCAAGGTGCTTTTGCCGCAGCCGCTGGGGCCGACCACCGCCAGTTGTTCACCGCCGCGCAAGTGCAGCCGTGGAATCACCAGGCTGTAGCGCTGGCTGCCGGTGCCCCGGCTTTTATGCACTGCGTTCAGGGTCAGCATCACGGCAGCGTCGACAACGGAACGCGGTACAAGGCGTCACCCGGCTCGGCATCGCCGAAACGCACCCAGTTCGCCAGGTCGTTGTGGAAGGTTTCGTAGAGGCGGATTTTCGAATCCAGCTCGTCGATGAAATCTTCCTGCTCGGCCACGCTCAAGGACAACCACAGGTCCTGGGTCATGTTCAGCGACTTGCTGCGGTACGGCAGCCCTTCCAGGTACTCGCCCAGAATGCCGCCGTCGGCCAGGTTGCCGCCCTTGCGCAGGGCCGACGGGTCGCGGCTCATGTAGGCACTGGCGCTGGCGATTTCCTGGAAGAAGTCCTTGGGCGAACTCTGGGTCTTGCGGGCCGCGTCGACGATCAGCTTCAGCGATTGCTGCAGGTCGTTGAGTTGCAGCTTGGTCAGCATCACGCACACCTGGAACGCCGGCAGCGCCGGGTTGGTCAGGTCGCGGTCGGCGGTCCAGGCGCTGACCAGTTGTGGCGCCTGGCTGGCGGATTTACGCCCCAAAAAGTCCATGTGCATCGCGTAGCCGACCGCCGCCGATTTATCCGCCAGGCTCGGCGCGGCGCTCAACAGCGGCACGCTTTGCGCCTTGTTGCTGCGCACCTGATGCACCAGGTCGGCAAACACCGAACCGATCTCGTCGACGCGCTCGCCGAACTTGCGCACATCGGCGCCCGGCACCGGAATGTACAGATCGCCGATCTGCGGGTTGGCGTCGGCAGTCAGGGTGCGGTACTGGCTCTGGGCACCGGCGTGGGTTTTCTTCCCGGCGTCGCTGAGCAGGTGCAAGGCGTAGATCTTGATCTGCTTGCCCAGTGCGGCCTGGCGCACTTCGGCCTCGTTCATTTGCGTGGCGGCAAATGGATCGTTCTTGCGCAGGGCCCCGGCGTCGGTGACCAACAGGATCAAACGCCCGCCGTAACCGGACCAGTCCATGCCTTCGACGGCTTCCATGACCCCGGCAAACGCATCTTCGTTGAACGAATGGCTCGACACCGTCGATGCCTTGATCTGGCGCGCCAGCTCCATGAAGCGTTGCGGGTCGCGGCCCTGCTCCAGGGTGATCAAAGTCTTGGCGACGTATTCCAGGCCCGGGGTTTTCTTGATGCTGCTGCGGAACCCCACCATGCCGAAGCTGACGCTGTCCAACTCGCCGCGCTCGGCAATGCGGGTTTGCAGCTCGTGGACCACGTCGCGCACCTGGTCGATGTAAGGCTGCATCGACACCGTAGTGTCCACTACCAGCACCACGGCGGTGCGGAACGCGTCGGCGTTGGCGGTGGTGATCGGCGTGTTGCTCGACGCCTTGGGGGTATTGCCCGGATCGATCGACGCCACATTCAGCAACTGCACCGGCTGGCCGTTCTCATCGAGGCTCTCGCGGGAATCGAAGATCGGCAACAGGTAGAACTGGCTTTGCGGCACGGCGCTGGCGGCCGGCTCCAGGGCCAGCACTTGCTGGTCGTCCTGCGGGCTCTGCTGGGCCTTGAGCAACACGTTCTTGGCCGCCGATGGGTTAGCCAGGAGCTTTTCCACGTCGCCTGGCTGACGCAGGAACATCACGGGCGCACGGCCAGAACGTTCGGTGAACTTGAGCACCAGGCTCTGCTTCCAGTCGCTGACCTGGGCGGCGGGCAACCAGCCGTCGCTGCGCCCGTCAGTGGCCGCACCGACTCGTACCCACGAACCGCCGTCGACGTCCTTGCGCTGATACACGTACAGCACGGAAAACGCCGGCAGTGCCTTGCCCGGTGCCGCGCCCGGCGCGTCGGCGAGCTTCGCCCCCGGTTTGCTGAGCACGCGCTGGAACAGGGTTTTCTTGCCCGCCATCAACAGCGGACGCTGGCCGCCATCGGCCTCGGTCGCCACGGGTGGCTGAGCCGCAGGGACAACAGGCGGTTTGATCGCCGGCACTTCCGGCGCCTTCGGCGGCTTCACTTCCGGTGGCTTGACCGAGGTGGTCGTGGCCACCGGGGTCTTCACCTCTTTACCGTCATCACCGGACAACCACCAATAACCCGCGCCACCCAACGCCAGCGCCACGGCGACCGCAACGGCGGCCAGGGCGAACACCGGGCCCTTGCGTTGCTCCGACACCGAGGATTGAACCGTCGGTTTTATCGGCGGCGCAACGGGCTTTGGCTGCGATTGTGGCGGCGGTGGTGAGTAAGCCGGGCCGCTGGGAATGTCGATGGACATGGGCGTCAAACCCGCCAAGTCGTCCACCGGTTTCGGCGTCTCCGGCAGTTGCAACGACAACGGCCGAATCAACGTCGCTTGTGCCGACTCGTCTGGCAGGTTATCCAGCGCCCGCAGCAACGCCGCCGCATCCGGGAAACGCTCCGCCGGATCCTTGGCCAGCAGCTTGCGCAGCACGTCCTGGTAACGCCCGTGGTGCACCGGCAGTTCCGGCAACGGTTCGGTCAGGTGCGCCAGGGCCGTGGACAGTGCGTCGTTGCCGGTATACGGCAGTTTGCCGACGAGGATTTCGTAGAGCACCACGCCCAGGGCGTACAGGTCGGCGCGGCCATCGATATCCTGCCCACGGGCCTGTTCCGGGCTCATGTAGCTGGGCGTGCCGACCGCGAAACCGGCCTGGGTAAATTGGGTGCGGTCGTCCAGGGACTTGGCGATACCGAAGTCCGAGAGCACCGCCGTGCCATCGGCACGGAACAGGATGTTGGCCGGCTTGACGTCACGGTGCACCAGGCCCAAGCCGTGGGCATAGCCCAGGGCCGAGGCGATCTGGCGGATGTAGGTCAGGCCCTGCTCCGGCGTCAGGCCCGCGGCGATGCGTTCCTTGAGCGTGCCGTTGGGCAGGTACTCCATCGCCATGTAATACAGCTCACCGACGTTGCCGATGTCATGGATGGTGACGGTGTGCGGGTGCGACAGGCGCGCCAGGGTCTTGCCTTCGCGCAAAAAACGCTCGCAGAAGGTCGGGTCGGCGGCCAGCGCGGCGGCCATCACTTTCAACGCCACCTTGCGTTCCAGCGAACGCTGGGTCGCCAGGTACACGCTGGCCATCGCGCCTTCGCCGATCGGCCCTTCGATGTCGTAGCCGGGGATGACAATGTTCAGGGTCAAGCTCATGACGGCACCTTCACGACCACCACGGTGATGTTGTCCGGCGCGCCGCGCATCAGGCCCAGGGACACCAGGCTGCTGACGATTTCGCCGGGCTCGTCGTGGCTCAATACTTCGCGGATTTCATCGTCTTCGACGGTCTTGGTCAGCCCGTCGCTGCACAACAGGTAACTGTCGCCGGGCACCAGCAGCAGCTCGGTCAGCGCCAGGTTCAGTTGCGCCTCGACGCCAATGGCCCGGGTGACGATGTTGGCCCGCGGGTGCACCCGCGCCTCGGCTTCGCTGAGCAGGCCGCTGTCCTGCAGATCCTGGACGTAGCTGTGGTCCCGGGAGATGCCTTCGAGCACGCCGTCGCGCAAGCGGTACAAACGGCTGTCACCGGCCCACAGGCACATGCCGCGCAGGTCGCGGGCGACCAACACCACCACGGTGCTGCCCATCATCGTCACGCCACGGTTGGCGGTTTCTTCCCGCACGGCGGCGTTGACCCGCAGCAGGTCGCTTTGCAGCGCCGCGACGTATTCGTCCAGCGAACGCCCGACGGCAATGCCGCGCAGGCTGTCGACGATCAGGCTGCTGACGTAGTCGCCCGCCGCGTGCCCGCCCATGCCGTCGGCCACCACCCAGAGGCCGTTTTCCGGCAGGTCCAGGCAGGCGTCTTCGTTGACCTGGCGGACCATCCCGACATGGCTCTTGCTTGCAGACTTGATTGCTTTTCCGGCACTTGGACGCATCTACACAACACCTTCTTGGCCGAGCAAAAATTGCGCAAAATCAGCCGCCGCCGGCAATCCCTGGCAGCGCATCAAACCCGGGGCAATGCGTTCCGATCCCTGGCCCCACCACAGGCTCGCGCCTTCGCAGGCCGCCTCGGCCAGGGCGCTCATGCGCCGCTGCGGGTCGGTGGCGTCGAAGCGATGCAGGCTGGCGAAACGGCTGCTCGGCGTGCGCGGCAGGTGCATCGGGCTACCGAGGGTTTCCAGCTGTTCGTTGAACGCCTCGAAACTGGCCTCCACGCTCAACGTGCTCAGCAACAGGTTCTCGACCCGCTCAAACCACTCGTCCGCACCGCCCACCACGGACGCCGGGTCCGCGTCGGGCTCCAGCAGCACCGCGACGGTCAGCGGGAAATAACGGCCGACCCGGTCAATACTCGGCATCACCACCCCGACGGCGGCGTCCGGGCCACACACACCCGGCGCGACCATGAAGCGCCACAGCGGGCTGACCAGATAAGCATCCAGCCAGCGCTCGCCGAGGCTGGTCTGGCTGGCGAGCAAACCCGCCGCCAACCACGAATCCCACGGGCCGATAAAACTCTGGGGCAAGCCACGGCTGACGAAATCCCCGCGGCTGGCCAACTTTCCATAGAAGCCCGGTGTACTCATAGCCGCTCCGGCAGGCTGAAGCCGCTGAGCACCCGGCTCTTGAATGGATTGAAGGCGCTGTTGGCCCGCAGCTCGTAAGAAGCGCTGGCACCATCGACCCGCAGCCGCAGGTTGAAGCGGTCCGGCGAGTTGCCGGCGGTCAGGTCCGATTGTTCCAGCAGTCGGAACCAGGCCCACGGCCCGTCCAGGGTGATGCCGGAGCGACCATTGGACGACGGCGGCATGATCGAGATCCGCACCACACCGATGCTCCCCGGGTTCGGCCACTGCATGGCGGTCGGGCGGCTCGGGCCGTGGTCGTAGCTCAACTGCTGGCCGTCGAGGTCGAGCAGGAACTGGGTGATGGTCGAGTCCATCGCCACCGGTTTGAGCTCGAAACGCACCATCGGCTGCGTGCCACCGGAACGGAAGAACGCATCGCGGATGGTCGCCGCGCGCTGGAAGGTCTGCAGCACGCCGGGGGCGATGCCGAGCTTCTGCGCCGCGCCCGGCTGCCAGCGCCAGGTCGGCGTCGAAGTGTCGACGTAGGGTTGCAGGTATTTGCGGAAGTAGTTGTCCATCACCCCACCGACGCCAAAGAACTGGCCGAAATCATCCAGGGTCGCGTCCCGCGCACTGCCTGGCGACATCGGATAACGCCCGGCCAGGGACTGGCGATAGATGTTCACCACTTCGCTGGTCCAGGCGGCGTTCAGTTGATTGCGCACCCCGCCCATCATGCTGTTGGTGGTGGAGTTGACCACCGACTTGACCAAACCCTGCACCAGCGGCGGCTGGCGTTCGGCGTTGAGGCTGACGCGCGTAGCGGCGGCCGTGGCCTGGTTCTTGGCTTCGCCAAGCAAGGCGTCGCCGCTGGCACCGACCATGGCACTGACCTGCACGTACAAAGCGTTCATGTCGGCCAGCAAGCCATCGATGGCCGCCGGCTCGCCTTCGCTTTTGCTGACGATGCTGTTGAGCTCGGCGAAGTGCGCGGTGATCGGGTCATCGCTTTGCGCCGGTGCGTTTTGCGTCGCCTGCTCCTGGCCGAGCAAGCTGCCCAGGCGCTCCTTGAGTTTGTCCACGCCGCCTTCTACCGGCGCACCTTGGGCGGCCAGCAGGCGTTCATCCTGTTGCAGGTCGGTTTCCTTCGCCACCGCCACCAACAGCTTTTTCAACGGCGAGGTCGGACCGGAAATCACCCGCAGCACATCGGCGGCCTGGGCCACGCTGGTGATCGGCACAAAGTCGATGTCGGCCAGCAAGGCGTCCCATTGGCGCAGGTAATCCTGGAAGTACAGGCGACGTACATCGGCGGCCAGGCTGGCGACGTTCTGCTGATCGGCCTGCTCAAAGCCCAGCACCCACTGCTCTTCGGCCAGGGTGCCGGTCTGGCTCAGGCTGGTGAGCAAGAAGCCCTGGCGGTAGCCCTTGACGGTGAAGAACCCGCTCAGCGGCTCGCCCAATGGCTTGCCGCTCTTGCGGCTGAACACCAGCGCCGCGTCACGCCCGGCGGCTTCGTTGATGCGGAAGTCCGGGATGCCTTCGGGCAGTTTCTGGCGCTTGATCCGGTCATAGACCCGCTGGGCCACCGGCAATTGCTGCAACTGGCGACGCAGGTCTTCGACCAGGCGCTGGTCCAGGCGCGCGAGGGGCGGACGCCGTTCGAACAGTGCCTGCAAATGCGCGGTCAGGGCCTGGCGCTGCTCGGCTGGCAAGTCTCGCGGCAGGCTGCGGTCCCAATCCAGGGCGATCCAGGCCTTGATGAAGTCGGCATCGTAATGCTCGGTGTCGGCGAGCATCAGGTAGGCCTTCAAGCCTTCGTAGAGGAAATCCGAATTGCCGCCGCTGTGCAGCTGCTCTTCGATGCGCGTCAGCAAGCGTGGCGCGAACACCGCGATCAGCAGCTTGCGGTAGACGCTGCCGGACTCGGCTTCGAGCATGTCGCCCTGGTACAGGCCCAGGCCTTCGGCCCAGCTCGGGGCGTCGTCGGCCAGGTGTTTCACGGCGTTGAGCAATGGCAACACCGCGAGCACATCCCGTTGCGCCGGGCTGAGGTTCTGCACGGTTTGTCCCAACGGCGCGACCTTCTGATCGACCTGGGCAATGTAGGCCTGGTTGGCGCGGTAGCTGACCCACCACAACGTGCTGACCACCAGCACCAACACCACGGTGGAGGCCAGGACGCCGCGGGCGATCCACTTGCGCCGCCGCTCGACTTTCGGATCGACGCCCACCAGCCCGCGCTCGGCGAAGGCCACGGCAGTGAAGAGTTTTTCGATGAAGTAGCTGCGCCCGGTGCCGGTCTGGCGCGCCAGGTGCTGACGGTCCAGGTTCATGCTCTGGGCCATGGAACCGATCAGGCGGTCGATCGGGCTGCCTTCCTGGGTGCCGCTGGTGAAATACACACCGCGCAGCAACACGCGCTCTTCGAAGGCGTTGGGTTTGAACACGCCTTCGAGGAAGCTTTGCAGGCAATCCTTCAGGGCGCCGAACTGCTGCGGGAAGCCGTAGATCAGGTCGCGCCGCGCCGGGTCGCGCTCTTGTTGCAGGCGCTCCACCAAGCGGTCGTTGAGGCGCTGCTCAAGGCCGGTGAATTCGCTTTGCAGGTGCGCCAGCGGGCTGTCGCTGCTCTTGCCATCGTCCAGTGCGAAGGTCATGCCCCAGACCTGGGCGCGCTCTTCCTTGCTCAGGGTATCGAAATACTCCATGAACCCGGGCACCAGGTCGAGCTTGGTCAGCATCAGGTAGATCGGGAAGCGCACGCCCAGTTGGGTGTAGAGCTCCTGGATCCGCAGGCGGATTGCGGCGGCATGGGCGGCGCGCTCGGCGTCGCTGCCCAACAGCAGGTCGGACAGGCTGATGGCGATGAACGCGCCGTCAATCGGGCGCCGGGCCCGTTGTTTTTTCAACAGCCCCAGGAAGCCCAGCCAGGCGGCCTTGTCGATGGTCGCGTCGCTGTCCTGGGTGGTGTAGCGCCCGGCGGTGTCGAGCAGGACCGCCTGGTCGGTGAACCACCAATCGCAATTGCGTGTACCACCGACACCCCGTACCGCACCGGCGCCCAGTTGCGCGGCCAAGGGGAAATGCAGCCCGGAGTTGACCAGCGCGGTGGTCTTGCCCGAACCCGGCGGGCCGATGATCACGTACCACGGCAGTTCATAGAGGTTGCGCCGTTCGTCACCGCCCAGCTTGGCTTTCTTGAGCAGGGCCAAGGCTTCGTCCATGCGCTGGCGCAGGGTTTCGAGCTCTTCGGCAGTGGCGATGCTGGTCGGGTCCGGTGGGGTTTGCGCGGCCAGGCTGCGCATCACTTCGGCGGCCTGACGGCGCGCCTGGATGATGCGGAACACCCGGTAGGCGATCCATACCGCGAACACCAGGATGATCAACGCCCAGCGGCGGCCTTCGGGCACCAGCCAATCGAGCAGCGGGCCAACGAACCAGATGATCAGGCTCAGGGCGATCAGCCCCAGCAATGGGATGACCCAGCGGGTCATAAAACTGAAAAACGCCTTCACTCGACCCCCTCCGCCAATACTGTGATTTCAACCCGACGGTTGCGCGCACGCCCCTCTGGGGTGGCGTTGGATGCCAACGGCTCGGTGTCGCTGCGGCCTTCGGCGCTGAAGCGCTCGGGCTGGCCGGTCTTGGCCGAAAGAATTTGCAGCACCGATTGCGCCCGCGCTTCGGACAACGCCCAGTTGGACGGGAACCGGAGGGTGGCAATCGGCCGATTGTCGCTGTGCCCGGTGACCAGGACCTGGCCCTTGACCTTGCGCACCGCATCGGCGATGCGCAGCATCAGCGGCTGGAAGTCGTCCTTGATGCTGGCGCTGCCCGAGGCGAACAGTTCGTCGCCGCGGATGGTCACCACCGAGCGGTCGACGGCGTCTTCCACGGCAATCCGGTTGGCGCGGATTTCATCAGCCAAAAAGCCTGCCAGGCGTGGGCGCTCGACCACTTTCGGCTGCACCACGGGGCGGTCGATGGTCTGTACCGGGATTTCGCCCAGAAAGTGAATGTTCTTGAACACCGGCTCGGCATCGGAGGCCAGCTTCATGCGCAGGCCGAACAGCAGCGCCAGCAACAGGGCTGCACCGATGGCCACGGCGATCCACGGCGGCATGAATTGCGCCAGTCGATCACGGGCCACGGTGACACCGCGCCAGTGCGGCGACAGCTCGCGCTCGTAATCGCCACGGGCACTGCGGATGACGGCGGCGGTGCGCTCACGCAACGCTTCCAGTTGACTGCGGCCGTCGTTCATCACCCGGTAGCGCCCTTCGAAACCCAGGCACATGCACAGGTACAAAAGCTCCAGCAGATACAGGCGCTCGCGCGGGCTTTGCAGGCAATGCTCCAGCAACTGGAACACCTTCTCGCCGCCCCAGGCTTCGTTGTGCACGGTGATCAACAGGCTTTGCTTGCCCCAATCGCTGGTGCCGCCCCACGGCGTGCTCAACACCGCTTCGTCCAGCGCGGTGCACAAGGCGTAGCGGGCCAGCAACACATCGTTGCGCACCACACCGGCGGCCTCGGCGCGCTCTTCGAACTGGCGCAGGTAAGCCAGCAGTTGTGCGCGCAAACTGGCCGGCGCCGGGTGAGCAATGGTGTTGCGCAGGCGCGTCAGCAGCGCCAACAGCGGGCCGGCGGCGCTTTCCAACGGGTTGAGGCCCTCGGCCTTGCCGGTCAGGACCGGCGCGGCTGGCATCGACAGCGGTGCAGGCGCAGGCGTCGGCTGTGGCCGGCCAGCGTCCGGGCGGAAGGGATCTCCACCACGGCCACCGGGCGTCGGCATGAACTGGGTACGATCGTCGTTACTCATCGCGATTTATCCTCGGATCGCCCAGAAGGCCAGGTTCAGCCCTGGGAACTGGCCGGCGATGTGGAATGCGAAGCCGCCAGAGTTGCTCAGCTGCTGCCAGTGATCGCTGCCGCGGTCGAGCTCGTAGTAAGTGGAGCCGGCGTGGTACGGCAGCTGCCTTGGCGCCACCGGCAACGGCAGCAGGCCGATGCCCGGCAGTTGCAGGTTGACCAGATCGCGGATGTGCTCCACCGAACCGACCTTGCTCTGCTGGCCGAAGCGGCCGCGCAGGGTCTCGGCCGGCACGTCGGCGCGCACCACCAGGATGAAGCTGGCACTGTCGAGCAGGGTCTTGTCGGCCAGCATCGCCACGTGGATGCCGTAGGCTTTCTCGACAATCGGAATCGGCGTCGCCTTGCTGTCGATCAGCATCGACAGGGCTTCGCGCAGGGCCTGCATCACCGGCGCGTAGCTGAGCGCCAGGTCATCGTGCTGGTAGGGCGGGTATGGCTGCGGTCGTCGCCCGGACGCGGTGAACGTGGAGAACTCCCCGGCCAGGCTTACCAGCTCGCTGTAGAAACGCTCGGGATGCAGTGGGCTCAACTGGCTCAGGTGCTGGATCAGCGGTTGGCCGCGGTTGACCAGTTGCAACAGCATGAAATCGGCAATTTCCGAGGCGCCACCGGCGCCGGACGCCACCACCCGCCCGGCCAAGGCTTCGCCGCGTTGATGCAGCAGGCCCAGCAGTTCACTGCGAAACGCCGCCAGCGGTTTGGAGGCGATGACATCCAGCAGTGGCGGGATGTAGGTGTCGTCGAGCACCAGGGCACGGTCGGCGCGTTTTTCCTTGATGCGCACCACACCGATGGCGGCGTAGTCGCCGATGCCATCCTGTTCGGTCAGCAGCCGCAGCGCCCGCGAGCCAAGGGCCACCGGTGCGCGGTTTTCGAACGGTGCGTTGTCGTCGCGCACTTCGCACACCTGGCTCACATAACGCGCAGCGCCGAGGTCTTCGCCTTCGTCCACGGTGTCCCGGGCGCCGGCGCGCTTGAGCGGCAGGGCCAGGTACACCAGGCCATCGCGCAGGTTGTCATCGACGTTCAGCGGGGTGGGCGCCAGGTCATCCTGGGGAATGTTGAAGGGCGTACCGTCCGGCAACAGACCGCGCGCCGAGATGATCGCCAGCTTGCCCTGAGCCAGCAGGCCCTGGTCGATCAGCAATTCGGAAAAACCCCAGGCGCCGGCCGACAACGGGCGGCTGCGTGCGTCGATGAGGTTTTCCAGGTAACGGTCATGCTGTTGGAAGTGCTGCGTTCCAATGAACATGCCTTCCGACCAGACCACGCGATTGTTCCAGGACATGGGGGCTCCGTTTGCTTATTGGGCAGGGCTGGATGGGGGGACAACGACGGCGCTGCGCACGGCGCGCACATCGAGGCTGATCTGGTATTCGGTGTATTCGCGCGCCGGGACATTCATCACCGTGCGCCACAGCGACTGGTCCAGTTCGCGATAGCCCACCAGTATTCCGATATGCCGCGTGGCCGGGTCGAGGTCGCGTTGCAGGCTCAATTGCTGGCCGGGCTGGATCAGCACCTCGTCCTGGTCGATCAGGTCGGCGCCCAGCGTGGCCTGGGCCCGTTCGGCCAGGGCGAAATAATCGGAACGGCCAAAGGTCGCGGCATTTTTCAGTTCGAAAATGCGCACCCGGACCGGGGCCGGCTGGCCGGTGGCGCCGGGGTTGAGGCCGGCAATGGCATGGAAATGCAACTCGATGGCGGCGGTGTCGGCCTCAGCTTCTTCGGGCTGGAGGTTGGCCGCATCCTTGGCGCACGCCGTCAGCAGAAGCGCGGTGGCGACTGCGAGTAAAAACCTGGGAATCATCCTGCGTCCTCAATGACGTTTGAGCTATCCGTTGTTGGCTGATCAATATTGTTATAGGACGGCGCCGCTCAACGGCGTCGCTGTCGTGTGCTGTGTTCTTCGTAGGCGCGACTGAACTCGCGACCGAACAGGTCTTGGAAATCCTCCTGGGCTTCCCGGGAAATGTTGCTGTAGAGCTCGGTGAACTGCTGCCAGTACTGGGCCTGTCGCGAGCCACTGAAAATACCCGAGAGCCCACCGGGCTTGGCCATGCGTTCTTCCAGTTGCGCCGGCTCGAAGCGCCCCAGCAAATGCTTGATGGCCGCTTCCACACCAGCCATTACCGCCAGTTGGTGGGCCCGCAAGTCATCGAAACTGTCACGCACCGCCGCGTCCGGGGCCATGAACGCCTGATTGCCGTGGCGCAACAGCAACAACAGGGCCTCATCGACGTTGGGGGCGAATTTCAGCGGGTTGTTTTCCACCGGCTGGATCATCGTCTGCTGGATGCGGAACTCACCCTTGAGGCTGCTGCGGGCGCGCAATACATCGATCAGGCCTTCGACCATCAACCGGTAACTGCGCCCGATGCTTTCCATCTGTGCTTCGGCGTTGGCCTTGTCCAGGCGCAACTGGTCCAGCCCGGCACCGCGCAGGAAGGCTTGCAGCAAGTCGGGTTGGGCGGCCTCGGCCGGGACAGCCGGAGCAACCGGAGCAACCGGAGCAACCGGAGGTGCGACCGGGGGCTCGACGCGGGTGACCGACGCTTCAGGCACGGGGGCCGGCGGCGGTGCGCTGATTTCAGCAAAAATGTCGGCGAGCGGAGCCTGCGGGGCAGGCGTCGCGACCGGCTCAACCACGGGCGGCAGCGGCACAGGCGGCGGGGTCACGGGCGGCGGGGCCACCGCCACCGGCTTGTCGCTAAAGGGGTCCCAGTCGTCCGGAATCATTGAGGCAGACGGCGGTATCACCGGCTCCACCACGGGCGGCGGGCTCGGTCGGGGAATCGGCGTCGGCGGGCGGAAGTTGTGCTGCTCGGCCGGCACATGGTCAGGCTGGGTGGCCGGCGGGACACTGCTCGGGCTCAAGAAATCGAACAGGTCCGGCAGGGTGTCCATGGCCGACCCGCCCTGGAAATGCGCAGGCGCAGCCACTGGAATCGGCGATGGCGCATGCACCGCGGCGCCCTGGCGCCCCATCAAGGCCTCGAAAGTGCTGGGCGATTCGGCGAACGGGTTGCTGTCGGTGACTGGCAGGCTGAAATCGACGCGCGCCTGGATTTCATAATCACCGATGCGGATCACTTCGCCGTCTTGCAGGGGTTCGCTGTTGCCCTTGCGCAGGCGAACACCGGCCCTGACCAATTCCACACCATTAGTGCTGTTATCGGTTAAGTAATAACGCCCATCTTTGTATTGGATAACGCAATGTTTGCCGGAAACCAGACGCTCAGGGTCCGGCAATACCCAGTCATTATCGGAATTACGGCCAATTGCCATCACCCCCTGATCCATGGACTTTTCAGAACACTGGCCCGGGGTAATCTTGTGATAACTAGTGATAGTCAAACACAGCGGCATCTTGCCTCCTTGCTGAATACTTCGCGCGCGGGCGGGTGAAGTGAGGATTGAGGCCCTGACTACCCACCAACAACCTTGCCAACCACCGCGAAACGGCTTTTTGCCAGCATGATTGCTGATCATAACCGGCTTGCATGACAAAAACCCCACGTCAGTTGCCGCTTCGACCGATGGGTCGAGCAGGCTGTTAAGCGCATCACAACTGTTACAGAGGGGCTACACTGGTGAAATAGCTTACCTTGACAAGCGATAAGTACTACACCAAAAATGCACAACTTCTTGAATATAGATGATGGCACTTTAAAATCACTTAGGATTTAAAAGGCCATTACCGTCAAGGAACATGCGAGTTTCATCCGAAACTTGCGTGTGAACTGCCCGACTTCTTCAGCGGGTGATAGGGAGATCGATCCAAGTGGATGTGCCTTTGTTGCTCGCCGCCGTTTCCGCGACTTCGCCGTGCGGTGAAGATCTGGAATATGACGCGGATTTCTTGCGCCTGGAACGCGACTCTCGGGGCCAGCCCGAGCGCAGCATGGGCGATTCGATCTTGCCTGCCGAGCCTCCTGAGTGGCGCAGCATCCAGCAGCAGAGCCTGGACTTGCTGCAACGCAGCAAAGACCTGCGCATCACCCATTTCCTGTTGCAAAGCTCCCTGGCCCTCGAAGGCCTGCCGGGCATGGCCCGTGTGCTGACGCTGATCAGCGAACTGCTCAAGCAATACTGGCCCGAGTTGCATCCGCGCCTGGACGCCGATGACGACAACGACCCCACTGTGCGCATCAATGCCCTCGCCGGCCTGACGTCCGACGTCACCATTCGCTTGCTGCGCGAAAGCATCCTGGTCCGCTCGCGGACCTTCGGCGCCGTCAGCCTGCGCGCCGCCGCCAACGCCAGCGGCCTGCAAAGTTTCCCGGATGAGAACCTCGGTGCCGAACAGCTCGCCGGGGCCTTGCTCGACAGCGACCCCGAACAGTTGGAAATCATCCGTGCCGCCCTGCAGGAAGCCCGCAGCGCCGCCGAAACCATCGAACAGCAGGTCAGCGACCAGGTCGGTTCCGCCCAAGGTGTGGACCTCGGCCCGTTGAAGCAACCGTTGAAGATGGCCCTGCAGATTCTCGGCCAGTTCGCCCCGCAGAGTGGCGACAGCGCCCAGGCCGATTCCGTCAGCGACAACAGCCCAGCGCCCAGTGAGCATGCAAATGTCACAGGCTCACCGCGCAACACCAATAACAGCACCAGCACCGTCAGCGGCGACATCAACAACCGCGACGACGTGCTGCGCAGCCTGGACCGGATTCTCGCTTACTACACCCGTCATGAGCCCTCCAGCCCGCTGCCGGTGCTGTTGAACCGGGCCAAGAATCTGGTGCACGCCGACTTCGCGGCCATCGTGCGCAACCTGATTCCCGACGGCATGAGTCAATTTGAAAACCTGCGCGGCCCAGACAGCGAATAAAAAGCGAGCGGATCACGCAGTCACGTCACCGGCACCCCCGATGACGCCAACACCGTCGCTCAAGCGACCAGGAGCAGCAACGTGGCGAAGCAAAGTTCTCAGAAATTCATCGCGCGCAACCGCGCGCCTCGAGTGCAGATCGAGTACGACGTCGAGCTCTACGGCGCCGAAAAAAAGGTCCAGTTGCCCTTCGTCATGGGGGTAATGGCCGACCTCGCCGGCAAGCCCGCCGAACCTCTGGCCCCAGTGGCCGATCGCAAGTTCCTCGAGATCGACGTCGACAATTTCGACTCGCGCCTCAAGGCCATGCAACCGCGCGTGGCGTTTCATGTGCCTAACGAACTGACCGGCGAAGGCAACCTGAGCCTGGACCTGACCTTCGAAAGCATGGACGACTTCAGCCCGGCGGCCGTGGCCCGCAAGGTCGATTCGCTGAACAAATTGCTCGAAGCGCGTACCCAGTTGGCCAACCTGCTGACCTACATGGACGGCAAGACCGGCGCCGAAGAAATCATCATGAAGGCGATCAAGGACCCAGCGCTGTTGCAGGCCCTGGCGAGCGCGCCGAAGCCAGCACAGGACCAATGATCATGACTGACAATACAGCCCGCGAAGGCGTGCAGAACCTGGGCGCAACCGAAGAAACCAGCGAGTTCGCGTCCCTGCTGCTGCAAGAATTCAAACCCAAGACCGAGCGCGCCCGCGAAGCCGTCGAGACCGCCGTGCGTACCCTGGCCGAACAGGCCCTGGCGCAGACTGACCTGGTGTCCAACGACGCCATCAAGTCGATCGAATCGATCATCGCCGCCATCGACGCCAAGCTCACCGCCCAGGTCAACCAGGTCATCCACCACCCCGACTTCCAGCAACTGGAAAGCGCCTGGCGTGGCCTGCATTACCTGGTCAACAACACCGAGACCGATGAGCAGCTCAAGATCCGCGTGCTCAACATCTCCAAGACCGACCTGCACAAGACCCTGAAGAAATTCAAGGGCACCGCGTGGGACCAGAGCCCGATCTTCAAGAAGATGTACGAAGAAGAATACGGCCAGTTCGGCGGCGAGCCTTACGGCTGCCTGGTCGGCGACTACTACTTCGACCAGTCGCCACCGGATGTCGAGCTGCTGGGCGAACTGTCGAAAGTCTGCGCGGCCATGCACTCCCCGTTCATCGCGGCGGCATCGCCGACCGTGATGGGCATGGGCTCGTGGCAGGAACTGTCGAACCCACGCGACCTGACCAAGATCTTCACCACCCCGGAATACGCCGGCTGGCGCTCGCTGCGTGAATCGGAAGACTCGCGCTACATCGGCCTGACCATGCCACGCTTCCTGGCGCGCCTGCCGTACGGCGCCAAGACCGACCCGGTGGAAGCCTTCGCCTTCGAAGAAAACACCGACGGTGCCGACAGTTCCAAGTACACCTGGGCCAACGCCGCTTATGCGATGGCGGTGAACATCAACCGTTCGTTCAAACACTTCGGCTGGTGCTCGCGCATCCGTGGCGTGGAGTCCGGCGGTGAAGTGGAAAACCTGCCAGCCCACACGTTCCCGACCGACGACGGTGGCGTGGACATGAAGTGCCCGACCGAAATCGCCATCTCGGACCGCCGTGAAGCGGAGCTGGCGAAGAACGGTTTCATGCCGCTGCTGCACAAGAAAAACACCGACTTCGCCGCGTTCATCGGCGCCCAGTCGTTGCAGAAACCGGCCGAATACGACGACCCGGACGCCACCGCCAACGCCAACCTGGCGGCGCGCCTGCCGTACCTGTTCGCCACTTGCCGTTTCGCCCACTACCTCAAGTGCATCGTGCGCGACAAGATCGGTTCCTTCAAAGAGAAGGACGAGATGCAGCGCTGGTTGCAGGACTGGATCCTCAACTACGTCGACGGAGACCCGGCGCACTCCACCGAGACCACCAAGGCCCAGCACCCGTTGGCTGCCGCCGAAGTGATCGTCGAAGAAGTCGAAGGCAACCCGGGGTACTACAACTCCAAGTTCTACCTGCGTCCGCACTACCAGCTCGAAGGGCTGACCGTGTCGCTGCGCCTGGTATCGAAACTGCCGTCGGCCAAGGGCGCATAAACAACCGTTGAAATGGGCTTTCCTGTGGAGGCCCTTTGTGGCGAGGGAGCTTGCTCCCGCTGGGTCGCGTAGCGGCCCCTTCTTGTGGGCGCTACGCACCCAAGCGGGAGCAAGCTCCCTCGCCACAGGGTGTTCCACAAGGATCTTCATTGAGTTCACAGATTTCGCAAGGTCAGCGTCAACCAAACAATGTGGTTAGAAACCACACAGGGAGAAAACATGGCTGTTGATATTTTCATCAAGATCGGCGACATCAAGGGCGAGTCCATGGACAAGGCCCACAAGGACGAGATCGACGTCCTGAACTGGAGCTGGGGCATGTCCCAGTCCGGCAACATGCACGTGGGCAGCGGCGGTGGTGCGGGCAAGGTCAACGTCCAGGACCTGTCCCTGACCAAGTACGTCGACAAGGCGTCGCCGAACCTGATGATGCACTGCGCCAGCGGCAAGCACATCGACAAGGTCAAGCTGACCGTGCGCAAGGCCGGCGGTGAAAGCCAGGTCGAGTACATGATCATCAACCTGGAAGAAGTGCTGGTTACGTCCCTGAGCACCGGCGGCTCGGGCGGCGATGATCGCCTGACCGAAAACGTCACCCTGAACTTCGCCAAGGTGCTGGTGGACTACCAGCCACAGAAAGCCGACGGCACCAAGGAAGGCGGCCCGGTCAAGTTCGGCTGGAACATCCGTCAGAACGTCAAGGTGTAATCGAACACGCCCCCGGTGCCACGCGCCGGGGGTGTTTGGTGCTTGCTCGAATCCAATCCTTTCCCACGTGGTATCTGAGTCATGGCCAAGCCTTCGTTTATCAATTTGTGGAACAGCTACCCGCCCTACCCGTCCGCCAATCCGGCCTGCGATGGTCCTTACATCAACCAGTGTGCCATCCGGATGAGCATCGCCTTGTGCGGGGAAAAGACCCTGCCGGTCAATTCATCGACTTATACGCTGGATCCTCGGTGCGCCCATGGGCATGCCCGCGGCGCGGAGTCATTGGCAAATTGGTTATGGAAGAAGAACCGCCTCGGTCCGCCGAAAATCTATACCAACAGCGTGACAGACCGCACGGCGCTGCTGGGCAAGACCGGAATCATTTTTTTCAAAGACTGCTACCAGCAAAGTAGCGACACTGCCGGCCGCCCTACCGGGGACCATATCGACCTGTGGAATCGCGGTTTGACCAAAAGCGGCGACCTATTCTCGCGTTCAAAAGCCATTTGGTTCTGGGAGCTTGTGTGATGCGCAGTCCCTTGTTCTTTTCAGCGCTGACCGCAAGCCTCGTCAGCCTGAGTGCATGCGCCGGACAGGACACAGCCGCCACGGCGGCGCCGACCCAGGCAATGTTCGTCGGGCAGCCGGTGAGCCTGACCAACGATCAAGGTCGCTGCACGCTTGTCAAACCTGACCAGAGCCGGCTGCCGCTCGATATGGAATGGCCTTGCCAGTTCAGCTTGGGTCCGGACAAGCAATTGCGAGTGGAGATCTTCAACCAGGTTCCGATCTTCGCCGTTGAACGCAGCGAACACATGCCCGCGCCCAGCCGCGACTGCCTGACCAAACTCCAGGCGGTGCGCCAGATAAAGGGAACAATGGAAGTCGCGGACGTCAGTCAGTTCGCCGCCTGCGGGCCTAGCCACTGGGACCAGAAAATGTACGTAGCGCCATTCACGTGGTAACCGAAATCGCCACCCGCGATCGCCTCCAACCCTCCCTATTGGACCGGTTGACCGACGACGATCCAACCAATCCCAAGGAAAGCGCCGACAAACGCGTGCTGTCCCTGACCCAATTGAAAGCGTCGGTGCTGCGTGACCTGGCGTGGCTGCTCAACACCACCTCATTGCTCGACGCCGATGCCACGCTGCACACCCCGGCGGGCACCTCGGTGGTGAATTTCGGCCTGCCGGCGCTGGCCGGCAACAGCGCGTCGAACGTCGATGTCTCGGCCCTGGAAACCTTGATCCACCAGGCCATTGCCACCTTCGAACCGCGCATCCTGCGCCACACCCTGCGCGTGCGCGCCCGGGCGACGGCGGAGATGAACCACAACGCCTTGAGTTTCGAAATCGAAGGCGATCTCTGGGCCCAGCCGGTGCCACTGCGCCTGATGCTGCAAACCGACCTGGACCTGGAAACCGGTCATGTGCGGGTGGTCAACGCCGACCAGCGGAGACGCTCATGAACCCACGCCTGCTGGAGCTGTACAACCAGGAACTGCACCACGTGCGCGAAAGCGCCGCGGAGTTCGCCAAGGAATACCCGAAGATCGCCAGTCGGCTGACCTTGTCCGGCATGGACTGCGCCGACCCCTATGTCGAGCGCCTGCTGGAAGGCTTCGCCTACCTGACGGCGCGGGTGCAGCTCAAGCTCGACGCCGAGTACCCGACCTTCACCCACAACCTGCTGGAAATCGCCTACCCGCATTACCTGGCGCCGACACCGTCGATGACCGTGGTGCAATTGCAGGCCGACCCGGACGAAGGCTCGCTGAGCAGTGGCTTCCCGCTGCCGCGCGATACCGTCCTGCGTGCCGCCCTGGGGCGTGAAACCCAGACCTGCTGCGAGTACCGCACCGCCCACGCGGTGACGTTGTGGCCGTTGCAGGTCAGCCAGGCCGAGTACTTCGGCAACCCCTCCGCCGTGCTCGGACGCCTGGCCGCCAGCGAGCCGAAAGCCAAGGCCGGCCTGCGCCTCACACTGCGCACCGGCGCCGAACTGCCGTTCAACAGCCTGGCCCTGGACAACCTGCCGCTGTACTTGAGCGGTGCCGACGAACAGCCTTTCCGCCTCTACGAACAACTGCTGGGCAATGCCTGCGCGGTGTTCGCCCGCAAGCCCGGCGGCGACTGGGTGGAACGCCTGCCGCAGGATGCATTGCGCTCGCGCGGCTTCGACGATGCCGACGCCGCGCTGCCGGTGGTGCCGCGAGCCTTCCAGGGCTATCGCCTGTTGCAGGAATACTTCGCCCTGCCCCACCGTTTCCTGTTTGTCGACTTCACCCAGTTGAGCCGCGCGGTCAAGCGTTGCGACGGCCAGGAACTGGAGCTGATCGTGCTGTTCGACCGGCACGATCCGAGCCTGGAAGGCAGCGTCGGCGCTTCGCAGTTCCTGCCGTTCTGCACCCCGGCCATCAACCTGTTCCCCAAGCGCCTGGATCGTATTCACTTGTCGGATCGGGTCAACGAACACCACGTGATCGCCGACCGTACCCGGCCGATGGATTTCGAAGTGCACTCGCTCAACGGCCTCACCGGCCACGGCACCGGGCCGGAGCAGCCGTTCCTGCCGTTCTACGCCGTGCGCGATCCGTCCCGTTATGGCCGCGACCAGGCCTATTACACGGTGCGGCGCGAACCCCGTGTGCTGTCCAGCGACCAGCGGCGCAACGGCCCACGCTCGACCTACATCGGCAGCGAAACCTTCGTCAGCCTGGTGGACAGCCAGCAAGCGCCTTATCGCCACGACCTGCGCCAACTGGGCGTGACCGCGCTGTGCACCAACCGCGACCTGCCGCTGTTCATGAGCGTGGGCAACGGCAAGACCGACTTCACCCTGGCCGACAGTGCGCCGGTTGGCGCCGTGCGTTGCGTGGCAGGTCCCAGTCGCCCACGGGCCAGCCATGCCCACGATGCCAAGGCCTGGCGCCTGATCAGCCAGCTCTCGCTGAATTACCTGTCCCTCAGCGAACAAGGCCAAGGCGCCGCTGCCCTGCGCGAACTGCTGCGCCTGTACGGCGACAGCAACGATGCGGCGCTGCAATTGCAGATCGAAGGCCTGCGCGAAGTCAGCAGCAAAGCCTGCACCCGGCGCTTGCCGATGCCCGGCCCGATCGTGTTTGGTCGGGGCCTGGAGATCACCCTGGAATTCGATGAAAACGCGTTTCGCGGCACCGGAGTGTTCCTGCTCGGCGCCGTGTTCGAGCGCTTCCTGGCACGCTACGTGTCGATCAACAGTTTTACCGAGACGGTGATCCGTACCACCGAACGCGGCGAGATCATGCGATGGAAAGCCAAGCCCGGACGTCGTCCGACCCTGTGAGTACCCTGGAGGCGATGCACCAGGAGCCCTGGGAATACGACTTCTTCCAGGCGCTACGGCGCATCGAGTGCGAATCCCCCGAGCTGCCGCGCCTGGGCCATTCTCTGCGCCTGGCCGATGACCCGCTGCGCCTCGGCCAGCAGGCCGACTGCACCTTCGCCCCGGCCACCTTGGCCTCGGTGCAACCGGGCGGCGACGGTACGCCGGCGCGCCTGGAGCAGTTCTTCTTCGGCCTCGGCGGGCCCAACGGCCCGATGCCGCTGCACATCACCGAATACGTGCGCGAACGCCAGCGCAACAACGCCGACAGCACCAGCAAGCGCTTCCTCGATGTGTTCCACCATCGCCTGCTCAGCCTGTTTTATCGGGCCTGGGCCGAAGCGCGGCCGACCGTCAGCCACGACCGCCCGGACGACGACTACTGGTCGGCGCGCCTGGCCGCCCTCAGCGGTCGGGGCATGCCGAGCCTGCTCAAACAAGGGCTGATCCCCGACACGGCGAAGCTGCACTACAGCGGCCACCTGTCGGCGCAAACCCGCTACCCGGACGGCTTGAAGGCAATCCTCAGCGAGTACTTCGGCCTGCCGGTGGAGATCGAAGAATACGTCGGCCAATGGCTGGAATTGCCCGAACGCAGCCGCGTCGGGGTCAGCGCTCATCAATTGGGCCTGGACTTCTGCCTGGGCCGCTTCGTGTGGGATCGCCAACACAAATTCCGCATTCGCCTGGGGCCACTCAAGCTCGTTGACTACATGGGCATGCTGCCCGGCAGCCAACCGTTCAACGAGCTGGTGGCCTGGGTCGCCGAATACCTGGGGCATGAATTGGACTGGGACCTGAACCTGGTCCTGGCACAACCCGAAGTCCCGGCACTGCAACTCAATGGTCGCTTCCGCCTGGGCTTCAATACCTGGCTGGGTCGCCCCGAAACCGATGCCAACGATCTAATACTGGCCCGGCATTACGCCGAACAGGCCAACACCTCACAGACCTCAAGGAGCCATGAGCATGGGTGAAATCAGTCGCGCCGCGTTGTTCGGCAAACTCAACAGCGTGGCCTACAAAGCCATCGAAGCCGCCACCGTGTTCTGCAAGTTGCGCGGTAACCCTTATGTGGAATTGGCCCACTGGTTTCACCAGTTGTTGCAACTGCAGGACTCGGACCTGCACCGCATCATCCGCCAGTTCAACATCGAGCCGGCGCGCCTGGCCCGTGACCTCACCGAAGCCCTCGACCGTCTGCCACGGGGTTCGACGTCGATCACCGACCTGTCGTCCCACGTCGAAGAGGCTGTGGAGCGCGGCTGGGTCTACGGCAGCCTGATGTTCGGCGAAAGCCAGGTGCGCACCGGTTACCTGGTGCTGGGCATCCTCAAGACGCCGAGCCTGCGCCACGCGTTGCTGGGGCTGTCGTCGGAGTTCGACAAGGTCAAGGTCGAAGCCCTGAGCGAGCGCTTTGATGAATACGTCGGCGACTCGCCGGAAAACGCCCTGACCGCCAGCGACGGTTTCAATGCCGGTGCCGTGCCGGGCGAAGCCAGCGGCGCCATGGCCCCCAGCGCCATGGGCAAACAGGAAGCCCTCAAGCGCTTCACCGTCGACCTTACCGAGCAGGCCCGCAGCGGCAAGCTCGACCCGATCGTCGGCCGTGACGAAGAGA
This sequence comes from Pseudomonas sp. 3JA, assembly GCF_036961705.1. Lineage (NCBI taxonomy): Bacteria > Pseudomonadati > Pseudomonadota > Gammaproteobacteria > Pseudomonadales > Pseudomonadaceae > Pseudomonas > Pseudomonas sp. 3JA. Next base: position 28,332 of record NZ_JBAMDJ010000052.1, read on the forward strand.
TCCGCCAACTGGTGGACATCCTCATGCGCCGCCGACAGAACAACCCGATCCTCACCGGTGAAGCCGGTGTGGGCAAGACCGCCGTGGTCGAAGGCTTTGCCCTGCGCATCGTCGCCGGCGACGTGCCGCCAGCCCTCAAGGACGTGGAACTGCGCAGCCTCGACGTCGGCCTGTTGCAGGCCGGCGCGAGCATGAAAGGCGAGTTCGAACAGCGCCTGCGCCAGGTCATCGAAGACGTCCAGGCCTCGCCCAAGCCGATCATCCTGTTCATCGACGAAGCCCACACCCTGGTGGGTGCCGGTGGCGCCGCCGGCACGGGCGACGCGGCTAACCTGCTCAAGCCGGCGTTGGCCCGTGGCACCTTGCGTACCGTGGCGGCCACCACCTGGGCCGAGTACAAGAAGCACATCGAGAAAGACCCGGCCCTGACCCGCCGTTTCCAAGTGGTGCAAGTGGCCGAGCCGTCGGAAGACAAAGCCCTGCTGATGATGCGCGGCGTGGCTTCGACCATGGAAAAACACCACCAGGTGCAGATCCTCGACGAAGCCCTGGAAGCCTCGGTCAAGCTGTCTCACCGCTACATTCCCGCGCGCCAGCTGCCGGACAAATCCGTGAGCCTGCTGGACACCGCTTGCGCCCGCGTCGCCATCAGCCTGCACGCCGTGCCGGCCGAAGTGGACGACAGCCGTCGGCGCATCGAAGCGCTGGAAACCGAGCTGCAAATCATCGCCCGTGAACACGCCATCGGCGTGGTCATCGGCACTCGCCAGACCCAGACCGAAAGCCTGCTGAGCGCCGAGCGCGAACGCCTGGCCGAGCTGGAAAGCCGCTGGGCCGAAGAGAAAACCCTGGTGGACGAGCTGCTCGCCACCCGCGCCACCTTGCGCGAACGCGTCGGCGTGGTGGACAGCGAAGACGCCAGCGAAGCTGCCGACAACGAAAGCCACGCCCTGCGCGAGAAACTGGTGGACCTGCAACAGCGCCTGACCGCCCTGCAAGGCGAAACCCCGCTGATCCTGCCGACCGTGGATTACCAGGCCGTGGCCTCGGTGGTCGCCGACTGGACCGGTATCCCGGTGGGCCGCATGGCCCGCAACGAACTGGAAACCGTGCTCAACCTCGACCAGCACCTGAAGAAACGCATCATCGGCCAGGACCATGCCCTGCAGATGATCGCCAAGCGCATCCAGACCTCCCGCGCCGGCCTCGACAACCCGAGCAAGCCGATTGGCGTGTTCATGCTCGCCGGCACCTCCGGCGTGGGCAAGACCGAAACCGCCCTGGCCCTGGCCGAAGCCATGTATGGCGGCGAGCAGAACGTCATCACCATCAACATGAGCGAGTTCCAGGAAGCCCACACCGTGTCCACCCTCAAGGGTGCGCCACCGGGTTACATCGGCTACGGCGAAGGCGGCGTGTTGACCGAAGCCGTGCGGCGCAAACCGTACAGCGTGGTGCTGCTGGACGAGGTGGAAAAAGCCCACCCCGACGTGCATGAAATCTTCTTCCAGGTGTTCGACAAAGGCGTGATGGAGGACGGCGAAGGCCGGGTGATCGACTTCAAGAACACCTTGATCCTGCTGACCACCAACGCCGGCACCGAGCTGATTGCCGACGTCTGCAAAGACCCGCAGAACGTGCCGGAGCCGGAAGAAATCGCCAAGGCCCTGCGCCAACCGCTGCTGGAGATTTTCCCGCCAGCCTTGCTGGGCCGCCTGGTGACGATCCCGTACTACCCGCTCAGCGACGAAATGCTCAAGGCCATCACCCGCCTGCAACTCAACCGCATCAAGAAGCGCGTGGAGAGCACCCACAAAGTCGCCTTCGACTACGACGACGCGGTGATCGATTTGATCGTCTCGCGCTGCACCGAAACCGAAAGCGGCGGACGCATGATCGACACCATCCTGACCAACAGCCTGCTGCCGGACATGAGCCGCGAGTTCCTGACCCGCATGCTCGAAGGCAAGGCCTTGGCCGGCGTGCGGATCAGCGCGGTGGATAACGAATTGCAGTACGACTTCAGCGACGCGGCCTGACGGTAAGGAACACTGCAAAACCCTGTGGGAGCGAGCTTGCTCGCGATAGCGCAGTCACATTCAACATCCATGTTGACTGACATACCGCCATCGCGAGCAAGCTCGCTCCCACAGTTGTTCCAATCAGCGCCGCAGCCATTATCACAATGAGATAACCGATGTTATTCAACCAAGCCTCACGCCTGGCCAAGGTCACCAGCCCCCTCGGACCTGAGGTGCTGTTGCTCAAGGACATGGGCGGCGGTGAAGAATTAGGGCGGCTGTTCAACTACGAGTTGCAGCTGCACTCGCTGGACAACGCCATCGACTTGAATCAGCTGCTCGGCAAGCCCATGTGCGTGAGCCTGCAACTGGACGGCGGTGGCGAGCGCTACTTCCATGGCATCGTCGCCCGTTGCAGCCAGAACGTCGACCAAGGCCAGTTCGCCAGTTATCAGGCGACGTTGCGGCCGTGGTTGTGGCTGCTGACCCGCACCTCCGATTGCCGGATTTTCCAGAACCTGACCATCCCGCAGATCATCAAGCAGGTGTTCCGTGATTTGGGCTTTTCCGATTTCGAAGACGCCTTGAGCCAGACGTATCGCGAGTGGGAATACTGCGTGCAGTATCGCGAGACCAGTTTCGACTTTGTCAGCCGGCTGATGGAGCAAGAAGGGATCTACTACTTCTTCCGCCACGAGCAGGGCCGGCATGTGCTGGTGCTGGCCGACGCCTACGGCGCCCACACCAAGGCGCCCGGCTACGGCTCGGTGCCCTACTACCCAAAGAACGAGCAGCAGCGCGAGCGGGATCATATTCACGACTGGCACCTGGCCCAGGAAGTCCAGCCGGGCTCGCTGGAACTCAACGACTACGATTTCCAGCGCCCGAGTGCGCACATCGACGTGCGTGCGGCCATGCCTCGCCCCCACGCGGCCGGCGACTATCCGCTCTACGACTACCCCGGCACCTATGTGCAGAGCCAGGACGGCGAGCACTACGCCCGTACCCGCATCGAAGCCTTGCAGACCCAGCACGAACAGGTCGAGTTATCGGGTAACGCTCGTGGCCTGGGCTCGGGGCATCTGTTCAGCCTCACCGGCTTCAGCCGCCAGGACCAGAACCGCGAATACCTGATCGTCGGTGCCCGCTATTACATTTCCCAGGAAAGCGGCGAGACCGGCGGCGGCGCGCCGTCGGCCCAGTTCGAAAGCAGCCTGACCTGCATCGACGCCCAGCAAAGTTACCGTCCGCTACCGATCACCCATCGACCCATCGTCAAGGGCCCGCAGACCGCGTTGGTCGTGGGCCCCAAGGGCGAGGAAATCTGGACCGATCAGTTTGGCCGGGTGAAGGTGCATTTCTACTGGGACCGGCACGACCAGTCCAACGAAAACAGCTCATGCTGGATTCGTGTGTCGCAGGCCTGGGCCGGCAAGAATTGGGGCTCGGTGCAGATCCCGCGCATCGGCCAGGAAGTGATCGTCAGCTTCCTCGAAGGCGACCCGGACCGGCCGATCGTCACCGGTCGCGTGTATAACGCCGAACAGACGGTGCCCTATGCGTTGCCTGCCAATGCCACTCAGAGCGGCACCAAAAGCCGTTCGAGCAAAGGCGGCACGCCAGCGAATTTCAACGAAATCCGCATGGAAGACAAGAAAGGCGCCGAGCAGCTGTACATCCATGCCGAGCGCAACCAGGACATCGTGGTCGAGGTGGATGAAAGCCATTCGGTGGGCCACGACCGCAACAAAAGCATCGGCCACAACGAAACCGTACGGATTGGCCAAGACCGACTGCGGGCAGTACAGCGCAACGACGCATTGCTTGTCGGTGGAGCCAAGAGCGACAGCATCAGCACCCAATACCTCGTGGAGGCGGGTTCGCAGATTCGATTGGTGTGCGGCAAAAGCGTGCTGGAGTTCAATGCCAGTGGCGAGATCAATATCTCGGGCACTGCGTTCAATATCTACGCCAGTGGCAATGGCAACATCGACACCGGCGGCCGCTTGGACCTCAACTCCGGTGGAGCAAGCGAAGTGGATGCCAAGGGCAAGGGCATCAAGGGTGTGATCGACGCGGCGGTGAAAGCTTTTTTCCCGGCAAAGGCCAAGCACTGAGGTTCATGGCCGGAATAACCGTGGCGAGGGAGCTTGCTCCCGCTGGGCTGCGTAGCCGCCCCTTTTTGTGAGCGCTTCGCACTCAAGCGGGAGCAAGCTCCCTCGCCACGGGTTCATCGTTACCACCCACGCAGAACCTGTGTGCCCGGTGGACCCAGGCATCTTGAAATTTCACTCGTTCGTAAGCCGGTATTGACCGGGCTGCGTCCACGCGACGCGCAAGTACTTGCCGCTCAGCAATTGCTCGTCACGAAGATATTCAAAAACTTCGGAGGGGCACCATTCCTTGCCCGCCGAAAAGGCCACGCCCAATGAACGGAGTGCATCGAATACCTTTGCCTTCTGCGTGTTGTCCGCGACCTGCAAAACGTAGATATCTTTCTCTGGCGCATTCGAAAACCCGATAACGCGCAGGGGTGAGTCCAGCGCTTTATCGATGATTCGAACATGGATCAAATCACCGTCCGCTGTTGCCACATAGGCCCTCAGCACATCATTAACCACTCAGAGATTAGCCGGTACGAAGTCAGGGCCGCCCAGCTTATCCCGAACGACAAGGGCGGTCCGCATCAACGGCCCCCACAGACCGTTCTGGCTGTTCCAGCTGCCACCCGCCCACCGCGTGTCCTGGACAAGCTCAGCCTTGTTGAGCTCAAGCTGCCGCTGGAGGGCCAGCGCCACGGCGCCCATATCAACCTCGAACAAGTCGGCATAAAGCCCCTCGGGTTGTGCCTGTTTTTTGCTCAGGCAAAACCGGTAGTACCAGACCCACGACGCCGCAACATAAATTGCCCGATTACGATCAGGGTAGGTCGCGAGAATCTTGAGCAAAGCCGTCACCCAGCGCACAGGGAACTGGGGATCGCGAGTCTGTTGCCAATAACGCAGCACCAGCAAATCGAAAGCCGCAACGATGTTCTGCGGTTCCTCATAATCATTCTTGGCTTCTTGAAAGTAGAACGGCTCGCCTACGAGGAATTTATCCAGCTCATCATTGGCCAGGGCCAGCAGCAATACATTATCTAGGTTGGCACTCATTGGATTCTCACTACATCCGGGTTCGCGAGCAGGAAATTGATGTCGTTATTGTGTGGGATGGCCACCTTATCCAATACCGCTTCACGCATACCGCCGGGATGGGTCAGGCCGCCAGGGCGCCATAACGGGTTCGCTCCGCGCTCGTTACCGGAGGGCATGACAACCTTGGGATTGTCCAGGTTCATCATGTAAATCTCCTTGCCGGTGAAGCTGCCCGGTTCATAACCCAAAGCGGTCTCCAGAATCGAAAGATCACCGGTTTTCTTAAACTCGGCGACCACACCGTGCAGGTCTGACTTGGCCATGACGTACTTAGTGTCGCTAAAGGTGCCATACATGGGGTTGGCAATGTCATCGGGGGTAAACAGAAACGCACCGCCTTCATCCTGAAAGACTTTGAGGTGCTTGTCGATATAGGAGGCCTCAAGGTAATCGGCAGGGTTGGGCCGGCTTGACTTGGGTATCGCAGCGATATCCTCTGACGTGTAGCCCGGTTTGAAGCTCACCGAGCGCGGCTTGGGCGCCGTACCGATTTTTGCCATTTTCGGGCCCAGGCCCAGAAGCGCCATTCCCGCGACGCCCTGCAGCAGATCCCGGTAACCCGGCCCCAAGCGATCCCCCAGATCCCCCAGCAACGCCATGCCAGCCATCATCGTGCCGCCGATCACCACGAAACCGACCAGAGCGGCCACGCCAGCCATGGCCGCGAGAATCGCTGCGCCCCCCATGGCCAACATTCCCAACGCTTCCAGCCCGGTATGCATCCAGCCTTCAAGATCCAGGACAAACGCCACCGACACCGTCGGCCCACCGATGAACGTATTCGGGCTGCCGGTCTTGATGTGCGCGCCACACACCATTTTGCTGTGCAAGCGTGCGGCGGGTTTGCCGTTGATGAACACCGTGGCGCTGCCTTCGGCGATCAGCACCGGGAAGGGCCAGATCGGATGGTTCATCGGCAGCCCGGTGCAGGAAGATGAAGTGTCTTCACCCGCCCGCATGGCATTGCGACTGTTGATGTAGACGTTGAAGCTGCCCATTATCAACGCCCCCGTGGTGGGCTCGGGCAGGTTGAAGATGGTCGACAGGCCTTTGACGATCTGGAACATCGACAAGCCGCCGGCCGCGATCGAGCCGGCCATGATCGCCAGGGCCACGCCGCCCGTGGCAACCGTCGCGGCAACGACCGCGGCGCCGATCAAGGCACCGGCCACGGCACCGGCAACCATCGCGGCCAACCCGAAGCCATGGGCTATTTCATCACCCAGACGTGCTGCAGCCTGTGCATCCATTGCGAAAATCCAACTTACTGGTTGTATGACTGCACAGGAGAGTTATCGATGACCAGAGATCGCTGGGCACGGTCAGAGCGAACGCAGCGCCGGTCTTGCCGCGTTGTCCTTCAACGAGCAGACGGCGGCGACATGATTCATTGCTCTTGCAGGTAACGCAATGCCCGATGATATTTCGCGGCGCGTTCCAGGTCCTTGTCTCGCACGACGGGCAACCGAGTGAGGTCAAGATTGTCGTGGATGTCCGCTATTTTCACTTTGGTCGCCAGTGGATTGGGACGAATCCGGGCGACGAATTGTTCATAGGACTCGCCCTTGCGCTTGGTCAAGCAGTCGATAGCCGTCACCACAACCTCGGGAATGCCAAGCCCGCGCAGCTCATCCAGCGTGACATCGCCGTCTTCGACCACATCGTGCAACAGGCTGACCAGTTGCTCTTCAAGCCCGTCGAACTTCATCATCAGGCGCAACGGGTGGAGGATGTAGGGCTTGCCGGCCTTATCCACCTGGCCCGCGTGGACCCTTGAAGCCAGGGCGATTGCAGCGTCCAGAATGCTCATTGGCGATCAAAGCCCTTCGCGTATTGTTCTTTGGAAATCTCGCGACCATACAAGACGGCGTCGTTGTACAGCCTGTTGTCCGCGGGAACCGATTGTTCGCTTTCGGCAGCACCGTAAACCTTCCTGAATACGGTCCCGGTGCGAGGGTCCCAACGGAAAGTGACCGCTTCGTAGGCGTAGTCCAGGAACACATCCCGACTGGCGAAGGCACTCAATTCAATTCCCACCGTTCCCCCTGCCCTTCGACGATCAGATGGCGGTGCCGCGGTTCGTTCCCGGTTGGACAATCAATAGCGCGTCCAGCTCACGCTTCCTGCAACGCGCCACAAAAGGCAGCGCCGCATCCGGGTCACGCCTGAACAGTTCGAAGGTCGCCTGATTGATTTCATAATATTCCTCGTAGTCGGCCATGCCGTTGCTGACCGGTATGGAGACATAGAATCGACCCGAATCCTGTTCGATACCCACGCAGAACATGTGTTCGCGACTGACCAGAACATCTTGAAATTTCATGATTTGCCTACCTCTACCGTCATAATGGCGTCCAACTGAAGTCTTTGGGCAAGATGCCCCCGGCATCGATGACCGCCTCGCTGGCACCGGTCGGCAGCTTGCCGCCAGGGATCCAGAATTCGTTGGCGCCGGCCTCGTTACCTGAAGGAATCCGCAGGTTCATGTCTTTAGGCGCGGGGATATCGACCCGCACCAGGGTACTACTTTCCAGGGTATTTTCTGGCAGCCCAAGGGCCTTCTCCAATGCGCGCTTGTCGCCCTTGGCATTGGCAATCAATTGATCGGCTTCAGCCTTGGGCATCAGGAACGTCGTACCGTCGCGCTGGGCGATGCCGTACTTGTCCAGGTTGGCCTTGGTGGTGAAGCGCGAGGCACCGTTCTCGAACTGGGCCAAGTGTTCTTTCACATACTGCGGTGACAGGTACGTGTCGGCATCGGGCCGCGACCCTTTCGGCATGGCCAGGATATCGGCCTCGGTCACGCCAGGCTTGTACTTGGGCGGCGGCAGTTCGGCAGGCTTGGCCGCCTTCGCCATTTTCGGGCTCAGCCCCAGCATGGCCATGCCGGCGACCCCTTGCAGCAGGTCCCGATAGCCAGGCCCCAGGCGGTCACCTAAATCACCGAGAAGCTCCATACCCCCTACGATCAGCCCGCCCACCACCACGAACTCGACGAGCACGGCGATACCCGCCATGGCGGCCATGACCAGCGCAGCACCTGCCGCCAACAACCCCAACACTTCCAGCCCAGTGTGCATCCACCCTTCAAGATCCAGGACAAACGCCACCGACACCGTCGGCCCACCGATGAACGTATTCGGGCTGCCGCTCTTGATGTGGGCACCGCAGACCATTTTGCTGTGCAAGCGCGCCGCCGGTTTGCCGTTGATGAACACCGTGGCGCTGCCTTCGGCGATCAGCACCGGGAAGGGCCAGATCGGATGGTTCATCGGCAGACCGGTGCAGGAAGATGAAGTGTCTTCACCCGCCCGCATGGCATTGCGGCTGTTGATGTAGACGTTGAAGCTGCCCATTATCAACGCCCCCGTGGTGGGCTCGGGCAGGTTGAAGATTGTGGAGAGGCCCTTGACGATCTGGAACATCGACAAGCCGCCAGCCGCAATCGAGCCGGCCATGATCGCCAGGGCCACGCCGCCCGTGGCAACCGTCGCGGCAACGACCGCAGCGCCGATCAAGGCACCGGCCACGGCTCCGGCGACCATCGCGGCCAACCCGAACCCGTGGGCTATTTCGTCACCCAGACGTGCTGCAGCCTGTGCATCCATTGCGCGCATCTACCTGACTGATGTGTATGACTGCTCAGTGGGACGTATGGATGCTCAGATGATCGGAGGCTGTGGCTTGAACGAATGCATCGCCACCTTCCAGGCCGGCTCGTGATAGGCGAAATCGTTCGGTGTGGTGGTCAAAGTGGTGATCACCACGGATGGTTTACGCTCGATGAACACCTGGCGCAGCATCAGGTCGCGCCCCTCGCGTTGCCAGGTGTAGTCCAGCAATGTAGCGGTGTGCCCATGCAGTACGGTGTCCCAGCGCTGAACCAGCTTGAAGCCCGGCAGTTGCTGCTCCGCGCTTTTGAGTTGGCGGTCCACGTACTCGGCAAAAGGAGCATCGCCCTGAGTGGTATCGCGGCTGATGACAAAACTGGCTTCTTTAGCAGGACCGACTGCCGGCAGCTTGAAAATATTGATGCTCTGGTCCTGCCAGGTATCGGGGATTTCGAGATCGGCTTCTTGAATGCGGTAAGAGGTCACAGTAATCGCTTTCCATGGACGTGAGGTGACGCGCGAAGGAGCAGATATTCAAGTAATGCCTGGTAACAATCAAGAACCGGGTTCCTCTGCCTCAAGCAACGAACTACATTATGCGATCAGCGTCACTACTCTGGCGATTTCATGCCTGTGCACGAGCTATCAAAGGGCGCGATCGCTTGATCTTCAACGTCAAAAGCCGGCAATCTTGCGCAGCGTCAAATGGACTGCGGCAGCGATAAGGACAACCGATGCTATTCAACCAAGCCTCACGCCTGGCCAAGGTCACCAGCCCCCTCGGACCTGAGATGCTGTTGCTCAAAGATATGGGCGGTGGCGAAGAATTGGGGCGGCTGTTCAACTACGAGTTGCAGCTGCACTCGCTGGACAACGCCATCGACTTGAATCAACTGCTCGGCAAGCCCATGTGCGTGAGCCTGCAGCTCGATGGCGGTGGTGAGCGCTATTTCCATGGCATCGTCGCCCGTTGCAGCCAGAACGTCGACCAGGGCCAGTTCGCCAGTTACCAAGCCACGCTTCGGCCGTGGTTGTGGCTGTTGACCCGCACCTCCGATTGCCGGATTTTCCAGAACCTGACCATCCCGCAGATCATCAAGCAAGTGTTCCGCGACCTGGGCTTTTCCGATTTCGAAGACGCCCTGAGCCGACCTTATCGCGAGTGGGAATACTGCGTGCAGTATCGCGAGACCAGTTTCGACTTTGTCAGCCGCTTGATGGAGCAGGAAGGCATCTACTACTTCTTCCGCCATGAACAGGGCCGCCATGTGCTGGTGCTGGCTGATGCCTACGGCGCCCACACCAAGGCACCCGGCTACAGCTCGGTGCCCTACTACCCCAAGAACGAACAACAGCGCGAGCGCGACCACATCCACGACTGGCACCTGGCCCAGGAAGTCCAGCCCGGTTCGCTTGAGCTCAACGATTACGACTTCCAACGCCCCAGCGCACGTATCGACGTGCGCTCGGCCATGCCGCGCCCACACACGGCTGGCGACTATCCGCTGTACGACTACCCCGGCACTTACGTGCAAAGCACCGATGGCGAACACTACGCCCGCACCCGCATCGAAGCCTTGCAGAGCCTGCACGAACAGGTGGAACTGGCCGGCAACGCCCGGGGCCTGGGCTCGGGGCATCTGTTCAGCCTCACCGGCTTCAGCCGCCAGGACCAGAACCGCGAATACCTGATCGTCGGCGCCCGCTACTACCTTTCCCAGGAAAGTGGTGAGACCGGCGGCGGCGCGCCGACCGCGCAGTTCGAAAGCAGCTTGACCTGCATCGACGCCCAGCAGAGTTATCGCCCACTGGCGACTACCCACCGCCCCATCGTCAAGGGCCCGCAAACCGCGTTGGTCGTGGGCCCCAAGGGTGAGGAAATCTGGACCGATCAGTTTGGCCGGGTGAAGGTGCATTTCTACTGGGACCGGCACGACCAATCCAACGAAAACAGCTCATGCTGGATTCGGGTGTCGCAATCCTGGGCCGGCAAAAACTGGGGCTCGATGCAGATCCCGCGCATCGGGCAGGAAGTGATCGTCAGCTTTCTCGAGGGCGACCCGGACCGGCCGATCATCACCGGTCGCGTTTACAACGCGGAACAGACCGTGCCCTACGACCTGCCTGAAAACGCGACCCAGAGCGGCATGAAAAGCCGTTCGAGCAAGGGTGGCACGCCAGCGAATTTCAACGAAATCCGCATGGAAGACAAGAAAGGCGCCGAGCAGCTGTACATCCATGCCGAGCGCAACCAGGACATCGTGGTCGAGGTGGACGAAAGCCACTCGGTGGGCCATGACCGCAACAAGAGCATCGGCCACAACGAAACAGTGACCATCGGCAACAACCGCCTGCGCATCGTCAAGCAGGAGGACATCCTCTCCGTTGGCCAGCGCAAGACCGACAGCATCAGCCAGAGCTACGTCATCGAAGTGGGCGAGAACCTGCGCCTGGTGTGCGGTGAAAGCATCCTGGAGCTCAACGCCAGCGGCCAGATCAACCTGAGCGGCGTGCAGATCAGCTTCTACGCCAGCGGCGATGCCGAGTTCAACACTGGCGGCGTGCTGCACCTGAACAACGGCGGCGGCCCCGGTGCCACGCCGGACGGCCAGGGCGTCAAGGGCAGCATCGACGCCAACATCAGCGCCGCGTTCCCCAAGGGCTAACTTCGAGATTTTTGCGCCATGACTTATCGCCTCAATGAATTCCAGCTCCAGCTGCCGCCAAGCGAGTTGCTGGACGCGACGATCAACATCCTCAAGTTCCCCGAACTGGGCACCTCCTTGATCGTCAGCCGCAGCCTGCTGGCCGACGGCGAGACCCTGCAAAGCAACCTCGACGACCAGCTCAAGCGCCTGGAAAAACAGGTCCAGCAACTGCGCTGCCAACCGGGCGCCACCGTGCGCGTGGGCGCCAACCAGGAAGTCGAAGCCGTTGAATTGCGCAGCCAGTTCAACAAGGGCAACGAAAAGGTCTTCCAATATCAGCTCGCACTGGTACTACCCGGCACTCGCAAGATGCTTGCCTTGAGCTACGTGAAAGCCGAGAAGCTGGGTGATGCCGAGGCGGCGCATTGGGCGACGATCAAGGGGTCGCTGGTGTTCGACACCCAACCCTGACCCTTGTGGGAGCGAGCTTGCTCGCGATAGCGGTGGGTCAGCTCGCATGGATGCCGGACAACGATGATGCAGCCCCGGCTGCTGTCGACGTACAACCCTACCGGCAACACACTGATTCCTTTGGCAGGTTTCAACATGGGACTGGAAGACGAATACGTGGGCGATGACGGTTGGCGAAGTTTTGTACGCTTGTATGAAGAGGATTATCTCGATGACAACGCGCGTACGTTGGCCAAGGCCATGGATGAGCACCTTGATTTGGCCGTCGTGCTTTATGGTAAAAGAGGGCTCGAAGAAGGGTTGTGGTGGATGGAGCAAAAAGTGCCCGCGCTAGGTGATCTACGCCCCACCGATTGTCTCAAGAAACCAAAGCTGATCAAGCGCCTGAAAATGGCATTAATGGGCATGCCGTAACCCACAAGGACACCGGCGCAATGGAAGGCACCAAATTGCTTGAACCCACGATCATCCGCCACCCTACCCGCCTGAGCAACGTGCATGTCTGACGCGCTCTGGGCGGCCCGCCTGGGCGATGCACTCAACCATACCTCGATGATGGCCGACATCCTTGGCGGCGTATTGGAGGTGGCGGCCAACATCGCGATCACCGCCCTGGCGACCGCCGCCGTGGTCGCGGCCACGGGCATCACCGTCGCCACCGGCGGCCTGGGTTGCTTCGTCCTGGGT
>NZ_JBAMDJ010000053.1:0-40434 GCF_036961705.1 Pseudomonas sp. 3JA
GTCCGGCCACTCCACGGCGTCGGGGTCGCTGCCCTGCTCAGGCAGCTCGCGCAGTCCTTTGCGGTAGGCCAGGACCTGAGCCTTTTGCCCATCGTCCAGCGGATAGTCAGGCATCACCGCGTAGTCAGATGCAGTCAGGTCGGAATCACGACTCTTGCGAATCATTTCCCACTTCAAATCTGGATGAAGGTACGGGTCTGGAAATATAGGTTTCATATAGGCTCCTTAGCCAAGTGCCAACATAGCGCCCCAAGCGCCTGGATGAGAAACAACACCTGTACATCCTCCAACCAGTGCCATTTCAACGACCCCTGAAGTTGAAACACGAATTGGGTGCAAGTGGGTGTAATGACCGAAAATGTTATTAGGCTCGTAAACATATGAGCACCAACGCCACTTTCCTTTGGCGGAGCCTGTCGCCCAAGTTCCGGTAATCTCACCGTCAACAATCCTGACAAAGGCGCCGACCGTGATAAACGAATTCATAGGAACAGAAGCAACGCCATTGTTTAAAATGCCGTCAGCAGTTCGCGGATAGACAAAATAAGGCGAAGCCCCTTTTACCGACCAAGTACCACGCCAGATACTGAAATCGCGCCGGAAATACTCAGCCTTCCGAATACTGAAATCTGGATAAACCTCGCGGACATCCGCTTCAATTTCGGCCAGTAATGCAACGTCCTCCGCAGGCCGCCCCGTAGCTTGAGATTGTTGGCTGATGGTTTTCACCTTCGCCCAGCTTACCTCGGTGTGATAACCAAAGTTGTCGGGGCGGCCCAAATTGCCGGGGTCTGACATTGCAAAGTTTTGCGTTACACCAAGCCGTGGGAGCTTGCTTGTCAGGGCTGCTAGTTGAGCGTTGTAAGCAGCTTGGGCAGCCACCACCTTTGCATCGATCTCCCCCACTTTACCGTTGACCGAACTGGTCAGGTTATTGGCGGCTGTTACCAGCGCCTGAATCTGCGTTTCTAAGCTCACTGTTTAAGCTCCTGTTCCATTGATCTTATTGGCCCCGCTATTGAAGGCAGCGGCCAGGCGAGTGAATCCGTCAGCGACCCCAGCTTCGAGCGAAGCTAACCCGGCGGCCGTGGCGAAGTGCGAAGGGAGATTGCCGCCCAACTTGGCAGAGTCCGTTGACTGGGCGGTCTTTAACAGAAACTTGCCGTCGGCCTGAGTGACGGTGTAGGTCGTTGCTTTGTCGGACTTGGCGGCCAAAGCCGTGGTCATGCTGGCCGCGAAGCCGGGGTCGTTGTTCATTGCCGCCGCCAACTCGGCCAGCGTATCCAGCGCCGCCGGCGACGTGCCTATCACTGCCTGTATGCGCGCGTCGATTTGCGCCGGCGTAAGCGTGTCGAGCTTATCGGCCTTATCCGCCAATGCCGGAATGCTCACCATCAACGTCAGCGCGTCCGAACCATCGAACCCGCCAGCCGCGTGAGCATCGCCGGCCAATGTGATAACCCTGGCCACTTTTAGACGCGTCGCCGTAGCCGAGTTTGCGCCTAGGGTCCGTGTCGGGTCGTCGATATCGGTGCGCGTGTAAACCTCAGCCTTGTCGACCTTGTTACGCAACTTGCCATCAATAACCCCCATCAGACCGTTAACGGCCGTCAGCAGGCTTTCGAGGGTCTCGGAAACTGCCCCCATCATTTGCCCCCTTGGGCGCTGATCGCGCCGGCGTGATAGTCGAAAGCGCCTTTGAGCTGCTGCATCAGTCGGTCCAGCACCTGCGCCGATTCAGTCGCTTGCGCGGCCGCATAATTCGCCGCTTGCTCGGCGGCCGCCGCGCGCGCCAGAACGTCCTCAGCCACAGCCCCGACAGGCCCCTGAAAGCCGACGGCGACGACATAGAAGTGCGGCTCAGGCTGAATCGCCACGGCTGCCAGGCGCTCCCCCTGGGTCAGCCTGCTCACTTGCAAAACAGGTCGCGTCAGGGTTACCGACTGCGTTTGGCTAATCACGAATCACCCCCTGATTGATGGCGAGAAAGCCAGAAGGCAGCACCGGATAGGCATCCCCCGAAGGGAAGTAAACGCGAAGCTCATAGACAGCCTGTCCAATAGGTCGTGACGACAGCCCCCGGGTCACGTCAGGGCCAAGCGAAACCTTGATCAGCCCGTCAGGCCCGGCAGGGATCTCAATGCCACGCCCGCCGGTCTGCGCATCGATCAGCAGTTCGTCAGTCTTGACGTCTCGCACTTGGAAGCGAGCGGTACACCCGGTTATGTCGATGGGGGCCAGAGCGTCGCCATTCTTTTGCTGCCAGGTGACGGAAAACGCGAAGGTTGTGCCGGCGGTCAGCTCTATATCGCTCGCTGCCATATCGCCCCCTTAACCTTTTTCCAACGCCATCAGGCGGAACAGCACGTCGACATGTCGCGCCATGTTATCGACGATGGCCGCCGATTGGGCCGCGAACTGCTCTCCCCAAACCGCAAGCGACAGGTTTGCCCCGGTTCCTACCACCGTTACAGAACCAGCGGGCAACGCATCCAGCACCAAATCGAATGCCAGCAACAACGGCACAAGCGCGGACTTATAGGCCAGCGCGCCGGTCGACGACCAGACAGCAAACAGGGTGCCGTCCTCCAGATAGAATCCGACCTCTTTAACCCAAAATTCACTATCGTCATCCGCCAGGGCGGTGACATGAATTTGCGTATCGCTGACACGCTGGCCATCCGCAATGGCGTAACGTTTCTTTTCAGCCTGAAGGCTGATTTGCCCCTTGCTGGGGATATAACCGCTTGTGCCGAGCGCGATGTGCGTGACTTTCGCCGCAACGCCCGTATTTTCTGTGTTCCACACGGCCGCCAGGCCCTTGGTGGTAATTACCGGTATAAGCGCCGTCACTCTTGCACCTCCATAGACACACGAACGACAGCGACCCCAACGCAGGCGCAACCCATCAGGACCGCCGCCGGACGCGGGGCCGCGTCGATGAATAATTCGCCAGCGCGCCGGCTCAGCGCGACAGACTCCAGAACAGGCACAGCCGCCAGGCGTGCAGTGCTTGCAAGCGGCTCTTGGGCGACCACAGCATCACGGCGCGTCGCTGCGCCCATGCCCGTGATGGCCGAACCAATTCGAAGGTTGTTCGGACCAAACTTGGCTCCCACCTTGAAAGTGAAGTGGGAGCGCGTGTTTTTGGCGTTATGCACGGCCGCGAACAGTTGGTCGTACAGCACGCCGTTCAGCATGCCGGCCTGGCCGGGCGTGATGTTCTCGTTCGCCCAAGCGATCAGGCTAAACGTGCCGGGCTCCTTGCGCGGCGAAGCCTCGAACCACTCGACCAGCTCGACCTCAACGCCCAATGCCTTCAACGCCTGGACGACCGCCGGCCGCGTACCCTTGATGCGGTGCAGCCCAAGACTACCGGCAACCACCCGGCGCTTGACCTGCTCGGGCCAGTCGCTACGCCACTGGTCTACCGACACAGCCCAGGCTAGGTATGGCAGTACGTCGAGCGGACATTTCCAGGGATCCCACAAAACCGCGATGGGGATCTCGATCAGCTCAATACGCGACAGCGCAGCGTCTAAGTCCTTCTCAAGGTCGGCTAGGTTGGCCGGCAGAATAGTCGCGCTCATACATAGCCACCGATAGTGACCGTCAGAGCCTCGCAGAAAGGCGCCTGACGGGCCGTACAGGCCACGTCAGCCCAACCGGTTAGCCGAACCTCTTCGACGCCCTCAACGCTCATAGCCGCGTGCAAAGCGGATTCGACGACGCGGGCTTTAAGTCGGTGTTGTTTATCCAGATATGCCCGAGCCCACTTCTCGGACGCCTGACGGACCAGCTCAGGGTCGGGGCCTTGCTTCAGGTAAAGCGCAGCCGTCACGCTGAATGGCACTACCTCGGCCGGCAACACCCTCAGCCAGTCGGTCAGTGGCCGACGCGTCTGTAGGTACGCATCAACAGTCGCCAGCAGCTCCGGCGTAGGTACGCCGCTGCCCTGGGTACTCAATATGGTTAGCTCAACCTCAACCGGTTTCGGGCTGAACACCGAGGCGCCTTTAACGTGAGGATGGGCACTTTTTGCCCCGAACTCGTAGGCCCCATCCGGGCCCGCCACCGAAAGCCCTTCGGGCGAATCCTGCAAGCGGGCCCGGTAATCGTCATCCTCTTCACCATCCAGGCGCGTGACTGGCGAGCCGTCCGGGTGCTGGTAGTAGGTCACCCCTAGATGGTCGAGCTGAGGCCCTACCGCGAACGCCAGCAACAGCCCGCGCGCCTGTTCGTTGGCGTCTTGGCGGACCATCAGTTCACGATAAGCGCAGGCCAGGGCCACACGAAACGCTGGGTCGGCTGGGCTCGCATTCTCCAGGCCCGCAGCGGTGGCCACCGCCTGCACAATTTCCTCGTGTGTCAGTTGCTTGATTACCGTCAGCGACGGCAGCAACGCCAGATTAATACCTTCCATAGGCGATCCCCTCTAATTCCACGTCTCGCGCCTGGCCATCAATCAGCAACTGACCGCTTATGAACAACTCAACGTGATTCGGGGCGGGCTGGTCGACGCGCATGGTCGACAGCCTGAAGTCGTCCAAACCGTTGGCCTTGTTGTTGATGGCCTCGGCCAAGCGAATATAGGTTTCCATGTAGAAACCGCTGTCGACGTTGCGGTCGAGCATTTCAAACAGCCGCGAACCGAAGTCACGGCGCCCGACCAGGGAGCCGACAGGCGTTGAAATAACGTCGCTAAGCCGCTGCCACAGATAGGGAATGCCACTGATCAGGCGCCCCGTGTTCCGGTCCGTGCCTTGTTTCATGATGTTCTCTACTGTTGCGGTTCAGGGGGCGGGCTGGAGCCGTGACGGTGAAGGTTGTAAAGGTCGCGGTCCTGGCTCATGTTGCGAACCGCATCGCCGATTTCCGCGTCACCCTTGATGTCTTTCGTTACGCGTAACGAACCAACGATTTCCGTATCGGCAATGATCTTCATGCCGCCCGGCGCCACCACCTCGGCGCGCCCGCCGGCTGGCAGGTCCAGGCGGTGCATATGAGCCTTCCGATCATAGGAAACCGAGCCGCCGTCGCCGTACTGGATAAGGAACAAATCCGGGTCGCTGGATGGCGCGGCAAAGTCTTTGTGATAGCTGCCTGGCAGGATCTCGCCCAAGGCCAAATCACCCTCGCTGATAACCGTGACGCCTTCGCCCTTCTCCGGGGCCCACCAGACAATCGCCTTTCCGGTGCGCAGGGGCTTCCACTGAAGCCAACCGGTAACCATGCCTGGCCCGTATTCAACCTGGGCGACATGGTTGGCCGTGTCCACGGCGTGAATTTTTCCACGCACCACCATTTGAGCGACCCGGCGTTCCAGCTCTTCCAAGCGCTGCAATACGTCCATCAAGGCACCTGCCCGGCATTCGGGTCGGCTTGCAACTCGCCGCCTATGTAGACGTCAACCGCCGGGGCATCGGCGGGCAGCTCCCAAACCTGCCCCAAATGCGCGGTTTGCTTCCAGTTCACGACCCAGCTTTCGAAACCCTTTTCCCCGGGCCTGAACAAACCCGGGAACGCCTCAAGCTCAACGGCACGCGTTACAGCCGTCCCGAGCCCCCAACTGTTGCCGTCGACAAGGCAAAGTACCTGGGCGGAAAAGTTGCGAACTTCACGCTGTACGTTGTCTGTCGCCGAACTCAGCACGCAATGCGCAGACCAGGCCAATTCGACCGGCGTGCGCCCACCCGTAACCCGCCCAGCGGGGCGCATTTCGACCAGCTCCAGCAGCACCGCCGGGGTTTTAATCGTCTTGCTGTCTACGTCGACGGGGTCGTACTCGGCCACTGTCTTAAGCCGTGGCCCGAAGCGGTCGCGCACGGCGGCGACTATCCGGTCGTGCAACAAACTCACATCGTCGATGGTTTGCCCTTCTTCAGCCTTTTCGCTCATGGTTCACCACGTAGTTGATTTCCTGCTCGATCAGCTCAGCGAACCGGGCCAAGGCTCGGCGCTCATAACGGCGGAACACCTCGCCGGCCATTTCGTCTAGCGCGATACCCACCCGCATAACCGGGAAACGGCCTCGGTTACTGGTATCACCAGCACCGCCATAATCCATAAACCGCTGATTGCCCCCGCCCTTCTGCCGGCTCATGGCTGGCAAGTTCAAGCCCAGGGCCTGGGCGCGCCGCTTGCGAATCCAAACCCGGGGCACGCCGTCGTAGACCGAGTGATAGAACGCACCATCAAAGCGCCGCCCGGCGACACTGGTGCCGCGCTTACCCTGCCGGGGGTTGCCGACGTTTTCCGCCGCCAAGGGCAAAGTGCCGAACCATAGAATGGTGACTTGGTCGTCACCCTGGCCGGCTGTGGACGTGCTCCAGCGGGCTTTAAGCCCTTTTTGCGGGATCTTTAAGGCCTGGCTCATTTCGCGCGACATACGCGTCGACAGCCAGCGCATGGTTTTGCGTCGCGCCCGGTCACCGGCCTTCTTGACCTGCTCGGCCGTGGTCTGTATTTGCGCCGTAACCCGAGTGATTTCCCGGGCAAAACTCAGTTGAAAACTAACGCCATTGGCTGCCACCGCGCACGATCTCCGCTTCGGTTGGGTCGTCCAGGCTGGTCGCAAGCCAGAGCGTTGCCCAGCCTGAACCGTCTTCGTAGGGCTCGGCGCAAAAGTACGATTTGCCCTTGATGATCAATCGCCATTGCTTGTTGATGCCGGCGACCTTCTTGTCAGCCGTGGTGAAAACCGGTTGCCGCTTTTTGAAGTTCATGCCGCCGGCACCGCTGCTGCCTTCGCGCTTATGCTCGAAGTCAATTTCCGCATTGTCGAAAATGCCGTCGACGTCAAAGCGCGCGCCTGTGTCGGTCACGACGTTGGCCGTTGCGTCCTTACAAATCAGCATGGTTCGGTCGACGATATCGAATCGGCTCACGGGATCTCCCTCTTTTCGCATGCGAAAAACCACCCACCGGGCGGGCTTTCGGCTGCGAAAAGCCCCGCACCTGGCGGGGCCCTTCGATTAGCTAAATAGCGCTTTAGCTCTAGTTAAATCACGTTTTGCAACAGCAAACCGCACTCCTTGGCGATCACCAGTTCCTTGACCTGCTCACCCACCCGCAGGCGGTAGCCGCCTTTCAGGCCGACGCTTTCGTCGTACCAGGTGCCAGCGAAGCGGTCGTCGTACTGAGCTGTCACACCCCAAGTCAGGGTCCCGGCCGGAATCTCAACCGTAGGCGCCTGATAGGTAAAGGCGGCATGGCCAGCCCATACGCGCTTCACTTCGGCCGGCTTGCCCTTCTTCGCGATGTTGACGCGACTTTCGCCAATGAAGATGTTGTCGAGTTCCAGCAACTCCAGCATCTGCGCAATGCTGACGACGCCTTTGTCGCCGCTGTTGCCGTGGGAGGCGGCCACCATCGAACGGTTTACGCGCAGTTGCGTCCATTCAGCACGGCCGATAGTCAGCGTGTTCGGGCGCATCAGGGGCTTGTCGAGTTCCTGCAACAGGAACGCCAACAGGTCGGCGTCGCGGTTACTGAACTTCTCGACAGCTTCCAACGATTTGCCATAGGCATGGTTGGCCGACGCGAAAACGGTGCGTGCGACACGAACTTCACGATCCAGCAGAATCAGGTCGGTCAACGCTTCGGACGCGTGGTCGAGCGGGTCGTAGTCGGTACCGGCAGCCTTGTCGATGTCGCCTTGCGGCACAACGTCGTCCAGGCCGTAATCAGCGGTCGAGGCATCTTTTTCCGTCGCGCTGAACTCGACTTCTTTGGCCGAACCTTTGCGGCTGATTTCGGTGTCAACGTAGGTCATGCGCTCGGCTTTGTCGTACTCCGACCACTTGAATTGCTCGCCGCCGACGCTCCGTCGCGGCATGACTTCATCCGCGATCAGCTTGTTATTTCGGTAGGCAATTACGATACCCGTGCGGACGGGATCAATAGGAAACGGTGCAGGCATGTTTGTATGCTCCTAGCTCAGGGCTGAGGGATGGTTAAGGGGCCACAGCGGCCGGCACGGTGCCGCGCTCGATGAACACGCGGCCGATGGTGCCCGCATCGCCGGCTTCGTCAGCACGGGCGATATAGGCTTCGCCGGGCTGGGCCACTACGGCACGGCCTGCAATGTCAGCCGTCAGCGGATCACCGAAACCGACGGCGCCGCCATACTCCAGCTCGGTAGGTCCGCTACGGATCACGTCGCAGACCGTGCCGGCCACCGCGCCCAGGCTCCCGGTAATACCCATCAGCGGCGAAGCGCTTGGGCCGGCGGCTTGAGTGAACTCGCCTTCGGTGTCGTCATACGCGGCGATACGGTAAGGCTCCACGTCTGCCGCAGCGCGGCGGCTCTCGATGTACTGGCGCATTAAGACTTGCTCCCCTGGATCATTCGCACTGCGGCGGAAATGGTGATTTTGTTGCCCTTGGTAGCCTCGGCGTCGACCAGGGCACGGGCCTCGGCGGCCAGCGTGCGCGGATCTACGGCAGACTTGCCGGTCTGGCTTTCAGGCCCGCCCTTGACGTTGTTGGCTTCGGTTTTGCCGGCTCCTTCCAGATAGTCAGCGCCGCCTTTTTTCTCGGCGGCGATGATCTGCGCGGCAGCCTCGCCGCCGGTGGTCTTGCCATCCAGGGCAAGCGCCTGGATCAGCTTTTCGTGACCTGGCAGCGTGACCGCGAACACGCTGGCAACCCGTGCGGTTTCGGCGGAGTGGCCTTCGGCGTAGCCCTCCAGCTTGCCAGCGGCATGGGCTTCTTTGCGGGCCACTTCAATCGCCGCGTCTTTGTCTGTAGCGCCGGTGGCGGCAATGGCGGCGAATGCTTCGGGGTGTTGGGCCTTCAGGGCCTCAGCGACGGCGGCCGCCGTCGCCCCTTCAGTGATAGTCAGAGGCATCGTGTTTGCTCCTTGGTTAGTCTTGGCGGCGGCTAGCGCCTTGGTTGGTGGAACGTTGCGGGGTTGGGCGCGGCCGCTTAGCTCGGCAATGAGCCCTTCCAGGCTGCCGAGGCGGTGCGCCATGCCCTGCTTGACTGCTTTGGCGCCAATGAAGGTGCCGCCCCTGCCGAAGTCGGCCAGGACCTTGTCACGCGTAACGCCCATGTTTCGCGTAACGGCGTCGATGAACACCGCTTCAAGGTCATCGACGGTCACTTGCACGGCGGCCTGGCCGGCTTCGCTGGTGGGGTCAAGGCGCTTGTTCGGCGCGTTGCTCGACACGATTTCGATGCGCTGCTCGCCTTCGGCCGCAGGACGAACGACAAAACCCGCCACTGTGCCGACCGAGCCCAGTTCGGCGGTCGCATCGATCACGACTTCGGAACAGGCCGACGCCATCCAGTAGGCCGCCGAGCACGCCATACCCCCGACATAAGCAACGATCTTTTTCCGGCCGCGGGCCTGATAAATCATTTCGGCCATTTCGTTCAGGCCGTTGACCTGGCCGCCTGGCGAGTCGATCCACAGCACCACAGCACGCACTTTTGAGTCTTCAATCGAAGCCGAAAGCGCCTTGGCCAGTGCCTCGGTCGACGTACCGCCGCAGATGTCGTGCATCCAACTGGCATAGCGGGAAACCACGCCCCGTACCTTGATCAGGGCCACGCTGTCGCGCACCTCGACTATGGGCGCGGATTTCAGCGACTCGCCGTCTTTCTCAGTCAGCGCGTCCAGTCGGCCCGCATCGAACTCGCGCCGGGCGATGGCTTCCATATCGGCCAGCATGGTCGAGGGCAGCGCCCAGGCCTGGGAGGCCAGGAACTGCAAGGCCATCAGCTTTTTCATTCGTTACCCCCTGGCAACAAAAAGCCCCGTTGGCGTTTGCCTTCGGGGCTGTTTTCATCGGCTTTACCGCTTTCATCTGGCGGCTCGGCCGCCGGGGCCGCCCGGTATTTGCGGCGCTCTTCGATAACGCGCCGGCTGTTAATCTGGTTCCAGTCCTGGCCCAGCAGGTGGCGGGTTTCGCGCTCGTGCGTACTGATCCCGATTTTCAAGCGTTTCTCAGCCGCGTTTACCGCCTTCAGTTCGTCCAACTCGCCCAGGTTCGGACCATGCCAAAGCGCTTGGCAGTAGGCCCGACGCACCAATGGGTCCTGAAAGAAACCCGGTAAGCGCAGGCGCCCCCGGGCAACCGCCTCGGCGATCACTGTTTCGTAGTACGGCTGGCACACGTCAACGACGAAGTTTGCCCGGTCGACCATGATGTAATGCGCGAACTGCAACAACGACGCACGGCTGGCCGAGTAGCTGGCGGTAAAGTGCTTGATCAACACTTCGAACGGAACACCAATCGCGCCGCCGATCATGCGCCAAAGCGCCGTGACGAAAGGGTCAAAGGCCGCATTTGGCCGCCCCGGGTTGGCTGTTTCGATGCTCTCGCCTTCGTCCAGCTCATACACCAGGCCATCACCCAGGCGCAGGTCGCGCGGGTCGTCATCGTCTTCGTCATCATCGCTAGCCCCACCGCCCATGCCTGCACCTGGGGCGTAGGCATCACCGCCGCCGCCATCGCGGTCAGACTTGATGAACACGGTGAATTTCGAGCTGATCACCGAGGCCATCAGCTCAGCGTCGATGTAACGCCCGGCCTGTTTGATCACCTCAATTACTGGCGCCAAGTCAGGAATGCCGCGTGTCTGGCTAGCCCGCATGTTGTGGTTCGAATGGATCAACACGTTGCGTCGACCCTGCTCGCCAAACAGCGGCACTCGCTGCCATTGTGCTTTCGAGCGCAAGAAACGCTTAGACGGGTTGGTCTGTAGAACCTGCACCGCAACGGCCGCGCCGTGTTCGTCCAGCTCGAAGCCGCCGGACATAGTGTCGCTGTCGGGCTTGTTATGCTGGTTGCAAACCCGGTCGGACTCGACCGACTGGAAATGCGTCGCATACGGTGACCCGTCACGCTCGAAGTGTGGCAGCAGCAAGAACGAGTCACCGTTAACCCGGGCGCTGTGAAATAGCTCCGCTTGTTTTTGATAGAACGTCTTGCGCCTGGCGGCGTCGGCCTCCAGGCAATCGGCCGCCAAATTGAACTCCCGCAGCATTTGCGCCTGGAGTGCTTCGGCCTGCTCCGATGTCAGCCCCAGGAACTCCGCGTCGATACTTGGCTCAGGCCTAAGCCCGGTACCGATTACGTAAATCGTTTTGGTTTTCATCGCACCATGAGCGATAGGGTTGTTTCGCTCCAGGTCACGCGAACGCGAACGCAAGGTCGCCAGTTCAGGATTAAGGTCGCCGTCAGCATCTTTTTTCGAGGTAAACCACGATTTCAGGGCCGGCCGGCTTTTTGATGCGCCGGCGAAGGAATCCAGAGCGTCCAGGCTCATACGATCCCGGGCACGATCCAGTCCCGCAGAGGCGGAAAAGAAACCGACCACACGGTCGATGATGTTTCGACTCATATCGGGATCCCTTGTCGCGCTATCGGCCCACCGCGCAAGCTGCGCCGCAGGCGGTCGCGCTGTGCGTACAGTGTTTTCAGGTCGGCCATTTGAACTTTTCGCGTGCCCGCAGCAGTGGTCACCTCAACGTTTTGGCCACCCTGCAGGACGGCTAAAATTGCATTGTCGATGGCGTCTATCTCCGCGCGAATGGCGCGGCGGTTGTTGCGGCTCATATCTGGCACTCGCTCACAGCACCCCGGCGGCGTTTCTTCCGCTTGGGGGCCGGCAGCGCCGGCTCCGGTGGGGGCTTTGGTTTCTGTTTCGCCGGCGCGCCACTGGGCAACGCCGGCACGTCGGTTGCTTCAGGCGCAGTGCTGTCCGGCGCGTCGAGCATTTCATCCCCCAGGCGTGGCAGGCGGTGCACCTGCTCCAGATGAGCCGCCGTTGCCGCCAGGACCTCAGCGTCGAAGTAGTGGTTATCGGTGCGCAGCTTGTGCCAGAACACACGGCCCGCCTGAGTGACCAGGCGCGCCTCGGCTACCACTTGCTGGCAGTAGTCATCGCTGGCGTCTTGGGCGATATACCAGGCGCCGGCATGCTCGACCGGCCATTCGATACGGGCATGAACCCAGCTTTTGAAGTGGTCGGTATGTACGTGCATCAGCTTCAGCGGCTGGCGTTCGTGGCCCTTCTGATCGACGTCAGCAAACTTGTAGGGCTTATCCTGCTGTTGCCGGCCCTTGGTCGGAATGGCGCGGCCGTAGTAGCGCCGGCAGAACTGATAGACCATGTGCACCGGTGCCGCCTTGCCGCCGGGCTTGTAGCCCGAGTCAACGAGCATTCGCGCAATCGGGCGGCCTTCATAGGTCGTTTCCAGCAACTGCCCCAGGTCTTGCCACACTTGTTCCTGTTCGGTGTCGCCCCATATTTCGCCGTGCTCGATCAGCCACGACGAAAAGTTGTAGCCGAAGCCGCGCACCACGTAGACCAGGCGGTCGCCTTGCACGTCGACGCCGGCGACGATCAGTTGCACACCGCGCGGCACTTCGCCAAAGGCATAGGGCCGGCGCAACGCGGCGACCGACTGCCAGGCCGGGGCCTCCCCCTTGACCATGAACAGCTCGCCAAAGGCGGTATTAATCGCGGCCTGCATACGACCAGGCTCGCCCGACAGCATGGCCACCACGAACTTACGCGCACGCTGGCCAAAGGTCTGCCAGGGCGAGCACAAACCCGATACCCAGAATGATGCAGAACTGTCCGCGTCCAACGGCGCCAGGTAGGTGCCGAACTCGACCGTTACCGTAACGCCGCCTTGTTCAATCTGTACGCCATCGTCGTCGAAGCCGACCAGGCGTTGCCCCGGGGCAACAAACACCCCTCGGTCGTTCATCCACTCTTTCGACTCTTCGGCGATCATGTCCGCGCAATGCGGACAAAACAGCCGGGCATCGTCCAAGGCTTGCTTGGGCGTGGCCCCATCGGGGATGTACAACGTGGTAAAGCGCGGAATGAAGTAACGCCCGCACTTTGCTCCAGGGCACGGCCAGGCCCATTCGTGGCGGGTGCCTTCCTGCCACAGCTTCCACACTGGCGAATGCACGTCGTCGGACGGCTTCCAGCGCTCCAAGCCGTCGTCATCGGTTTCGGTTTCAACGCTGCCAACGGTCGGTGTCGATACGACTGTCACATTGCCGTCGATGAAGTTTGAAATTCGCGCTTCAGCCAGGCTTATCGGGTCGCCTTCACCGCCGACGTTGTTGCCCATGCGGTCGCGTTCGTCGACGAATACGTCGCGCGACGGATGCGACGCCAGTTCGGTCGCCGAGCCGGCCCAGCCGAAGCCGATGCGCTGGCCGTTGATAAACTTTTCATTGATCGTGTCTTGCTTGCCCTTGGCCAGCGCCTCGAACAGCGAAGGCACCGACTTGAGCAACTTTGAGAAACGATCCTTGCTCACCGACTCGACGTTTTTACGGGTCGGACCGATGTACAGCACCGGGCCGGGATCGTCGTCCATCCGCCAGCCGACCGCGTTCAACAGCACGCCATCGGTTTTGGACATCTGCGCGCCCATGACGCCGGTGACCATCTTGTACAGCGGATCGCGGATAGCTTCAGTGATGCCCTTCACCCAGGGCGCGCGGTTGCTGTTCCACGGCCCAGGCTCGGGACTGCCAGGCGGCAAAACACGTTTTTGGTTTGCCCATAGCCAGGCCGCGCGCAGCGGCGCCGGCCGAAACACCTTAGCCGCCCGCTTGAGGATCTTCTTCAGACGGTGCGGCATGGATGTCTAACGCCTCCAGCATGTCGGCCGCGACCGACATGGCGCGGGTCAGTTCGTCGTCGAATATCTGCAAGCCCGCTGCCTCATTGCGAGCCGTGAATACCTTGGGAATCACCTTTCGGCCTACTGGGCGCAGGATCATCGCCATCTGAGTAAGGGCGCTGGCCAACGTCTGCTCGACTAAGTCGATGTCGATAAGGGTCCGTTTCTTCTCGCCCAGCTCCAGGGCGCGCAACTCCGCCTCGGCTTCCCGCGTCTTGCGGTCGGCGCGCAGCTTCATCAGCTCTTCTTGTTCCTTGCTGGTGGCCTCGCCGTCGACCGAACGGCCGTCGCCCAGTTGCTTGGCCACTTCCCGAGCAATCTCCCAGGCGGTCGCCTTGGCCATGTCGATGCGGATGGGGTCGCCCTTCTTGCCGCTGCCCTCATATGGCAACCCTTCAGCAAGCCAGCGCGTGACCGTCCTTTCGGACATACCCCGGGCGTCGGCGTACTCGCGTTTATTCAGAATCAGCGGCATAGAGCGACCAATGCGAAGGGACGGCCAAGCGTTTGGCCTATTTGTCCACCTTGCCGCCTTTTTTTGGCGCATACGGCGCCAGTAAATTCAAGGGCTGCGTGCTGCCGCCTGTTCAATAAATGAACAAAAAAGGTGGAAGAAGGGCGCGATTTTCCGAAAACCGAAAAATTCGCGAGCCGCGCGGGCCTGCCGACCGTAGTCAGCGGTTTAACCGCCAGAGGGACCCAGACCCGGGACGGCCACAGCAGCGGGCATGCCTGCGCCTTGATGGGTCATGCACGCCAGCACCTGGGCGGCGCAGCGCTTCAACGCGTCTTCAGTGCTCAGCAAGGCAGGTTCCCACTGGTCATTGCGCAGGACTGGCGGCCGGCCCGGCAGCAGGCACGCCACCAGGGGGCACGGCTCCCGCTGCGTTGTAAGCTTGGGGGTCGGTGGTTTCAGGGCGGGCGAACTGCACCCCGTAAGCAGCAGGCACAGCGCCCAGCAGATACTCAGCAACGGCTTTGTCATTCGCTTTGATCTCAGCAAGGGTCTGTCGTGTAGCCCGACCATCACGCTCGATGGCCTCAGACAAGGTCATAAACAAGCGACCAGCATGGGTCGCATCGGCCAGGCTCTTTGCCTGGGCGTCAATCACTACAGCCTGTTCCGTTACGCGTAACAGGCTGTCGCCCAACCGCTCTTCAACGCGGGCCGTTTCCTTTTCCGCCGCATCAACTGCCAGCCCAGCCACTTCAACGCGCCACAACGCAAGCAAGGCAATGGCTAAGGCCAATCCCCACCCGGCTAGATTCAGGTTCATACAAAGCCCACCGCGTAACGCCCTACAGAGACCGAGGCAGCGAGTACAGCCAGCGCAACGCTAACCAGCGTCTTCATGCCAAAGCCCTTTGCACGCCGTCGTCTACCAGGCTTTCCTCATAGGGATAGCCGCCGTTTTCGTGGCGCATGATCGACCTGACCAGGCACCCAAGAATGGCCGGGGTCTGAAGGTCCAGCGGACCAGAGCGGCCGAGGCCTTTAGCCCACAACGCGCTCTCGACACTGCGCACATAAGCCGCCGTGTTGTTCTCACTCGCTGGAGCCCAACGGCCGATGATGGCAGCGGCAGTGTTCAACCCGTGCTTCCGGGAGTAGGTCAGCAGCGTTTTAGCCAACGCACGAATCCCATTTTCCGGCCGGTCAAAGCGACAGAAACGGGGCTCAATCGCTGGGTCGTGTGGGAGCTGGCCAACCCACTTTGTCTTGGGGTTGTAGTCAATGTTTCCGGGGTTATTGTTGCGAATGCCACGCGGGATACTCATTGACCGCCCTCCTGTTTTGGCAGCTTGGTATTTGCAAAGCGGTCAGCCCATTGGCCGATCTTCTTCACACCGACAAAACCGACCCAAATGCCCGTCGGCTGGGCCAGCGTCAAAGGCCAGCCCATGAACTCAAAACCCCAAATAATGCTCAGGGCCAACAGAACGCACATGGGCCCTTCAATGAGGGCGTCTTTCCACGTTCCGCCGGTGTAGAAAATTCGCAGAACCGCCATAAACAGCGTCATGCATGCCGTCCATATGGTCGATGAATGCTGGCTCAGCCAGAGGGCCACAAAGGCCCAAGTCTCGGGTTTGTCCGGCATGTTCGGCATTCTCGAAAACCTCCCGAGCTGGGAGCGGGGAATAAAAAAACCCCCAGCCTGTGAGGGCCGGGGGTCAAATGGTCTGTACGCTGATGGTCACCGTGGCCGGAACAACACCACGATGGGGAAAAAGATAGGGGAAACTGCAAACCATGTCAACACCCTAAGTGTTGTAAACACTTAGGGTGTAAAACCGCAACCCTGTCAACCCTGCTTTAAAGCTCCAGGGCTCGACCTGCCTGGGCCGCCAAACACAGCGACTCATTCGCCCAAACGCCGCCACAGCCACGCGGTAGAGGCTTGCGACAGTTCTCGCACAACCGCCCTTCCAGTGCCCCCCGCTGCTGCTGCAACAACTCATTATCGCGACGAATCAGCGTCGCAATGTATTCGGCCCGCGTGTAGGGGCCAGATAAGCCGCCCCGGGTTTCCTGGCCCTCTCGCAACATTGCGGCTTCCAGCGGCCCCAACCTAACCTCAACTTCGACGATACCGGCTTCGGCATCCCGCTCCCGCTGTGCGGCTTTCTTCAGCGCATCCGCGCTTTTCTCTTCGCTGTGACCCGTCACGGCTAAGCCCCCCACCACTGCGCAAGCCAGCCCATGGCCTGGCGCACCCACCAACTGCCGCCCAGGGCGACCAGGCTGGCAACGATCACCCCCAGGGCGGCATAGAAACCGAACCAAAACGCCCCCGACTTGCCGCCCAGGACGATCAGGGTGTCGCTGTTTTTCCGTGGAATCCGCATCAAGTAAATCCTCTTATGACATAGGTTCTTATTTCGGCTGGAACACCAGCCAGTCAGCGGCCTGCGCCTCGGTCGGCTCTCCGGCCCGTCTTAGCACTGTCTTATCGTGAAGCGCGGCAAAGCCCTGGCCGTCGAGCCAGGCATGCCAGCGGGTCAAGGCGTCACGCTTCAGCTCTTCCCCATGGGTCTGGACGTAGGTCGAGTCGAGTTCGCCCAGGGCGTGGTTAAGCAGCAACTTGCCTATCAGGCTGTCGATACCCAGCTCAGCCCAACGGGTGCGGGCCAACTTGCGGAGGTCGTGACTTGTCCACTCCCCCGACCCAAGGCGCTTGAAGATGTCGAATGATTTGCTTCGGGCCAGGGGCTTGCCGGAACGGGTCGAGGACGGGAACAGATAGACGCCGGTATAACCCCGACTTTTCTGCCATTCTCGGTACCGACTCAAAAGGGCCACAACCTGGGGAGTCAGTGGCAACACATGGTCGCGCTTGCCTTTGGTATCGCTGGCCGGGATGAACCATTCCCCGGCGGTCAAATTGACGTTATGCCACTTGGCCAAACGGGTTTCGCTAATCCGGGTGCCACAGGCCAGCATCAGTACAGCGAAGACGATATCAAGCGCTGCCTGTTCGAATCGTTCAGCCCAAACGGCCAGCAACTCAACGACAGACACATGTCGCAGGCGCGCGCCCTTGGGCTTGATTTTGGCTTTGCTGAAGTCGCCGAAGGTCACGTCGGCAATGGGATCGGACACGATCAGCCCGAGGCGGCGAGCACGCCGAAGCGCAACCTTCAACACGCCAAACACGCCTTTTACATGGGCCAGGCTGTACTCAGCTTGCATGGGCACATAGAGCATTGAATCGATTACAGGCCGGCTCAACTCAGCCAGACGCACAGCGCCAAGGCGCGGCAACAGATGGCAACGAATGGCCGATTGCTTGGTCGACTTCCGCTCATGGGATAGATGCCGGTCGACCTTCACTCGCTCGGTGTACCACTCCAGCACCTGGGCGAGCGTATCCCAGGCGTCAACGGTGGCAGCGGCCGCAGGGTCAGCCAACAGTCTTGCATGCACTTTAGGCAGGCCGTCGAGCATGGCCTTGGCGGTCACGTCAGGCCAGTTACCGGCCTTCTTCCATTTGGCTCCTTTATTAAAATGAATGACATGCCAGCTTCCCCGGGTGCGGTCACGGCGATAGCGGAATCGAAGAGGGTGTCGAGGGTCTTTCAACTCCCCGACAGTAAGGTCAGACGCGTACTTCTTGATAGCCGCGTCGGACAGCAGAACTTGCATGGTCTTCGGCATGGTTTGGCCTTTCTTCGGGCAAAGCGAAGCCATGAGCGCGCACGGACGCCCATGTAGCTAAATAGCTATATCGCTAAGGGTGTATGAGAAATGCAGCCCGTTTGGGCGTGAGGATCAGAAGCAACAACAGTTAGTGAGAGAGCCCCACTTGCCACCAGGCGGCCGCCATGGCGGTTAATGGCTTCGCGAACATCAAGCAATGAACGCCGGGAGCCTCCCAGCCTCCAGCCCACTGAAAGCCAGACAGGTCACCACCGAACGCCAATCGGTCGGCATGCTCCACTGGCAAACCTACAGGCAGAGGGCCCAAGGCTGTTTCAACATGAATAGCGAACCCCAAGGCCGCCCCCAAAGCGTGCGGGCTATGTCCTTTGAATCCAGCAAAAAGAGGATGAATGCTCATAAGTACCCCAACAGTTTCGCTATGGTTTCTCGCGCTTCAGCCAATCGACTACGGTATGTGCGCAAACTCACTCCCAGGGCGGCAGCCTTCTCAAACTGACCAATACCGCGCGGGTCATAATCTTCAATCCCTCGGCGCGCCACTACCTGCCAATAAGCCGCGTCGTACTCAAGCCGCAGGACATCAGCCCGGAGCGGATCGGCCACGAACATCGAATAAACACCCGCTTCGATTTTGCTTTCCAGGCCATCCGCGCCAGGGCCCTGCCCGCCTCCACCGAAAAACAGTTCGCCCTTGTTGTCGATCAACTTGGCGAGCATCGTTCGGCCCGTAGCCCCTTGGTCTACGCCTGGATAGCTCCAGCGAACCCACATTTCTAAGGCCGTATCCAGACGATTGTTTGTTTTACGCCTTGCCATGGCACCCCCTCTAACCGCCGGCTTCGGGCGTTAGCTGGTGGCCGTTTTTTCGATCCTGGCGGCAAGCCGGGAACTTCAAATTGCTTTTGCACACCGGCAAGCCAAATATGTATTCCGCACGCACACAAACAGAACAGCCCTTCGCGCGGATCTCTTGGGCCTCGACGATCTTTGCCGGGTCGCCATAGGCGAACCCAGGCAGCGCCTGGCTAACAGGCCTATTCATTTGCCAAGCGTCCCAAGGCAGCCCGGGTCATCGTGCCGCCAGGGCTGGCCAAACGCTCAAGCAAGGCCTCTGAAAGCGCCTCCATCGGCTCACGAACATGACGAAAGCCGACCGAAGCGTCAGTCACCATCAGGTCGCCTATTCGGTTCACCACCAGGCCGGACGGCTTGCCGTATACATGCCAAACCGAGCCGCCCAACTTACGGACCTGCTCGGCTTCCTCTTCGGTCAAGCAGTGGACCACCACCACCCCACCGACTATGGCCGGTTCGCTGTCTTGCGGCTCAAGCCCTACCAGGGCCTCGCGCAAGATCCTCGCCCGACTTTCGCCATAAGCAGACTTAGGCGTTTCTTGAGCGAACGCCACAAGCTGCCCCTTCCCCGATTCAACCAGGCGATCAGCAATCGCCAAACGCTCGGCGGCAGTGCCGCCAGACAGTGCAATCAATAACAACAGACTTCCCCTTTGCCCTGCCGGTTATCGGCGGGCACGTTCTATTTTGGTATTGCGCACAGTCTTCAAATAATCATGTAAGGCAGCGGGCAGCGGTGCTTCCTTCGCCTTAATCGCCAGCTCTACGGCGGCTTCTACTTCTGCTACGGTCACATTTGTGGCGCACCACCGGCGGAACAGATACCGGGTAGCTGCGTCATTCGCCAGGTACGGCGGGCAGTTCAAATCAGCAGCGAACCACTCGGCCCACTGGTCATCTGTTTCGAACAACACCGGCCCGGCAGCAACAGCCGGGACCACGGGAGCACTGGCCATCAGCGCAACCAATTCACCGCCAAGCGTCACAAGCAATTGGCCCGCGTCACGCGTTACGCGTAACGCCTTGGCTTCCTCGCAATAACTCAAGAACTCGCGCGCATGCATATCGCCCGCCTGCAAGCTCTCCAAAACATCGGCCCAAGGCAGGGCAATCGGCTCGCCTTCAGCGACCGGACCGCACGCACTGATCAACTCCAGCAACTTGACCAGGCGCGCATAACCCGCGAAGCCAAACCGCTGCTCAACCTTGCGAACCACCACCAGGGCAGAGAGCCCCGTCACCTTAAGAAAACCTTGCATACCCTTCCTTTACCGCCTTCACGAACGGCATATAGATGCCGTTGAAGTCGACGCGACCACCCGATTTTTCGTAGATGTTCAACGCCGCTTTAAACGAGGGCACACGCTCATAGCGCAGCCAAGATGCAACAGTGCGTGGCTTCTCCCCCAATAGCTCAGCCGCGACGCTGACAGCGTCACTTTTAGCCAAGCTATGAATCCAAGGGGCCAATTCCACACTTAAAGACCGATAAACACTAAGAGTGTTAAGACTGGCCGGCCTCTATCCACAATGCAAGCAATTTTTGTAGTTTTTTACACTTAGAGTGTATATTCAGAGGGTACACGCAACGAACAGTGCTTAAACTGTCGCTACTAGACGCTTGTGGGACTCAAGAAAACATGACGGATATCCGCCGCAAAATTGCCCAGCGCATTCGCTCTTGCAGGAGCGCAGAAGGCTGGACAGTGGAAGAAACCGCACGGCGCCTTTCTTTGATTTCAAGCGAAAGCATTTCCCCTTCCCGGTATGGAAATTGGGAACAGCAAATCAGGATTCCAAAGCTTGAACAGTATTTCGAGCTGGCCGCCCTCTTCAAAAAAAGCCCGGAGTATTTGGCGGGATTCACAGACAACGATGGGACGGCACCAGAGACATCGCTTTATTGCGTGCCCAAGCCTTCAGCAATCCCAACAGAAGCCGGCGTGCTTGATGTCGGAGACGACGCCTTGGCCTTTCGGCTGACGTTTCTGGATGAGTTGCACCTTGATCGTGACAAGCTGCTGCCCTTCGCTGCGCCAGACGACAGCATGCGGCCGCTGATCAATGAAGGCGACCGCGTATTGATTGATCGCAATGTCACTAACGCAGCAGCACGAGACGACGTTTTCGCTTTGCTGATCAAAGGCCGCGTGTGGCTGCGCTGGATTCGTCAGGATCTAGACGGCGGCTACTTGATCCAGGCAGAAGACCGAGAGCGCTACCCCGACCAACCTATTTCAGCCGAAAAACTGGCTACTTTGCAGGTGCTGGGCCGGGTTAAAATAATCACTCATATCCGCTAACCGACTGCCCCACATTGGGGCATTCGTATACCTATAATTTACACTTAAAGTGTAATTAACACTTATACAAGGTAGTATTCATGTCCGAAGGAAGCATCATCACCCGCGACCACAGCACGGCCATTGCGACTCTCACCGAGGCAAACCGTCGGGCGTTGGTTGTTGAAATTAATCACAAGGCGGCCGTAACGGCCGGTGTCGAGGCTCTAGCCGTGGGGGCAATGCAGTCAGGCGACATCGAAGGTGTATTGGAAAACATCGCCGATATCACAGCGGTCCTCAGCAAAGAACTGAGGAAGCTGGCCGTACTTGTCGGGGAACTGAAGGCTTCACACGCAGCGTAATCACCATGCAAACCAGGGACGGTAGAGACCCATGCAAGCGATTCTAGAAGTAACAGGCGAAGACGTGGTCGGCTTACCTGGGCAGAACCTGACCCAGGAAGAATTGTTTGTGCTTACCGGCCTGGCCAACGGTGAAAACCCCAGCTCAATAGGGGCACGCCTGCAAATCGACTCGTCCACCATCCGCCATATCGAAACGAGCATTAAGGCCAAGCTAGGGGCCAAGACTCACCCTCACATGATCGCCCGGGGCTTTACCCTGGGCGTCCTTTTCTCTCGCGCACTGTGCCTGTTCCTGGCAGTTATCAGCGTCGCCGAGCACCCAGGCGACACGATGCGCACCCGCAGCGGCCGCCGCTCACGAACAACCCCAGCTTCCACTCGCGTCGTTCGCACAAACGGCAGCGCAGGCGGCAAAGGCCACAGCAACCACACCCGACACGCCGAAGCCTTCGCTTATGGCGGCACTCAATTTTATATGAGCTAAATAGCTATTTAGCTATTTAGCTTGCATTGACCAAAGCACTGCTTATACTCTGCCCATCTTTAGCTATTTCGCTAATTAGCAACGGAGACAGCAGCATGGCAGCAATAGTCGCAGTCGTATCGCAGAAGGGCGGCGCCGGGAAAACCTCACTCGCCCGCGCCATAGCCACGGCCTTCGCGGCCGCAGGATGGCAAACCGAAATTGCCGACATGGATATCGACCAGGGCACCGCGACCGCCTGGCAACAGCGCCGCTTGCGCGCCGGTACCGAACCGACAATCACCGTTCGCCAGTTCGGCAACCCCGAACAAGCAATCAGCAAAGCAGGCTCGTGCGACATGCTGATTTTCGACGGAGCCCCAAAGGCCAGCAAAGCAACGGCCGTCATGGCCAAAGCTGCCGACCTCGTCATCATTCCTACTGGTTTGGCACTTGACGACTTGGAGCCTGCTGTTGCGCTGGCCAACGCACTGGTAGACCGCGACGGCGTACCGGTTGCCCGAATCGTTTTCGCATTGAACCAAACAGGCACAAGCGCCCTGGAGATTGAAGAGGCCCGGTCCTACCTGAACAAAACTCGCTTCGACGTTCTGGACGGGGAGATCCCCAAGAAACCAGCCTTTAGTCGCGCCCAAGACGCGGGACTGTCGCTGATAGAGACGCCATTCAAAGGCCCGCGCGAACAAGCCGCCCAGGTTATACGCGCGGCTGTTGCCCGCTTTGAATCTCTGACCGCCTAAAGTAGCTACTTCGCTAAATAGCTATTAAGCTAATCGCAATCGAATACGGAACCGACATCATGCCTGCAAAAAAAACCACCCCCGTCGCACCCGCGCCACTGGTCAGCGTTAAACCCCCAGCACGCCGCAGCAGCGGCAAGGGCGAACCGCCGGCAACCGCCAGTGATACCGCAGCCATGGGCAACCACACCGCGAAGCCATCGAGCGGGGATATCGTCGATTTCAATATGAAGGTGCCGGCCGAATTCAAGGCAGAGGTAGACATCTTTCTGGCAACCCATCGCTTGACCCGCAAGGCCTATGTCATGGACCTGATAGAGCGTGACATGAAAGCAAAGGGCTGGACGCCGCAGAATCAGGGTTAGTGCCCCGTGTTGCATTACCAACCCCGCCAGCAAGCGGGGTTTTTTATGGCCCCAAAAAAAAGCCACCCTAACCGAAGCTAGGATGGCTTTTCCCTCAGTTCAATCCCTTACAGCAGATCGTCCCAATGGTCCCGCAGAAACTCATAGAGGTGATAAGCCCCTAATCCGTTTCTAACGAGGTTCCACGCACGCTTAAATTTCTTAAACATACTTTGGCCTCCTACAATGAGGCCAACCTCCGACGGGCTTGTCCGGCTTACCGCCCATCTTCGGGAATACATTGCGAGTGCATCCACTAAGGCGGCCGGGTGTGGGCCCTCATGCTGCACCGGCACGGCTCTCACCCCGTTTTAAGGGCATGGGAAACTGTTACGTACCTGGCCAGACCTCGTGGACGACTCACATGCAAGGAACTCGTCACCTCGCATAGTAGCCGATTTGCGCACGGTTTCCGCTACCCATAATGGCTAAATGCCGGGCAATTTGCGGACGGGCACCAGGGGATAGGCGTTATTTATGCTTGTCTGTAGGAGCAAAGGCGAATAGAGTAAGCCCATGCGAGTGCATCCACTGAGGATGTGCAGGCCTTGGCCTCACCGAAGCCTGCAACCAAAACCGCCCCTCAAGGCGGTTTTTTTTCGCCTGTCGTTTGCTCGTGACCCGTCACGCGCACCCGCACAGAGAAAAGAAGTAACCCCGCCGAGGCGGGGCTTGTATCAGTTCAACCGGTCGAGATCGTCCAGCCGGTCGCGAAACCAGGCGAAGGCATGGCCAAGCTGAATCACTCTCAGCACGGCGCCGAAGGCCCGCCAGGCACGGCGAATCCATTTGATCAAAAGGCGCATAAGCGGCTTCCTCAAAAGAAGCCTGACACCCGCCGCCCTTACCGGACAGAACAGCGGGTTGCTGAAAGGTGTCGATGCCTTCAGCGAGCCAGGTATCCGTCGGCCCTTCTGTTCCGGCACGTTTTCCAGACGTGGCGAAGGGGCCCCGGGCACAACATCGTGACCGTTGGGTTACTTGATACTCCAAAACCCCTGACAGAAAAAAGCACTTTGACGCTTTTTTGAAGTTTATTTTTCAAAGCGACGAAAACCCTTGACGGCGCCCTGTCGTGACGATCTAGGTTGACGCGTAGCCGGCGCGTTCTGCCTCTATCGCCTTGATATAGTGACATTTCCCGGTAGTTAGCGACGTTTCGCCATTTCGTCATGAGTGCCGATGAAGCAAAAAGATGGCCGATTAAGCGGCGTGAATATCCGTGAACGTGTTGCGGCGACTATTGCGCAACAAATAGACCGTAATTTATGATCGATTCGTCGATGCCTTCAGCGAACCGCCAACCGAACCTCCAATTCGAATGGCACAAATCAACCGCCCCTCCAACGGCGGTTTTTTTGTGCCCGCCGTTTGTGCCGGCAAACGCTCACCCGAACGACACGATAGGAAACACCGTGAAAATCACCCTCGACTTGACCGAACACCAGCTCGACCTGTTGCGCCAGTTCCGCGAACAACACGCGCTCAACCGGAGTACTCCGGCCAGCGCGCCCATGCTGGAGCTGCAAAGGATCTACAGCAGCCTGAGCACCTGCGCCATCATCCTGGCCGAAGCGGTCGACCAGGCGGCCAAGGACCAGGGCATTTAAACCGGCGCGCTACAGCTCGACGGTAAAGCCGCGCAACCCCACCGCGTCGGCGTACTTGATCACCGCCTTGGCGCTGGTCCAGATCCGCAGCGGCTCGCGCCGCGAGCGCACCGGGATCAGCCGCGCCGTGGGCCCGCCCAGGCGCACCGACAATGTCCATTGATGGTTATCACCGGCCACCCGGCCCACCACCACCTCGCGCACCACGTGCTGGCTGACCAGGGCTTTGAGCGTGTCGTCGTGAATCGCCTCGCCAATCATCCTCCCAGCTCCGCCAGGCGCGCCAAGGCGACGTCATCGAAATGGATGTAGAGCGCTTCAATGGTGCTCGCATTCAGCGCGCCGGCGGCCTCCAGGCCTTCGATCAGGCTTTGCGCGCGGTCGAGCCAACGGCGCACCTCGTCGCCTGCCTGGGCGCGCTCGATGCCGCCCAGGTGCTGGTCCACGCATTTGCGCACCTTGGGCGGCAACGTAATGCCGGCCAGCCGATCCGCGCCGCTCATGCCGGCACCGCCGGCAGCTCGCCCAGCAGCGCGGCCAGGTCGTGCCAGGGATGCCTGGCAAAATCACTGGCCAGGCGGCAGCCTTCGGCGTGAGGGAACGGCTCCCCCGCGTCCCGGGCGCACTGCCCGGCGCAGCACCCGGCGCACAGCACCGCATAGCCGTCCAGCACCCAGTTCATCGACCAGGCGTTGATCCCCCCGTCGAGCCGGTAGCGGTCGGCGTTTCGCTCATGAGCGCCCATTACAGCCACCCCGCATCGCGGCCACGGTCCAGGCGCTGGCTCAGGTCGCGCGCCTGCTCGGGCGTCAAGGCGCCGGCCGCCATCAGCCCCCACAGGAAGCCGCGCAACTGATTTTGCGTGCGCAGCATGCCGGCGTGATGGAGGGTTTCATACCGCAGGTCCTCGACCACGGGCCGTAGATGCGGCAACCCGCCGGCAGGATCCACCAGGGCGATCAGGTCATCAAAATACTGATTGGCGGCGGCCTTGGCAGCCGGGTCGGTCAATGGCTCGTACACCGTCGATTCCTTTTGCGAGTGAGGGGCCCCCGTTGCGTAAAACCAGGGGTGGGGGTTCTGGTCATCCAGTCTAGGGGGTTCTGGTCGCCGTGCCCAATAAAAAAGGCCCCCAGTCACCGCTCGGGTGTAGGGGGCCTTTGAACATAAACGGCGTTACTCGTAACGCGCGGTCACTCGGGCATCGGCACCGCCTGCAAAACGCCACCAACCTGGAAAGAGCTGGTGGGCTCGGCTGGCTTGCCCAAATGGTACTCCACGTATTGGTCATTGCCGTCCTGACGGTCGAACAACCCCAACAGCACCCACCCGGCGTTTAGCAACTCTTGCGCCTGGCCCTCGGTTCTCACGGTCTTTAAGGTCTTAGTGTCTTCAATCGCCATCGTTGCAACTCCTTTTGGGTGATGGCCCATTGTAAGCACAGCGGCTGGCAGGGCGGGGGCTCCTTTATGTTCGGTTCGTGATGGGTAACGCGGCGGCCTAGTCTTCGCGCGCCAGGCGCAGCGCCGCTTTCTCTTCGACCCACTCGGCCTTGCGCCGCCAATCGTCGGCCTCGGCCTGTTCAATGGCGCCGACCGCGACCAGGGCGTCAACATAGCCGGCGGCATAGGTCTTGTTCCGCTCGACGTCTTCCAGGGATACGGCACTTTCAATATCGGTGATTTGCGCCTGCACCTGAGCGCGGACGGTAGCCCGGTCTTCGGCGGTAAAGGTCGGCATGGCGGGGGTTCCTTTCAATTCGGTTCGTTATGGGTAACGACTGCCTATGCCTCGTCGTAGGTCTTGCCTGCGCGCAGACCTTCCAGCTTGGCCGCCACGTCGGCCAACAGCACCGCCACCCCTTTGAGGTGCCAGTCAACGGCAAACGGCAAATCCGGGTACTTGCTGTGCAAATCCTGGGTATGGGCCGCCGCTGCCTGCACTTCCTGTAGTAGCGTCAGGTTGGAACTGCCGCGCTTGCGTTCTTCTTCTTCGGTCATGGACTGGGTTCCTTTCAGTTCGGTTTGTTTTGGCGGGCTTTCGGGCGCAACTTCCAGGCAGCGACCTTGACCGGGAAAAACCAGCGAGCCGCCATGCGCGGCGCCAGGACGGCGTGCACCTTGGCGTCGGCCATGGCCCGGTCAGCCTCGGTGTTGAATGCCCGCCACGGGTCGTCAGGGTCACCCAGCACCAGGGGCGAACCGTCCTCATGGAACACCCGGCCATAGCAGCCCGAGCAATAACGGCCCAAGTCAGCCGGTGCAGCCGTGCAGTAGAGACAAGTCGCCATGGCAGGGTTCCTTTCGTGACGAGTAACGGCACGGCTTAGGCCGCATCCAGCACCAACGACAACCGGCGGCCCAACAGACCCAGGGCGCGCTCGACCTGCTCGATTTTCGAGCTGTGCAGGAAGTCCACCAGGCGGTCGACCATCTGGCGCGTGACGCCCATGCGTCTAGCCAGTTCGGCACGACCCACGCCTTCGTCACACATGGCGTTCCACAGCATAATCTTAGCCACGGTCAACGCCGGCAGATGCAGCACCATCGCCGGGTCACGCGGCGCCGTGGCGGCCGGTATCTTGCGCCGCTGCTCGACATACAGCGATAGGGCGGACTCCAGGCCGTCCAAGGCTTCGACAAAGGCCTCGGCCAGGGTATCGCCGGAGGCGTTCATTTCCGGGATATCCGGGCACGACAACCAGACGCCGGTCGGTTCGGTGTGCAGTTCGAGCGGATATTGGTACATGGGCTCACCTCTCAAGGGTACAGCCGAGCCTCAATCCTTGAGGCCCAACTGTTTGATGATGGTTTTGCGTAACCCTTCGCGCATTTCCTTGCTGCCGTGGTCCGCAAAGACGGTTGACTTGCCATTCAAGTAAATCTTGAAGTGACTGCCCTTGGCACTCTTGAACTCCACGCCTTGGGCCAACAACCACCGCCGAAACTCGCTGCACTTCATTGCTGTCGTCCTGTCCGTTTCGGTGAAGCCATTATGCATCACTTATGATGCATAGGCAACACTTATGCTGCATGCTTTATTCGCCAGGTTGCCGCCGGTAATCCGTGGGGAGGCCAGCTTTTTTAAGCCGTGCTGTCAACACCTGCACCGCCTCGAACGCTTTCGCCCGGTCAGCCACTTCCAAGGCGTTTTGTTCCTCCAAGGCTTCAATCCGGCGGCGCAACTCGCGCGGGCTCACCGGGTCGCGCTCCATCTTCATCGGCGGGCCGCCCAGCGATTCCGCCAGTTGCTGAAGGTCGGCCAAGCAACCAATCAGGTTTTGATTCTCTCGCTGCAAGCTTTCGCGCTGCTCGCGGTAATGCGCCGCCTCGGCGCGCGCTTCGGCCAACTGACCCGGCCTGATCGCCAATTCAGCTTCGGCCCTTTCCGCGCGGACCTGCCATTCGCTTTTCACGGGCCGCTTACCGAAGTTTGCAAAGCGCTCCCGCGCCCATTGCTGCCCCTCAGTGGCCGCCGCGATAGCATAGCCTTCAGAA
Source organism: Pseudomonas sp. 3JA (assembly GCF_036961705.1). Lineage (NCBI taxonomy): Bacteria > Pseudomonadati > Pseudomonadota > Gammaproteobacteria > Pseudomonadales > Pseudomonadaceae > Pseudomonas > Pseudomonas sp. 3JA. Next base: position 28,069 of record NZ_JBAMDJ010000053.1, read on the forward strand.
TGTCGTTTGTACTCCCGCAAGAACTTGGCCGGGTTGCTCAGGCGTGGCGTGTGCTGCGCCAAATCAACCAACTCGTAAAGCTCCATGGCCTGATCTAACAGCACCTGATAACGACTATTGAGTTCATGCTTGTCGTTCAATGCCTTACCCAACAGGTTGCGCATTTCCGGGTCAGTCGGATAGGCCTGATCGGCCGGAGTTTCGCGCACCAACTGCTCGTTGCGCCGAGCCCATTCCAATAGCGTGCGATCCTTGAAGGGCAGCAGCTTAAACACCAGCTCATCGAACGTCGCGTGAGCGGGCTCCTTGCCGGCCATACGCGCTTCATAGTTGGCAAGGTTGCCGGCCACGATTCGCCGACACTCCGCACGCACCGCCGCCGCCTCGTCCTCTTCAACATACCCGCCCGACAGCTCCCGGCGCGCAATGAACACTTCGTCTTCATTGTTGGCAAACAGCTTAAGCAGACGCCCATCCACCGCGACCACTTCATTAATCCAGCTATCAACCTCTTGCTTGCGACGGCGGCCACTGTCGAGGCTGCACAGGGACAAGCTGAAACAGCTAAGGCCTTTCCACGATTGGCGCGTTACTTCTTTCACCAGATAAGGGCCGGTGCCGTAAGTGGTCCATACCGTATCCCCGGGGAACACCAGGGCGTCGACTTCCGGCTGTCCGTGCGGGGTCTGCCGATAAACAGACAAATCACGCATGCCGATGTCGGCTTGATAGCCGGAGTGCGCCGGCCACTCGGCCGCCCCTTGCTGGGCCGCATCAGACAACCACGCCGAATCCCCCGGAAAGGCCTGCGCAATCGACGGGACCGGCACCCGTGGCAACAGCGCCTCGACGGCGGAAAGCTTGCTCGGTACCCGTTTCCAACGGTCGCGGAACTCGCCCAGCGCAACCCCCAACAAGGCCAGCTCCGGGGCCTTTAGGTCCAGCTCTGCGCGGCGGCCAGCCTCTTTTTCTTGCTTCTTTTTGAGGCGGTGCCTGCGCGCACGCTCAGCGCCGCTCAAAGGCTCTTCGCAGGCCGCGATAAGGTCCAGGGTTCCCGGGTCGTTGGGATCGATCATTGTTGCGCACTCCATGGCGCCCCGGCGCTGGCCGGGGCGACTTCCTTACAGGTGGGTATCAAGGCCAGTCAGGCGAGTGAAGGCGCGTTGCAGATCCTCACGGTAGATCCCCTCTTCGCGGCCCTTTTCCTTGAATTCGAAGCGCGCCCAACGACCGGCGATTACGTCGTAGGTGTCCATGGCATTCAGCTCGACACGGATCATGTTGACGCCGCCGCTGGCAAAGTTCGCCGGCAATTTGAATTGCAAACCTTGGGGAGTGGTGACCATGTCGCGCGCGCCGGTCATGACCAAAAAGCGACGGGCGCCAAGCTGGTCGAAAATGGTCGCGGCGACTTGCTGGGCGTTGGTTTGGTTTTTTACGTGGGCCATCGGTAGAACTCCGGTATTGGCCTGGGCGGTTTCGCCTGGCCGTAGCGTCATTCTACATCAATAGCTATTTAGCACAATAGCTATTTAGCTTTACTGTAAAGGGCCGGCTCAGAGAGCCTTAAAAAAACGGCCAAGACGTGCCAGGCGGCCCAAGGCATTGAGCTTTCCCCACCGACCCAAGCGCGGAACTTCCGTGGGTCACTGCCGACCAGGCGAGCTACTTGCGTTCCATTTAAGCCAGCAACACCTACCAAAGCGCGGACCTCATCGCTGGTCGGCCTGAGCCCTTCGGGCCGGGGCACGTCAAATAAACCAGGCCGGCCGAGCCCCAGGGACCCCAAGCGGTCCACCACCTGGCCATCCCTCTCCAGCACTGCGTCGACACGCAACGCCTCGATACAAGCATGGGTTAATTCAACCGCTTCACTGTTCAAGCGTGACCCGTCACGCGCTACCAAAACAAACACTCTCACCCCCAAAGCTGTCGCCAGTCGAAAGAACTCATAAGTCTACAGCTATTTAGCTCAATAGCTATTTAGCTTGCGAGCGCACGCGGCAAAATTCCGTTCTGCGGTGCAGATGGCGATAATGCCGGCCGCCAACACAGAGGAGCCAAGCCGTATGGCCATTACAAAATGCAAGGAATGCCACAAGGAAGTATCGAACAAAGCCGAGGTCTGCCCGCACTGTGGCGTCAAAAGCCCCGGCCTCAAAATGAAGGACGTGATTGTCGGACTGGTCGTCGTGGGCTTGATTGCCTTCGTTGCGGTCAAATGCACCGGCAGCAACAACAGCGACCAGGCGCAAGCCTCGACCGACTGTAATGCAGACTTGCAATGCTGGGGCGACAAAAACGTGATGCAGGCCACGGCCCAATGCAAGCCACGAGTAGAACGCCTGGCCAGCTACACCGCACGTTGGACCGACGGCACCTTGGAGGGAAAATTTCCAAAGTTCCGATGGCTCAACAAGGACAAGGGCTCGCTAACTTACATTGGCGACAAGGTGGAGTTTCAGAACGGTTTCGGTGCCTATCAGGCACACGTCTACGAATGCGATTTTCTACCAGGGCAAAACCTTGTGCTCGATGCCCGAGCACATCCCGGCCACCTATGATTGTCCGCCCTGGGCGACCAGGGCGAATTACCCATTGCAACGCACGATCCAACGCACGCGAGAGGGTACCCGCCGGAAACGTATTGCCTTCCTTCGAAAACGTCCCAGCCGCGCCCAGGGGAAGCCAGCAAGCCCACGACAGTGCAAGCCCACCCCCCAACCTGATCGACCGCGACGCGTAGCGGCGCAAGCCGTAGGCAGGCGCGTGAAGGCGCGAAACGCCATAGCAGGGTGTGCGGCCGGGCGCGTAGTTGGTTGGCGTGCAGCAACTGGAACGGGCCTTAAACTGGAGGAATGGCGGCGGCGCTGCTGGCCTTCACGTCCCGCCGTGCCGTAGGCACGAACTGCGGGCGACATTGTTGCAGCCGGGACGGCTGCGTCATAAACAGGATCTCGGCTTGCCGAGGCATTTAAAGAAGGGCTAACCACTGCGAAGCTGAGGTTAGACCTAAAGATTCTTCTTGCAGAAGTAACAGCAGAAGCACAGGGGGGACCTAAAAACACCCTGGAACGGCTAAATTCGCAATGGCAACACTTAATATTTCATCTAAAAGCACTGCCGGCGGCCGGCGCCTTCTTGGGCGCGCGCGCCGGCCTGAAAACACCCAAAAATGAGCCGGCTTGGGGGCAGCCAGGCAGCGTAGCGAAGCGTCAGGGGGATAAACCGCACCAGGCAGGCACGGCAAGGCGCTGTCAGGTCAGACAGCGCAAAGGAGGGGGTAGGGGAGGGGGCGGTGGGTTAACCGCCCTGGCGTTCTCGTAGCCAGTCATCGAAGGCAGGGAACTCCCGCATGACGCGGCGCGCGACTTCCGGTTGCGATAGGTCAGGATTGCTACGCAACAGCTCAGCATGCCTGTCGCGGATCTCCGACGCGTATTCCGCTTTCGCGTCGTCGTAGTTGACGGTCTTGGCGCGACGCGTGCCAACGGCAAATGTTATGACGCCGTCTTCGCCCTGGGCACGGCGCAAACCGCTACGGGCCTTCTCGGCGTCAGACTCCCGAGGGAACTTCTCTTTGTAGCCCCTGCGAAGCTTCTTCAACTCGTTCGAGCAATGGGTGCGAAACTTCTTCAGGGCCTCGAACGAAACGGCGCCCAGGGCGACAAGGAAGTTCTCATTTAACCGCTTGATCGCCGGCCGGGCCCGCTTGCTGCCGTCTGGCTTTTCGACGTACTGCAAATGAACATCGAAGGCGCCCGCCTTGCGCAGGCGCCTGAAGGCCCGCCAGAAACGCTCTGAGGGCTCGTCGGGCTCGTCCGGGGTTTTCTTGTCCTTCAGTAAGCCGGCCACCCTGGCCAGCTCCACACAACTGCGCGCGATGAACTGGCCGTCCGCCTTCGGCGTACCCACCCGTAACGACGCGTAGTCCGTGAAATACAGGATGGCACGCATAACCAGCACTTCGGCGGCGCGGGCTTCTGATCGGTTCTTGCGGGGGTCGCCAGACTTGTTACGCCGTCCGTTCAGATTGCCCAGGCTGGGGAGGATGTGTAGCGGGGAGTAGTAATAGCCCTTTACCGCCTCGATCAGCTTGCGCATGACCTGGGGAATTGAGGCTGACCAGTCCGGCTCATTGAAGAGATGGAATTCCGGCTTGAGTGGGTCATGCCCACAACGGTTTCCCGTCCCCAGGTTTTCCCCCGAGTGCGGGTAAGGCATCCGCCCCCACATGATGGAAGGCCGACCCAGACAGGTCGTTATGTCGGTCATTGACTCTTTCCCCTGAGCAATACGCTTGCTTAGAAGAAGACCGACGGCTAAACTCTGACCTTGCTGCGGTCGCGTAGAGTTTCTTTCTCGCCGATCTCCAAAAAGCCTGGGGCGCCAACCCCGGGCTTTTTTCTTTTCTAAACCCTTGTTTTATCTACTTCTTCACTCTGTGGCCACCAGGCCAACCAGCGGGAATATACCACGCTGCTCGCCTCGCAACACTAAAAGTGTTCAAGTTTTTTTCTCTTCCTCCGGCGCCTTCAGGCTGCCGACTGCCCCCAAGACTAGCCGCAATGAGCAAATCATGCCTTTGGGGGTCTGGTCGTCGTTGTCAGTGACCTGCAACAACCATGTCATGTAATCGTGAATTCCAGCGATGGTATCGCCGTTGGTCGTACCTATCAAAGGGTTTCCGTTGTGTGTCATTTTTTTCAATCCTTGTTGACGCCAATGCGCGGCATTCTACTCAAGCCTAAAACATATGGATATATATACAGTAATGGCGTAACGCCTTGTTACTTAGACGGCGTCACGCATTCCACCGAGGTCGATGCCACCTCGCCCGATCCAATGACATGGGTAACCGACTCAACGGCCCACACGCGGTTGGCACAGGCCGTGTGATTGCTGAGCACAATTTGCCCCTCTGCTACGATTTGCGGGGTCAGCGGCCGGGTAATGGACATGGTCGACTTACCCCGCTGCATCTGCTTCAGCTTGGCCGCTGCCGCTTCCTGGGCGCTTTTTTGGTCCGGGTAGGTTTTCCGAATGATGTAGCGCGGGCCTCCCGCCTTGGCCGCGTCCTCTTCTGCCTGGCCCGGGCTACTGGGTTTTTCACCGGGAACCGCAACCTTCCCTTCGACGACTTCGGCCACGGCCGGGACCTTGCGTTGCTCCTTTTCGTCGAACCAGTACGCGACCGTAGAGCTGTAGTCGTTACGCTCTTGAATCGTAACGCGACCGCTGCTGTTCTTCGGGTCGCTGATCGAAACAGCCGACAGGGCCTTGCCGCTTACGCTCTTAGCCTGGCCCTTGGGCACAACTACCAGCTTGCCACCGACCGGCTTGGCCACCGCGCCCAGGTCACGCGACAACCGCGTCAGTAGGTTCATGTCAGACTCGGCGCGCTGGTCAATGTGCTTGAACACATGCCCAGCCAGCTCCGGCGCCACGGCAGCTTCATAGCCGTGCTCTTTCGCAATCTTGGCCACCAGCGCGCCCAGCGTCATATCGTCGAACGTCGCGTCTCGGGGCGACTTGATCCCCCCTAACATCTTGGCGGCCTTGCCGTGTATCACCAGGGCTTCGTCATCTAGCGGCACTTCCAGCTCGTCGACTTGATAAGCGCCCTTGAAGACCAGGGCACCAGGCTCGCCAATCCACACCTTCAGTTCAGCGCCTGTTGCCGGCAAGCGGATCATGCTGTCGCGGTTGTCCAATTCAATGGCCACCGTGTCGCTGTCCTCGCCGGCGGAATCCTGAAGCGTCAGCTTGATAAAGCGCTTACGGATCATCCCCGTAATGTCCGCGTCGTTTGCGGTGATTCGATAGTCTGCTTTCGCCATGACTTACCCCTAGGTTATGGGCCGCGTTGGGCCCCTCACTTTGTAAGTGCAAGCACGAAGCCCCCCCAAATCGGAGGGTGAAATGCGCCGCGCAGAAAAATAAAACCACGTATCGCCAGGAACCCAAGGTCTATTCGCCCCCGTCACGGGGACGGATTAATCCCATAGCGACACTTGGCCAGGTTCAACAGCCGCCGGAAGCTCGGGCAGGTCGATCAGAAGGCCGTCAGGCAGCACAGGGCCTTTCTGGCACAGGAAGGGGTTAGCCTCTAACACCGCCTCGGTCGCCCCGGGGCGGCCGCTGTAGTAGCGGTAGCAGATGGCATCGAGCATATCGCCGGGGCGGGTGCGGTACTGCATCGCTTACACCTCGTCTTCGCCGTATTCGGAAATGGACAACGAGCCCTTGCGTACCAGGGGCGTGCCGTCCTGCATGAAATGATCGTCGGCCACGTTCAGGCTCTCGATAACCCATAACCCCAGGTCGGCGCCGGATTGCTTCAGCTCGCCATCGACCAGGGCCGAGCCACCCGCAACCAGGCGCAGCGGCTCGCCAGCGTCACCCATAACGCGCAAGCGATCGAACAGCACCACGTCGGCGCGGCTCTGCGGATGGATTGTTATTTCCAGGGTCTTGGTAGTGCTGTCTGGCCCGTGAAACTGCTTGCCAGGCTTATGTTTGTAACGGTCCTTTTTGGCCCAGCGCCACGCCATCGAGGTCGTTAGGCTTTGGTACTCGGCTGTTTTCACGCTGAAGCGAAAGTCGCCCAGCGCCATCATTACTTCGGCCATATAGCCCCCACGAAAAAGCCGCCCGAAGGCGGCGTAGCTATTTCGCTAAATCGCTAAGTAGCGTTGTCCGCCAGGCGCCCGCGCTGACCACGGGCTGCCTGTCGGTCCCGGGCATCCAGCTCAGCCCGAACCTTCTTCGCGACCTGCTCTTCTGACATTCCAGGCGCGGCGTTAACGGTAATACCGCCGTATTGGTTAACCGGTTGCGGCGCGGCATCCTTCCCGGCCGGAGACGCCACGCCACCGACAGCCGCCACGCGCGACCCACCCGGCACAGGCGGCGAACCGTCGGGCCCAGCTGCGGCGGCGGCCGCTGCTGCCGCTGGCTGGGTTGCCGCCGCTGGCGAGTCGCTGCCGAAGATCCCGCCGGCAAAGTTCTTGACGGCCTCAATCGGCCCCATGATCTTGCCGGCAATCCATTCGATAGCTGACCCGCATGCGTTCTTGATGCCATCCCATAACGTTGAGAAAAACTCCGTCAGAGGCGCCCAAGCCTGCATCACTGGCTCAAGGGGATTGAAGGAAAGCATTCCCTTGACCATGTCCCAACCAGCGGCACATACCGACTTGATGTTCTCCCACAGCCCCCCAAAGAAACCGGACAAAGGCCCCCACAGTTGAATCAGCAACTCCAGGGGCGAAAACATCAACAGCGATTTAATGAAGTCCCAACCCGCCGCAAACGCCGCCTTGATGCTCTCCCACAAGCCTGCAAAGAACGCGGAAAGCGGCTCCCAATAGCGCACCATCAAAACCACCGCGGCTATCAGTGCCGTAATACCGATGATGATCAACCCAATAGGGTTAGCCGACAGGGCCACGTTTAATGCCCATTGCGCGGCGGTCATGATCGCGGCGGCTATGGCATAGGTCCGCGACGCGACGCCCATCAACAAGACGCCGGCAGCGGCGGCATGTGCGCGAATTCGCGTTACGAGTAACACGGCCTGCGCGCGCAGGTTCGTCAGCGTGAAGAACGCCAGGGCGCGCCCTGCCATCATCACCCCGTCAGACATAAGGGAAAACGCAAAGCGACCCGCAATACTCGCCGCGCCGAGCGAGACAAGCCCGATGACGGCGTAGGCCAATACTTGGGTTAGGAACGGGAAGCGCTCGGCCAGGCCGGCGACCCACAACGCCAAGTCTCCCAACACGCCGGCGGCATAGATCATGGACGGGGCGAACACCTGACCAATGGTTGCGCTGGCATTGCTGGTGCGCTGGCTGAGACGTTTGAAGGCTTCGGCCGGGCCGGCGTTCATCGTGGCCGCCATCTTCTCTACTTCGGTCAAACCACCCTTCAGGCTCTTACCCATGGTGTCGATATTGCCGCGTAGGGTGTCAATCTCGGGGTACAGCAATTTAATCAGCGAGATGGCCTCATCCGTACCGAAAGCCTCTTTCAGCTCTTGCGACTCCAGTGCGTCGAGCGTTTTCCCATACTTTTTCTGGATCGTGGCCAAGATGTCAGGCATACGCTTCAAATTATCTTCAGCGTCGAGAAACGATAGGCCCAGCTTCTTGCCAGCGCCGGCGGCTCCCGTGAGGAATGCCCGGTATTTGGTGGCGGCCTCACTGCCCGTCATGGTGGTTTGTAGCTGCCCCATGATGGCTAGCTGTTCGGCAAAGCTCACGTTTGCCGACGTCGCGGCCGCGCCCAGGTTGGAAATGGCGGCGGCCATCTGCGGGCCATCAGTCTTGTACAGGTTCGCGGTGGCCGAGATACCCGCCGCGAAGTACTCGCCAAACTTGATGTCGCGCTCTTCGGCCGAAAGGTTCTTCCAGCCCGTCACCACGCCGGCGCCGAACTGGTCAAACTGGCGTCGGTAAATACCGTAGCCGGTGGCCATCAGGCTTGTCATTTCGGCCGTACTGGATTTGGTGGCCTGGCCGGTAAGCGCTGCAATACGGGTAAATTCGCCGACCGCTTCATCGCTGATCGTGGAAATAGCGGACTTGATGTCGTATGCAGCCCGGATGAATTCGGGCGTAGTGGTGCCCGCCCACTGGTTCGAAAAAGCCTTCGCCTTGGCGGTGATAACGTCGATACCCTTGGTATCAATCCCAAGCGACGCGATTTCCCCCTGGGCAGAGGCCACCTCACCATAGGCGTCGACCAGTTGCTTAATACTGAATACCGCCGCCCCCACACCCACGGCGTCAGCGGTGGCCGACATCCGCATGTCGCTGTTACGTTTCTTTATCTCGCCCAGTCGCTTCTGTTTCTCGGCGACCGCATCCAGGGCCTTCTGCTCTTTGGCCAACTGATCGTTATAGCGCTTGGTCTGGACCTCAATCCGCCGCGTCGCCTCGGTCAGCTTACCGGTACTGACGCCGGTCTCTTTCAGCCGGGCGCCCGTCTGTTGCAGCTCCAGGCGTTCGGCCTGCTGCTGGGCCTGCAAGCGCTTGACCTGGGCGGTAGCCCGCTCGAACTCGGCGGTCATCTTGCGCGAAGGCTCGGCCGTAGCGCCCATCTGTTGTCCCAGGGCTCTTGCCTTGGCTTGTGCCTCAGCCAAGGCGGCGCTTGTTTTGGCACCGCGCTCCTGTAGGGCCTTGAAGTGCTCAATGTCCTTTGTCGTGCTGCCCAGCCTGGATAGCTCTGCCTGGGTCGCCTTGATCTTGTCGCCCATCCGGGTCGTTTCGCCGGTGACTTTCTGAATGGGCGCCGTGATTTTATCCACCAGGCCCATAATCAGGTTGAGCCGCATAGAGTTAGACATTTCTCCCACCCCATAAAAAAAGGGCCGGGCCGCCCATCAGGACTGCCCGGCCTTGCCTTGCTCGTAGCGCTCCAGGGCGATGCGGTGCCAGCGCATCAACTCCGTAAGCGACATGTGAACCGTCGTCAGCGCGTCCCAGCCCGTGAAGACCAGAAAGATGTCGGCCTCTGCCTCCATCACGTCGCGCGGGACGGCGGTCACTCCATGAAAAAAGCGACCACCTCCGTTTGCAGGGACATCAGGTCTTTCGGGGCAAGCATGTCGTACTCGTTGGCGGTGATGTTGGCGATACGTGGCACCAACGTGCGATGGGCGGTGACGTTCATGCGAATGACATCGAACATGTCCAGACCGCGCAATTCGCCAGCACCGGGCTCGCGCATGGTTACCTCAGTGATTTCAGTTTCGCCACGCTTGATTGGACGGGTCAGTACTACCGGATTAGCCATGGTTTAAATCCTTAAAATTCGGGGGTTCAGAAAGAAAAAACGCCGGCCCTATTGGGCCAGCGCCTGGCGAATTTCCTTGTTCCGGTCTTTGCCATTGACGCGGAAAATGTTGTTCAGCTTGTCGATGTAGATGCGCTCCGAGCCATCAACCTCGAAGTGAAAGAAGTCGACCGCAATGGCGAACTTCATAGTTGCTTCTTTCTCCGGGGCCCACTCGTTGAACTCGGCCGATTTCCAGAAGCCTTGCATACGCACGACCACGGTTTTAATCACCCCATCACGGTCGAGCGCGCCGCGCAGGGTGAAGACTTCGTCGCGGCTCTCACGCGAACCGAGCAAGTCGGTAACCTTCTCCGGGTAGTCGGAAATGGTGACCTCGGCTTCCAGCTTCTCCAGCCGGCCCAAATCGCGCTCAATGTCACCGGCAACGCCAGACATCACCGCGTCCATAGTCTTGGTTACGATCTTCGGCAACGCGACGGTATTGCACAGGCCGGCAAAGGATTCGTCTTGAAAGAACGAATTCATGTCGACCAAAACGCTAGGCAGCTTTGCGCCCATAGATCACCCCTTATTCAAAAATGGCTTCGTTGTAGCGCGTGGTAACGTGCTGGCGGAACGTCATGCGCTCGGCCACGTCGTAGAAGCCCAAGTCGTAATCCCAATACACCTGGGCGGTGCCGATGGCGGCGACGTTGAGTTCCTTATCGACCCAGCATTCACCGCCGCTGATCACCTCACGGGACATCAGCCGGCGCAGCAGCTTGTTCACTCGATTTTTCACACCGTCGACATAGCCTTTGGTGATGTTGCGATCCAGCAATTCTTGGTGTGCATACAGGATCGAATCGCCAACGATGTAGCGAATCCGTTGATGTGGAAGCATCACCTTGTTCGCCAGGCGGTTGCCGTACAGGTACCAGCCGCCTTGCTGGTTAACGATGGTCGTGACGTTCTTGCTGTTGTACAGGTTGGCCTTGCTGGTCGTGCTGCCGATGGCGTGGTCGATCACTTCGTCGGTGCCGAGGATCCCGAAAATCTTGCGGCTCGACGGGCTATGCCAATAGCCCTCTTCGTTGTCCACCCGCACGATATGACCCGCCACAGTGGCCGAGGCCTTGCGGGTCACTACCTGGCCCGTGTCATCGTCCAGCAGCTTGACGCCGCAATTGACGAACAGCGCTTCCTTGTACAAAGCGCACTCCGCGATTACCGCCGAGTAGCCGCTTTGCGTACCGTCGATGATAGGAATAGCGTTCAGCTTCTTGGCGACAGCCTCCATTTCGGCGCCGATGCCCACCAGGTGGCTGAACTCCGGGGCGATGATCAAACGCGGACGCACGCCGACCACCGATTCAGCAGCCAACAGCGCCTTGAGGCCGGTGTATTGGCCGGTTTCGTTATCGACGTTGCCGACCACACTGGCCAACTGCGGCGCCTCTTCGTCGTCAGAAGCCACGCGCACGACCACCACCACAGCGCCTGTCTGGCGGTAGATGTCCTTCAGTGCGTTGCGCAGGGTGCCAGTCGTGCCCGCCTTGGCGATCAGCTTGTCGCTGTTGCACAGAACCGGAACGTTGAGCGGGAACACCAGCGGGTCGGCATCATCGCCGGTGGCCACCAGGCCGATGGTCGAGGCTGCCAGGACCTCAATAGGACGCTCGAGGTTTTCGAGGAAGTACTGTTCAACCCCGTGCAGGTAATCTGCTGCCATTGGTTTTACTCCAGTAAAGAAAAAGCCCCCGACTGGGGGCCTTGATGCGATGCCAGGCGCCGACGGCCCGACGCTAGATTTCTTTGGCTAAGTTGACCTTGAAGGTCATGCCCTTGGCCGGCTCGGCGCTGCCTTGATGCTCCGGCTTGACCTTGAAGCCCAGGCGCACCACGCGCGCTGTGGTACTGCTCAGCTCACGAACGGCATAAAAGCCATACCAGCGGGACAGGCCACCCCGCCGCGTCGCCCTGACGAACTGCCAACCCCCTTTGCCGGGCTTATCCTCGACGCTGTATTGGCCCAGATAGGCAAAATCGCATTCAGCAACCGGGCAACTGATCCCGGCCACCAGGCGCAGGTTATTGACCGGGTTGCGTACCGCTGCCCACCACCAGCGCGAAAGCCAAGACGTTACGGGTAACGGCCCGACCGGAACGCCGAGGCGACGCACCAGGGGAAACAGGCCAAACAACACCAGGGCGTCGCAGTTGTCGGCCCACCATTGCCGCTTATCGCCATCCAGGCCGTCGAAGTCGTTACCGAACAGCCAGGCCCAGCTCGGCAAGTTGACGATCAGGCGGCCATCACTCAGCGAATAGCCCGGCACAGCGAAGGGAATGGCAAACGCCGCCACCACCAGGCCAACAACGATCAGCACCAGGCGCACCACCAGCAATATCAGCCACTGCACCACAGCAGGGATAAAGTCGAGCCATAGCCAGGCAGCGGCTCGACCTTCGGAAAGTACGGACATTCAGCACCTCAAAATGCAAAAGCCCCCAGGACGGGGGCTTATTCAGGGCGAAAAAAAACCGCTTTCGCGGTCTGGTTTAACGCAGGAATACCGGCTT
>NZ_JBAMDJ010000054.1:0-37718 GCF_036961705.1 Pseudomonas sp. 3JA
GTGGGAGCGGGTTTGCTCCCACAGGGAATCATCAGTCTTTAGTTAAACGCGATGTAGAAGTATCCCAGCGCCGGATCCCGTCCCATGGGCGGCATCCGTGATACGAACACCCCCTCGATCTTGCCCAGTTCCGGCACCTCCAGCCCGCACAGGCCGTCCACGAACGCGGTGCTCTCCAGGCTGTTGAACTCGACGCTGAAGGGCATGCGCTCGGTGTTCGGCATCTTCGCCCGAGGTGTTTCTTCAAGGGTTTCGAAGCGCACCGGCAGGCAACTGCCGTCGGGCAGGGTCAGGCTGCCGGTCTGGCCCAGCAGCGGTTGGAAATGGCGGCTATGAACCTGTTGCAGCATGTCGACACTCCAAAAGGCCGGAGGACCGCAGCCCTCCGGCGGTTCATCAGTTACGGCTTGGGAATAGACCGTTCAAGGCGACACTGAAGTTGACCACCAGGAACGGGTTCATGACCGCCATTGGCAAGCCGTTGCCCGCGGGGGAAATCGTGCCGTCGATGCTCGTGCTCACGCCCTTGACCGGCACTGGTGAGGCGCCGATCTGGTCGGAATAAATCGCCGCCGAGCCAGGCCCGGTGCCCGAGGTGCCGATGAACGAGTTGGTGGCCGTCGGCGTATTCACCGGGTTGCTGGCCGGGTTTGCCAGTTGCAGGGTGGTGGAGGCGGTGAGTCCCGCCAGGGTGTGAGTGTGGGCGGGCAGGTTGTTGATCGTTGCAGTGACGTTTTCGGTGCCGGAGACTTCGCCCATGACCCGCGGCGTCAGACCCTGGCCGTTGCCTTGTCCCAGCGGCAGGCGGCCTTGCAGATTGGGGAGCATGAAGTTGGTGGTGCCGTTGCCTCCGTAATACGTGCCGAGCAAGGAGAACAAAGCCTGGTACTGGGCAATTGGGAGGCTCTGCCCGTTGCACTGAGCCCACCCATTGGGGGCGAAGTTAAAGGCAAACGGTTGGATGGTGCCCATAAATACTTCCATAGATTCCTCATCCCTTCAGATTATTGGTATGGCAATGCCGCCAGGATCCAAGGGAGGGTAGTGCGGTCAGCCCGACGCCTTCATTCCCTGGCCTGGTCACGCACGGCTGAGCGTAGACGGGGATGTCTCATTCTGCAGGGCAGCAATAGAGGAAAAATGTTGTCGACCGGCTTAATCGATTCAGGTTCGCATCACCGCTATACCGTCCATCTTTTTTACAAAATTGGCTGATGTTGATGTCAAAGTACCACTAGGCGAAGATTGTTTCCTCGGCTACGCTTCGCGATACAAAAGGACTACAAACAGGTGAAGGGATTGCCGCAGTTTCACTTTATTTCCGGTTTGCCGCGCTCAGGCTCGACCCTGCTTTCTGCCATTTTGCTGCAGAACCCGCGTTTTCATGCCGGCATGACCAGTCCCGTCGGTTCGCTGTTCAGCAGCGTCCTGCAACAATGCAGCGCCGGCAGCGAGTTCGGTTCGGTGATCGACACCGACCTGCGCCGCCGCCTGTTGCGTGGCCTCTTCGATTCCTACTACGCCGACAAAGCCGATAAACCGGTCATCTTCGACACCAATCGCCAATGGTGTGCCCGTTTGCCTGCCCTGCAGGACCTGTTTCCCCAGGCCAAGACCATCGCTTGCGTGCGCAACGTTGCCTGGATCCTCGACAGCCTGGAGCGCCTTTATCGTGCCAATCCGTTCGAGAACACCAAGCTGTTCAACGACGATGACGAGCGCAACACCGTCTACAGCCGCTGCGAAACCCTGGCCCAGCGCAATCGTCTGGTGGGGCTTGCCTGGACGGCGCTCAAAGAGGCCTATTACGGCGAGAACGCCGAGTCGCTGCTGGTCGTTGACTACGACCTGCTGAGCCAGGCACCGGAGCGGGTCATGCGACTGGTGTACGAGTTTATCGGCGAGCCCTGGTTCGAGCACGATTTCAATCACTTGACCTACGACGCGCCGGCCTTCGACCAGGCCCTGGGCGTTGCCGGCCTGCACAAGGTCAAGCCCAAGGTCGCGCCGCAAGCCCGGCGGACCTTGTTGCCGCCGGATCTGTTTGAAAAGTATGCCGAGTTGTCGTTTTGGCGCGATGGGTCCGCAAGCGCCGCCAATGTCATTCGTATGAAAACCGACGCCGCCGTCAGCTGACTGCGGTTTTTTTCATTTGTGTTCAAGAAGTTCGAGTCCAGGTGATCGTCATGTGGTGGAGCAAAGGCAAATCGCGGGTAACCGAGGGCGCACAGGCCCTGGCATCGCCAATGATCATGTCCCTGGAGCCGCGAATGCTGTTCGACGGCGCGGTGGCGGCGACCGTGGCCGATGCCGCGCAACCGGACGCTCATCCGACTGCCGAGGCGGCCAAGACGCCCACAGCGGACCAGCCTGCCGATAGTCATGCACCCCAAGGCCAGGTCGATGCCACCCAGGCTGCCGTTCCCGGCAAGAGCGTGGTGTTCGTCGATTCCCGGGTCAAGGATTCCGCCAACCTGCTCGAAGGCGTGGCGCCTGGGACCCAGGTGGTGCAACTGGATGCCACCAAGGACGGCCTGCAACAGATCGCCGATTACCTGGACACCCACCAGGGCGTCAGCTCGGTGCAGATCATCGCCCACGGTAACGCCGGTGATTTGTGGCTGGGCAACAGCTACCTGTCGGCGGACAACGTCCAGGCCCGCAGCGAAGTGCTGGCGCAGATCGGCCAGGACATGAACGCCGGCGGCGATATCCTGATCTACGGCTGCTACACCGCCGAAGGCGAGCGTGGCCTGAGCCTGGTGGATTCATTGGCGCAGTTGACCGGGCGTGACGTGGCGGCTTCCGACGATCGCACTGGCGTCGGCGGTGACTGGGACCTGGAGATCGCCACCGGCAACATCGAAAGCGCCAACGTGCTGTCGGCCAATGCCATGAGTGAATACCAGTGGGGCCTGGCCACCTGGACCGCCACCAACAATGCCAATTCCGGCGTGGGCTCCTTGCGCGCGGCCTTGGGTTCTGCGCAGAACGGCGACATCGTCACCTTCAACAGCAGCATGACCGTTGCCTTGACCCAGGTGCTGGTGGTGAACCAGAACATCACGATCGACGGCGATCTCAACAACGACAACGTCGCCGATGTCACCCTGGACGGGCAGTTCCGCACCCAGGTGATCAGCGTGACGGCCGGCACCACGGCCACCCTCGATGGTTTGGTGATTACCCGCGGCGTTGTGTCGGGCAACGGCGGTAACGGTGGTGACGATGCGCTGGTGGCCAAGGGCGGCGGGATCAACAACGCGGGTACCTTGACCCTGCGTAACGTCACGGTCACGGCTAACGTGGCGGCGGGCGGTGGCGGCGGCGGTGGTGTGACGCCGGAATATGCAGGTGGTGGTGGCGGTGGCGGTGGTGCGCTCGGCGGCGGGATCGGCGGGCGTGGCGGCGATACGCTCAACTCCTCGGGTTCCTTGGGCTCTACCAACCAGGGCGGTGCCGGTGGCGGCTTCTTCAACATCGGCGGGCGTGGCGGCTCCGCGACCGGCGGTGCCGGCGGCGCTGTCTATGCCGGCTACAGCACCGGCTCCTCCGGTGGCACGGCCAGCAGCGGCGGGTTGTCCATCGGCGGCGGCGGTGGCGGCGATGGCTATAACGACATCGGCGGTGCCGGCGGTGGCGCGGTTGGCGGTATCTACAACGACACGGGCGCAACCCTGCGGATCATCGGCAACTCGGTCATCTCCAACAACATCGGCGCGGGCGGTGGTGGCGGTGGCGGCGGTGCCGGTGGTGGTTACACCCAGGCGGGCGGTGCCGGTGGCGTGGGTGTCGGTGCGATCTGGAACAAGGGTTCGATCCTGATCACCGCGGCCAACTTCGCGGCCCTGGCCGGCAACGTCGGTGGCAGCGGCACCGGTGGAACGAGTGCCGGCACGGCAGGTGTCTCGCCGAGTTCGGTGGCCAACGTCTATGGCGACGGCGGCACCATCAATACCAACTATGTGCCGGACGAAACGCCGCCCACCGCGACGGTCGTGGTGGCCAACACCAACCTGAACTCTGGCGGCACGTCGCAGGTGACCATCACCTTCTCCGAGGCGGTGACCGGGCTGACCGCGGCGGACCTGACCGTACAGAACGGCACCATCGGCACGCTGACCAGCGGCGACGGCGGCATCACCTGGACCGGTACGCTGACGGCGGCAAGTAACATCGCCGATACCACCAACATCATCACCTTGAACAACACCGGTGTGGCGGACCTGGCCGGTAACGCCGGGGTGGGCACCACCGATTCGAATAATTACGTGGTCAACGACACCGTGGCGCCGACGGCGTCCATCGTGGTATCTGACACGGCCCTCAGGAACGGTGAAACCTCGCTGGTGACCATCACCTTTTCCGAGGCGGTCAGCGGCTTGACCACGGCCGACCTGACGGTAGCCAATGGCACCCTCAGCGGCCTGAGCAGCAGTGACGGCGGTATCACCTGGACAGCAACCCTGACACCCGACGCCGCTGTCACCGACACCACCAATCTGGTGGTGCTGAACAATGCCGGTGTCGCGGACCTGAGTGGCAACGACGGCGTTGGCACCACCAACTCCAACAACTACGCGATCGACACCGTGCTGCCGACCGCCACGATCGTGGTGACTGACACGGCGCTGAGCGCCGGTGAAACATCCTTGGTGACGATCACGTTCAACGAGGCGGTCAGTGGTTTCACCACCGCTGACCTGACGGTGGCCAACGGCACGGTCACCGGGCTGAGCACCAGCGACGGAGGTATCACCTGGACCGCAACGCTGACCCCGACCGCCAGCGTGAGCGATACCAGCAACCTGATCACGTTGAGCAACAGCGGCGTTGCCGACCTGTCCGGCAACGTCGGTACCGGCACCACCGACTCGAACAACTACGCGATCGACACCCTGCGCCCGACCGCCACGATCGTGGTGGCCGACAACGCGCTGAACATCGGTGAAACCTCCCTGGTGACGATTACCTTCAGCGAGGCGGTGACGGGGTTCACCCTGGCCGACCTGACCGTTGCCAATGGATCCCTGAGCGGGCTGAGCAGCAGCGACGGCGGTATCACCTGGACCGCGACGCTCACCCCAAGCGCCAGCATCAGCGATGCCACCAACCTGATTGTCCTGGCCAATACCGGCGTACTGGACGCGGCCGGTAACGCTGGCACCGGCACCACCAGTTCCAACAACTATGCCGTCGACACCGCGCGCCCGACCGCGACCATCGTCGTCGCCGACAACGCCTTGAGAATCGGCGAAACCTCGCTGGTGACCATCACCTTCAACGAGGCAGTGACCGGCTTCACCACTGCCGACCTGACGGTCGCCAACGGCACCCTGACCGGGCTGAGCACCAGCGACGGCGGTATCACCTGGACCGCGACACTGACCCCGAGCGCCAGCACCAGCGACGCCACCAACCTGATCACCCTGGATAACACCGGCGTGGCGGACGCCGCCGGCAACGCCGGCAGCGGTACCACCGACTCCAACAACTACGCCATCGACACGGCGCGCCCCACCGCCACCATCGTCGTCGCCGATACGGCCGTCGCCCTGGGCGAAACCTCGGTGGTGACCATCACTTTCAGCGAGGCGGTGACCGGCTTCACCCTCGCTGACCTGACGGTCGCCAATGGTAGCCTGAGCGGGTTGAGCACCAGCGACAACATCACCTACACCGCCACCTTCACGCCGAGCGTCGGCACCAGTGATGCCAGCAACCTGATTTCCCTGGGCAACTCCGGCGTCACGGACGGGGCGGGCAACGCTGGCAGCGGTACCACCGACTCCAACAACTACGCCGTCGACACGCTGCGTCCGACCGCGACCATCGTGGTGGCCGATACCGCGCTGAGCGTCGGCGAAACCTCACTGGTGACCATTACGTTCTCCGAGGCGGTCAGTGGTTTCGACAATTCGGACCTGAGCGTGGCCAATGGCACGCTGAGTGCGGTCAGCAGCAGCGACGGTGGCATCACTTGGACGGCGACGTTCACGCCTGCGCTCGGTGTCAGCGACACCTCCAACGTCATCACCCTGAACAACACCGGCGTCAGCGATGCCGCGGGCAATACCGGCACCGGCACGACCAACTCCAACAACTACCAGGTCGACACCAATGTGCCGACCGCGACCATCGTGGTCGCCGACAGTACGCTGGGAATCGGTGAAACGACCCAGGTGACCATCACCTTCAATTCGGCGGTGAGCGGTTTCGATAACGCGGACCTGACGGTCAGCAACGGCACGCTCAGCAATGTGTCGTCCACCGACGGCGGCGTCACCTGGACGGCCACGTTCACGCCGAGCGCGAGCATTTCCGATACCAGCAACGTGATCACGCTGGACAATACCGGCTTGATCAACGGCGCGGGCAACGCAGGTGTCGGCACCACCGATTCCAATAACTACGTGGTCGACACCGTGCGCCCCACCGCGACCATCGTCATGGCCGACCCAACCGTTGCCATTGGCGAAACCTCGCTGGTGACCATTACCTTCAGCGAGGCCGTGACGAGCTTCACCCTGGCGGACCTGACCGTGGCCAATGGTTCCCTGAGCGGGCTGAGTACCAGCGACAACATTACCTTCACCGCGACCTTCACCCCGAGTGCGGGAATCAGCGACAGTACCAACCTGATCAGCCTCAACAGTGGCTCGATCGCCGATGTGGCGGGCAACATCAACACCGGCACTGCGGATTCGAACAACTACGCTGTCGATACCCTGCGCCCGACCGCGACCATCGTGATGGCCGATAGCAACCTCAGCGTCGGCGAAACCTCACTGGTGACCATCACCTTCAGCGAGGCGGTCAGCGGTTTCGACAATTCGGACCTGAGCGTGGCCAATGGCACGCTGAGCGCCGTGAGCAGCAGCGATGGCGGCATTACCTGGACGGCGACCTTCACCCCGGCCACCGGTACGCGGGACGCCACCAACCTGATCGTCCTGGACAACAGCGGCGTGAGCGACGCGGCCGGCAACGCCGGTACCGGCACCAGCAACTCCGCCAACTACACCGTCGATACCCAGGTGCCGACCGCGACCATCGTGGTGGCCGATACGTCCCTGAGCATCGGTGAAACCAGCCAGGTGACCATCACCTTCAACGAAGCGGTGAGCGGTTTCGACAACAGCGACCTGACCGTCAGCAACGGCACGCTGAGCAATGTGTCGTCCTCCGACGGCGGCGTCACGTGGACGGCTACGTTCACACCGAGTGCGAGTATTGCCGATACCAGCAACCTGATCACCCTGGACAATACCGGTGTCGTCAACGTCTCGGGCAACGCTGGCGTCGGCACCACCGATTCCAATAACTACGCCATCGACACCGTGCGCCCGACCGCGACCATCGTCGTCGCCGACACCGCCATCGCCGCGGGCGAGACCTCGCTGGTGACCATCACCTTCAGCGAGGCCGTGACCGGCTTCACCACTGCCGACCTGAGCGTCGCCAACGGGACCCTCAGCGGGCTGAGCAGCAATGACGGTGGCATTACCTGGACCGCGACCTTCACGCCTGCCGCTGGCATCACGGACACCAGCAACGTCATCACCCTTGCCAACAGCGGCGTCGCCGACCTGGCGGGCAACACAGGCAGCGGCACCACCGATTCGAACAACTACAGCGTCGACAGCCAGCGTCCGACCGCCACCATCGTGCTGAGCGATTCGGTGTTGAAACCGGGTGAAACCGCCCAAGTGACCATCACATTCAGCGAGGCCGTTACCGGCTTCAGCAACGCAGACCTGAGCGTCGACAACGGCACCCTGAGCGCCGTCAGCAGCAGCGATGGCGGCCTGACCTGGACCGCGACCTTCACGCCAACCCTGGGCGTGACCGATGCCAGCAACCTGATCAGCCTGGACAATACCGGCGTGAGCGACGCGGCTGGCAACAGCGGGGCAGGTACCACCGACTCAGCCAACTATGCGGTCGAGACGCAGGTGCCGACTGCCACGATCGTGGTGGCTGACAGTGCGCTGCGCGTAGGAGAAACCTCGCAGGTCACCATTACGTTCTCGGAGGCTGTGAGCGGTTTCGACAACAGTGACCTGACCATCAGCAACGGCACGCTCAGCAATGTGTCGTCCACCGACGGCGGCGTCACCTGGACGGCCACGTTCACGCCGAGCGCCAGCATCACCGACACCAGCAACCTGATCAGCCTGGACACCAGCGGCGTGGTCAACGCCTCGGGCAACAGCGGTGTCGGTGTGGTGGACTCCAACAACTACGCAATCGACACGGTTCGCCCAGGCGCCACCATCACCGTGGGCGACACCACCCTGGGCATCGGCCAGAGTACCACCGTGACTATCTCCTTCACCGAGGCGGTGTCCGGTTTCGACCTGTCCGACCTGAGTGTGGCCAATGGCGTGCTGTCGAACCTCGCCAGCAGTGACGGTGGCCTGACCTGGACGGCGACCCTGACGCCTACTGCAGGCGTCAACGATGCCACCAACCTGATCCTGCTCGACGCCAGCAATGTGCAGGACCTGGCCGGCAACGCCGGCGTGGGCATCGCGATCTCCGCCAACTACGCGCTCGATGCCACCCGGCCGACAGCGACCATCGTGGTGGCCGATCCGAACCTGACCGTGGGCGAGACGACCCAGGTCACCATCACCTTCAGCGAGGCGGTGAGCAATTTCGATCTGTCGGACCTCAGCGTCACCAACGGCGAGCTGACCAACCTGACCAGCAGCGACGGCGGCAGGACCTGGACCGCGACGTTCACACCGACGGTGAACCTCACCGACCCGAGCAACTTCATTGCCCTGGACACCAGCAACGTCAGCGACCTGTCGGGCAACGCCGGGGGCAGCGTGGCGGTGTCCAACAACTATGCGATCGACACCGTGGTGCCCAACGATGTGAAGCCGCCGCCGGAGTTCCTGACCTCCGACCCGGTCACGGTTATCCCGCCGTCCGAGGTGCCGCTGCAACCGATCGTCTTTACCCCGCCGACCGGCAATCTCGGTTCGCCGCTGGGGTTCCCGCCGCTGTTCGAGCAACGGGACATGGGCGGGGGCCTCAAGCCGATTGGAGATATTTTCATCAACCGGGGTCAACTGGCGCCTAGCTATATCGCTCAGGTGTTCAGCAGCGATGCCGCTGGCGATGGTTCTGGCCAGGGCTTCCTGGGCTTTGGTGGGGGCGATGGTGGGGTATTCGGCAGCAGCACGCTTTCGACCCTGTTCACCCAGGACTCCGCTTCCGAGGGCGAATCGATGGGTGCCTTCGGCAGTCAGTCGATGCAGGGCGGCGATGTGTCCCAAGGGCTGCGCGGGATGTTCGGCGCACCGACCTTGGGCCAGCAGCTGCAACAGCTCAAGGATACTGAACAGCGTCAGGTCGACAGCTTGGCAACGGCGTTACGACAGGTCGGCATCAGCCAGGCGCAGGCCTGAATTCTAAAAAATATTGGGGCAGTCAGGGGCAATCCAGGGAATGAATAGAAGTCAGAAGTTATTCGGTATGAGTTTGCTGGCGCTGGTGGTGAGTGGATGTGCGGTCACCAGCGATCCGATCGAGCGTAGCGTCAGCGAGCAGCGCGCTCGAACCGACCTGCAGAATATGTACAAGGATCAGGAGCCGCTCAGCGGCCCGCTGACCCTGCACCAGGCCATGGCCCGGGCAGTGAAGTACAACCTCGAAGGCCGCTTGAAGATCATGGAGGAAGCCCTGGCCAAGCGTCAGTTGGACCTGGCCAGTTTCGACATGCTGCCGCGCATGGCCCTGGACGCCGGTTATGTGGGCCGCAACAACGTCAACGCCTCCAGCAGCCAGAGCGTGGAAACCGGCACCCAGTCCCTGGAGCCGTCGACCTCCCAGGACCGCGACCGCGAGGTGGCGGACCTGACCATGGTCTGGAACGTGCTCGATTTCGGCGTCAGCTACATCAGCGCCAAGCAGGCCGGGGACCAGCGTCTGATCGTGCAGGAGCGCCGGCGCAAGGTGATCAACACCATCGTCCAGGACGTGCGTTCGGCCTACTGGCGCGCCATGGCCGCCGAGCGTTTGCTCAAGCAGATCGACAGCCTGATGGCCCGGGTCGAGGCTGCGCGCGACAACAGCCAGAGCATGAGCGAACAGCGCATCGGTGACCCGGTGCAGGCCCTGGGTTACCAGCGCTCGCTGATCCAGGCGACCCGTCAACTGGAAGAGCAGCGTCGGGCGCTGTCCCTGGCCAAGACCGAACTGGCGACCCTGATCAACCTGCCCCTGGGTACCGAGCTGACCCTGGCCACCCAGGATGAATACGCCATCCCGGAACTCAAGGTCGACTTGGCCCGTCTCGAACAGGAAGCCCTGGCCAGCCGCCCGGAACTGCGCGAGCAGGATTACCAGACCCGCATCACCGCCGCCGAAACCCGCAAGGCCATGCTGCGCCTGCTACCGGGGCTGGAGTTTTCCGCCGGCGGGCATTACGACAGCAACTCGTTCCTGGTGGAACAGGGCTGGGCTGACTACGGTGTGAAAGTCACCTGGAACCTGTTCAACGTGATCTCCGCTCCGGCGGCCATCGACGTGGCCAAGGCCGGTGAAGAAGTGGCCTCGGCGCGGCGCCAGGCGATGTCGATTGCCGTGCTGGCGCAGCTGTACGTCGCCAACGCCAACTATCGCGAAGCGCTGCGCCAGTTCAAGACCAGCCAGCAACTGTCGGACATTGACGGGCAGATTGTCGGTCAATTGCGCAATCGGCACCAGGCTGCCGGCATTGGCGAGCTAGATCTGATCCAGGGTGAACTGAATACCTTGCAGGCCGATCTGCGCCGGGACCTGGCCTACGCTGACCTGCGCAACGCCTACGGGCAGATCTTTGCCAGTGCCGGTCTCGACCCACTGCCAAACGAAGTGCAATCGACCGCAGTCCAGTCGATCGCCACGGCACTGGCTAATCGTGAAGCGGCCTGGGCCCAGGGCGACATCACGGTGCCGACGACGGCCGCGGTGACTCAGTAACCGGGCGCTGGCATGACGCGCCCGGCGTTTTCCCGGCTGCCGGTGGTGGTGAACCTGCCGTTACTGTTGCAGGCACTGGCCGCCATTGAAGACGAGCGCTGGCAGGGGCATTTCAACAGTGCCTATTACAGCGGCGACTGGAGCGGGGTGGCGCTGATTTCAGCGGCCGATGCCTTGACCGAGTTGTCTCCCGGGCGCGGTCTGCCTGTGACGCGCGCGCCTTGGTCAGAGGATCGTCGTTGGCGCGAAGCGTTGCGTGATTGCTCCCTGGAGATCGTCTCGGCCCGGCTATTGCGGCTCGGGCCGGGAGGGTGCATCCACGAGCATCGCGACTATGACCTGGGCGGGCCGGACGCCGATCTGCGCCTGCACATTCCGCTGCTCAGCCCGCCGCAAGTGGATTTCTGGCTGGATGACCAGCGTGTGCCTATGACGGCGGGCGAGTGCTGGTTTCTCGACTTGTCGCGACCTCATCGCGTCGATAACCGCAGTGCCGAGCCCAGAGTTCATCTGGTGCTCGATTGCCGCCCGGGGCCCTGGTTGGAGCAGCAGATTGCCGCTGGGTTGCCCACTACACCGGCAGCTGGCGGCGGGCATAGCGACTTCGCCCGTTTTCAGCAGCACGTAGAAACTGATATCCAACTCGCCCGAACCTTGCAGAGCGTGCATGACGTAGACGCTTTCATTGAGTGCGCAATTGCGCTGGGTGCCGGACAAGGCCTGCACTTCACTGCGCAAGAACTCCGGGCGGCCATGCGCAACGGTCGCCGGCAGTGGAGAGACCAGTGGAAAGCCTGAACCTGGACGGCTGGCTGCCGATCCGCGTGTGGCAAGAGGCTGGGCAGTGGTGGGTCGATTGGTGCTGGTTCGGCGACGCGCGACTGTCACAGCCGTTCTTTGGCGATGCGGTGGAAGACGCCCTGCGCCTGCCTTTCAACCAGGTGTTCCGTCGCCGGACTCCCTTGGACGCCCTCGGTCAGTGGCAACGACAAACCCCGGGACTGGAGCCCAGCGCATTCATTTTCCATGCCTCCCGTTGCGGCTCGACATTGATCAGCCAGATGCTTGCCCAATTGGACGATCACATCGTCATTTCGGAACCACCGCCCCTGGATACATTGCTGCGCAGTGATTTGCCATCGCCCGAGCGGTGCGTGGCGCTCAAGGGCTTGATGTCGGCCTATGGGCAGCGCCGACGAGGCGTGGAGCAACGGCTGGTGGTCAAGCTCGACGCCTGGAACATCGGTGAGTTGGCGCTGTTGCGAGAATGTTTTCCCGACACCCCCAGGCTGTTCCTGTACCGCGACCCTTTGGAAATCGCCGTCTCCCATCTGCGTCGTCCTGGCCTGCACATGGTGCCGGGGATGATCGGGACGAGTGTGCTGGACGATGGGTTGCCGTTCAGTAGCCCGGAAGATTTCATCTCGCGCCGGGTGGGGCAGTTGTTGGCGACGGGTTTGGACCACTGTCAGGTATTGGGTGCAATGGCGGTCAACTACACCGAACTGCCCGAGGTGATGACGGGCAAGCTGGCGGCGTTTTTCCGGCTTGATGAGGAGCAAGGCAGGCAAGTGTTCGCCGCAGTGGGGCAGCATGCCAAGCAGCCGGCGCAGGCGTTTGTTGGCGATAGCGAGGACAAGCGCCGCGAGGCTTCGGTGTTGTTGCGGGAGCGGGTCATGCGCTGGGCGTGGGGGCCTTACGAGGCGCTCGAGTGTTTGAGAAGGTCTTGAATTCAGGAGTGTCCTGTGGCGAGGGAGCTTGCTCCCGCTGGGCTGCGTAGCGGCCCCAAGATCTTGCGGTTGCTGCGCAACCGAGCGGGAGCAAGCTCCCTCGCCACAGGGGCTCGCTTGTGCCTTGCCTAATCCATCACGGCTTGTTGGGTGACAACTCCGCCATTCCCTTGAGCAACTCGATCGGCAAGGGGAAGACGATGGTGGAGCTTTTGTCCCCGGCAATCGAGCCCAGCGTCTGCATGTAGCGCAACTGCATGGCCCCTGGCTGGCGGCCGAGCATTTCGGCGGCCTGCATGAGTTTTTCCGAGGCCTGCAGCTCGCCTTCGGCGTGGATCACCTTGGCCCGGCGTTCGCGCTCGGCTTCGGCTTGGCGGGCGATGGCGCGGATCATCGATTCGTTGAGGTCCACATGCTTGATCTCGACATTTGCCACCTTGATGCCCCAGGCATCGGTCTGGGCGTCGAGCACCTGCTGGATGTCGCCGTTCAATTGCTCGCGCTCGGCCAGCAGTTGGTCCAGGTCATGCTTGCCGAGGACCGCGCGCAAGGTGGTCTGGGCCAGTTGGCTGGTGGCCATGAGGAAGTTTTCGACCTGGATGATGGCTTTCTGCGGATCGAGCACGCGGAAATACAGCACCGCGTTGACCTTCACCGAGACGTTGTCGCGGGTGATCACGTCCTGGGGCGGTACGTCGAGGACAATGGTGCGCAGGTCGACGCGGATCATCTGCTGCACCACCGGAATCAGCAGGATCAATCCTGGCCCCTTGACCTGCCAGAACCGACCGAGCTGGAACACCACCGCTCGTTCGTATTCGCGCAGGATCCGGAACGTCGCACCCGCCAGTGCAATCAACAGTAACAACAGCAGCACAAAACCGATTTGCATGCCCATCTCAGACTCCTTGTGAATCAGCGGGGGCCACTTCCAACAGCAAACCCTTGCGGGTGATGACTCGCACCGCTTGCCCAGGCCGCAGCGGCGTTACGCTTGCCACCTGCCAGCGTTCGCCTTCCAACTGGACCCAGCCATGATGATGATTGCCGGCCTGCAACGCGGTCACCATCGTGACGCTGCCCAACAGCGCCGCATCGCCGCTGACAGGCTGGCGCGGTCGTGTTTTCAACGCACGGACCAACAGGACGATCAGCAGCAAGGCGCTGGCCAGGCCCAGGCCGAGCATCAGCGGAGCCGGTATATCGGCGTTGGTCAGGATGACCGCGCCAATCACGCACAGGACAATGCCACCCAGCCCTGCGATACCGTAATTGGGCAGGGCCGCCTCGAAGACCAGCAAGGCCACGCCAACGGCAACCAGCCAGAAACCCAGGGAATCGGTGCCTGGCAGCACGAGGCCATCGGCGCCGAGCACAGGTCCGCTGATCGCCAGCAGCGCAACCGTCAACCAGTGAATGTTCACAGGACCCTCCGCAACGTGTATTCGTCGGGATGTTATTCAAAGTCTAGTCGAGTCGAGGGTTGATTGAATTTTGATCAGTCTGGCGGTCGTCGAGGGGCTAGACTGCGGAGAAACACCCCGCCATCTCCATTATGTTCAGGAGGCCCGTATGGAAACCCCAATTCACCCTCTTTCCTCATTATTCAAGCAACTGGGCTTGCCCGATGACGCCGAGGGCATTGATAAATTTATCACCAGCCATTCACCCCTCAAGCCTGGGCTGCACCTGGCCGATGCGTTTTTCTGGAGCGAGGGCCAGCGGCAAATGCTGCGCGACGAGATCCTCGAGGATGCGGACTGGGCGGAAGTGATAGACCAGTTGGATGTGTTGTTGCGCAAGGGGCGTAGCGAGTGAGACCGACGCAATTCCTGTGGGAGCGGGCTTGCTCGCGATGGCGGACTGTCAGTCAACACTGATGTAACGGACCTGACGCTATCGTGAGCAAGCTCGCTCTCACAGACTCGAGTTTATATTTCATTTTGGTCTTAACAAATATCTTCTTATTCCTTAAATAATATGGCTCTCCTCCCTATACTCGTCCGGGAATAGACACGCAGGAGAGCACCCATGCGCAACGAATCGATTCGCTACCTGATTGTGCCGGGCTGGCAAGGATCGCCGGAAAATCATTGGCAAACCCACTGGCAGAACAGCCTGCCCAACAGCGCGCGGGTCGAGCAGGCCGACTGGTTGACGCCCCGGCGTGAAGACTGGGTCGCGGCGTTGGCCGAGGCCGTGGCCGCCGACAGCACGCCAGTGATCCTGATTGCCCATAGCCTGGGTTGCATCACGGTGGCCCATTGGGCCGCCACCGCGCCGGTGCAGTTCCTGCGCCAAGTGCGCGGGGCATTGTTGGTGGCGCCGGCGGATGTCGAGCGACCGGCTTGCGTTCCGGCGCTGCGCAACTTCGCGCCGATTCCCACTGATCTGTTGCCGTTCCCAAGCCAAGTGGTCAGCTCCGACAACGACGCCGCCGTGAGCGCTCCGCGCGCCCTGGAACTGGCCCGCAACTGGGGCGCCGAGGCCGGGATTCTGTCCGGGGCGGGGCATATCAACGTGAAGTCCGGTCACCAGCGTTGGGAGCAGGGTTTCGCTTACCTCTATCGCCTGCAAAACCGCATGGAGCATCACGCCCTGCGTCGCGCCTGAATTTTAGCGCCCCCCGTCTCCCGGCGGTCTGGGGCGGGAGCCTGCCATGAGTTTGCATGAAACCTTCGGTCAGCCCTTGCTGACCTTTCCCGATGCGGAAAAAAGCCCCCTGAGCATTCGCGCCAAGGCGCTGGTGTTCGTCGACCCACGTTCGCGGCAGTTGCGCCAGGCGTTGGAGCAACTGGCGCCACGTGCGGTCTCGGTGCTGATACGGGGTGAAACCGGTAGCGGCAAGGAACTGCTGGCTCGACATATTCATCGCGAAAGTGATCGCGGTGGGTTGTTTGTGTCGGTCAACTGCGGCGCCATCAGCCCGACCTACGCCGACGCCGAATTGTTCGGCTATGCCGCCGGCAGTTACAGCGGTTCGGCCAGCAGCCGGGCCGGTTGGTTTGGTTCGGCCAACGGCGGCACCCTTTACCTGGATGAAATCGGTGATTTGCCGCTGCCGATCCAGATCAAATTGCTGGCGGCCCTGGAAAACCATGAAGTCACCCGTGTGGGGGCGCATCAGCCCAGCCCGGTAGATGTCCGCCTGGTGGCAGCGACCAGCATCGACCTGGCGCAAGCGGTGGCGGCCGGGAAATTCCACGAGCGGCTCTACCATTACCTTGGCGAAGGCCAACTGGAACTGCCGGCCCTGCGTGAGCGGGTGGGCGATATCCTGTCCCTGGCCGAATATTTCCTGGGCATCTACAGCCAGCGACTCGGTCTCAGCGTGCCACTGATCAGTGAAGCGGCGCAGTCCGCCCTCGAGCGGCACAGTTGGCCGGGCAACACCCGCGAGCTGGAAAATGTCATTCACTTCGCGTTGCTGGTGAGCACCGGTGACGAGATTTTACCCGAGCACCTGAATTTGCCGCCCCAGCCTTCAGTGCCTGAACTGATC
Organism: Pseudomonas sp. 3JA; assembly: GCF_036961705.1. Classification (NCBI taxonomy): domain Bacteria; kingdom Pseudomonadati; phylum Pseudomonadota; class Gammaproteobacteria; order Pseudomonadales; family Pseudomonadaceae; genus Pseudomonas; species Pseudomonas sp. 3JA. The sequence continues at coordinate 16,210 of NZ_JBAMDJ010000054.1, forward strand.
GAGCAGCAAGTGGCGCAGGTCATCGCAGGGGGATCGGAAGGTGAGCGTGCCGCACTCAAGGTGCTGCTCAGTCGATTGGGCTCGACGCTGTAAGTGTGGCTGACCCACTCTTGTGGCGAGGGAGCTTGCTCCCGCTGGGCTGCGTAGCGGCCCCAAGATCTTGCGGTTGCTGCGCAACCGAGCGGGAGCAAGCTCCCTCGCCACAAAAGCGGTGTTAGCTATATGAGGAAAATGAATATGAACTTGAACAAAAGATATTGTTAAGGAATAAAAAATGTCGGTATTGTCCGCCTCACGCCAGCGATAGCACTTCACTGGCACTCCACATTTGGCCGTCGTCCATGACGACAGTGATTTTCGATAAGGACACTGCATGAAAAAGGTTCTGTTGTTCACCGCATTGGCGGCAGCCCTGGCCTCGGGCCTGGCCCAGGCCGCGGAGAAACTGGTCGTGGCCGCCACCCCGGTACCCCACGCTGAAATCCTCGAGCTGATCAAGCCGGCCCTGGCCAAAGAAGGTGTGGACCTGGAAATCAAGGTCTTCACCGACTACGTCCAACCCAACGTACAGGTTGATCAGAAGCGCCTGGACGCCAACTACTTCCAGACCCTGCCGTACCTGACGAACTTCAACGAAGGCAAAGGCACCCATCTGGTGACCGTGATCGGCGTTCACGTCGAACCGTTCGGCGGCTACTCGAAGAAGTACAAAAAGCTGGCTGATCTGCCGAATGGCGCGACCATCGCATTGCCAAACGAAGGCAGCAACAGCGGCCGTGCCCTGATCCTGCTGCAGAAGGCTGGGCTGATCGAGTTGAAAGACCCGAAAAACGCTCTGGCGACCCCGAAAGATATCGCCAAGAACCCGCATAACTTCAAGTTCAAGGAACTGGAGTCGGCCATGCTGCCGCGCGTGCTGGACCAGGTCGACCTGGACCTGATCAACACCAACTATGCGCTGGAAGCGGGTCTTAACCCAGCCAAGGACGCACTGGTAATCGAAGGCGCGGATTCGCCTTACGTCAACTTCCTGGTGGCCCGTCCGGACAACAAGGACAGCCCGGCCATCCAGAAGCTGGCCAAGGCCCTGACCAGCCCTGAAGTGAAGGCGTTCATCGAGAAGAAATACAGCGGCGCGGTACTGCCGGCGTTCTGATTCGCGGGCTGAACCTTGTCACGGTTTCAAACGCCGACGGCTGATACAGCGTCGGCGTTTTTTGTGCTCGCGTTTTAATTGTGCGAGCTTGCTCACGATCCGGTTGATCGGGCGCCAGTCAATCCGGCCAATGCCACGCCGGCTCATCCAACATCCGTTGCCCGACAATCCCGGTCTGTCCAAGCTCCTTTTCCAGCACGATGCAATTGCAGTCTTCATCCTGCTCCAGGGCGGCGATCAGGCGCGTGGCGTGGGACACCACCCAGACCTGGCAATTGACTGAAGCCCGGATGATCAGCCGCGCCAAGGCCGGCAACAGATCGGGGTGCAGGCTGGTTTCCGGTTCGTTGAGCACCATCAGCGAGGGTGGTCGTGGTGTGAGCAGGGCGGCCACCAGTAGCAGATAGCGCAGGGTCCCGTCCGACAGTTCGGCAGCGGACAGCGGGCGCAGCAGGCCATGCTGTTGAAACGCGATAGCGAAACGTCCGCCTTGCAGTTTCTCGATGTGCAGTTGGGCACCGGGGAACGCGTCGCCGATGGCGGCATGCAAGGCCTCGATGTCACCGATTTCCAGGATCGTCTGCAGCGCGGCGGCGAGGTCGCGCCCGTCGTGGTGCAGCACCGGCGTGCGGGTGCCCAGTTGCGGTTGGCGCACCGGGGCGTCGGCATCGCTGCGAAAATGATCGTAGAAGCGCCAGCGCCGAATGAACTCGCGCATCTGCAAGACCTCCGGCGAAGTGCGCAGGCTGCCGACCTGGTCGAACAGGCTGTCGAAGGTCGGCGTGTGCTGGGCCAGCACATCCCAGGAGCGGCCTTCGCGGGCACGGATCATGGGCCCGTTGCGGTCCACCAGCAGGCTGGCCGGCCGAAACACCGGGCCGGCCCAGATGCATTCGCGCTTGATTTCAGGGTCCAGTGAAAACGCTGAACGACTGGGCTCTGGCAAGCCTAGGGCGATCGAATAGCTGAAGTCCTCCCCAGCGAAGCCCAGGCGCAGGCGCTTGGTGCCCTGGCGCACAATCGCCTGGACCGGCACCTCGCCGTTACGCATGCGCCGGCTGATTTCTTCCGGCCCGGCCCAGAAGGTCGAGTCCAGTCCGCCTTCGCGGGCCAGGGCGTTGACCACCCCGCCCTGGGCTGTCTCTGCCAACAGGCGTAGGGCGCGGTACAGATTGGACTTGCCGCTGCCGTTGGGACCGGTGATCAGGTTCAGCCGGCCCAGGGGGATTACCAGCTTGTTGATGGATCGGTAATTGGCCACCGCCAGGGTCTTGAGCATGAGCAGACTCCAGCTGCTGGGGGTCCATAGGGAAGTGATCAGTTTGCCCGATTTGTTGCGTCCATTGTATTCGTTGAACCCTGTTCTAAGCTCACAGTCGTATCGTCACTGGTACGTCCGTACAGCGCAAAGGAGTCTGCATGGCTGGTCCCCGAATCAAACTGGTAGTCGGCTTGGGCCTCTGTGTGCTGCTGGCCGGATGCGGCGATGAAAAGCCTGTGGAAAAAGCCCTGCCGCGGGTTTTCGTGCAGCAAGCCGTGCCCAGCGAATACGCCGCTTCGGTGACCTTGACCGGCGATGTCCAGGCGCGGGTGCAGGCTGATCTGTCGTTTCGCGTGGGTGGCAAGATCATCGAGCGCAAGGTCGATGTCGGCGCCCGGGTTTCGGCCCGGCAAGTGCTGGCCCGGCTCGATCCTCGGGACCTGCAGACCAACGTCGACTCCGCAGCGGCCCAGGTGGCCGCCGAGCAGGCGCGGGTCAAGCAGAGTGCGGCGGCCTTCGTGCGCCAGCAGAAACTCTTGCCCAAGGGCTACACCAGCCAGAGCGAGTACGACGCCGCCCAGGCTCAACTGCGCAGCAGCCAGAGTGCGCTGACCGCTGCCCAGGCCCAACTGGCCAACGCCCGCGAACAACTGAGCTACACCGCACTGATTGCCGAGGCCCCGGGCATCATCACCGCGCGCCAGGCGGAAGTCGGCCAGGTGGTGCAGGCGACGGAGCCGATCTTCAGCTTGGCCCGGGATGGCGAACGAGACGCAGTGTTCAACATCTACGAGTCGCTGTTGAGCGAACCGCCATCGGACCCTGCGATCACCATCAGTCTGCTGGATAACCCCGCCATCAAGACCACCGGCACGGTACGCGAGATCACCCCGGCGGTGTCTGCCCAGACCGGCACCGTGCAGGTCAAGGTCACCCTCGATGATCTGCCCGAAGGCATGCGCCTGGGCTCGGTGGTCAGTGCCACGGCTAAAGCCGCCGGCAAGACCGCCTTCGAGCTGCCCTGGTCGGCCCTGACCAAGAACCTCAGTGAGCCGGCCGTGTGGCTGGTGGACAGCGAGGGCAAGGCGCAGTTGCAAACGGTGACCGTCGGCCGCTACCTGACCGGCAAAGTCATCGTCAGCGATGGCCTCAAGGGCGGTGAGAAAATCATCATCGCGGGCGGGCAATTGCTACACCCCGGCGTACGCGTCGAGATCGCTGAAAACACCTCTGGAAAAACCACGTCGGGAGTCCAGCCATGAAGGGTTTATGGATGGTCTCGGTCGGCCTCTTGCTGGCCGCCTGCTCCCAGGAAGAAGCGCCACCCGAACCGGTGCGCCCAGTGTTGTCAATTGAAGTCAGGGCTCTCGACCAGCAGGCGCTTGGGCGGTTCGCCGGGAATATCCAGGCCCGCTACGAGAGCAACGTGGGTTTCCGCGTGCCAGGACGGATCGCCAGCCGCAATGTCGACGTCGGCGCTGAAGTGAAGAAGGGCGACCTGCTTGCCACGCTCGACCCTACCGACCAGCAGAACCAATTGCGCGCCGCCCAGGGCGATCTGGCGCGGATCGAGGCGCAGTACATCAATGCCCAGGCCAATGCCCGCCGCCAGCAGCAATTGTTCGACCGTGGCGTCGGTGCCCAGGCGCAACTGGACATCGCCCAGACCGACTTGAAAACTACCGGCGCGTCCCTTGAACAGGCCCGGGCTTCGGTGGAGCAGGCCCGCGACCAGCTCAACTACAGCGAACTGCACACCGACCACGACGCCGTCGTCACGGCCTGGAATGCCGAAGCCGGGCAGGTGGTCACCGCCGGCCAGCAAGTGGTGACCCTGGCCCGCCCGGACATCAAGGAGGCAGTGATCGACCTGCCGGCCGATCTCGTCGACCGGCTGCCCGCGGACGTGGTGTTCGAAGTCACCGCGCAAATGGACCCGAGCATCCACACCACCGCCACCGTGCGCGAGATCGAACCCCAGGCCCAGAGCGCCACCCGTACCCGCCGCGCGCGCCTGACATTGGCCGATACACCACCAGGTTTTCGCCTGGGCACGGCCATCAGCGTGACCCTGAGCTCGACCATCGAACCGCGCATCGAGCTGCCACTCAGCGCGTTGCAAGAGATCGACGGCAAGGCGCGGATCTGGCTGGTCGACCCGCACAGCCAGACCGTCTCCCCCCGTGACGTGCGGATTCTCGAACGTTCGGCCAGTTCGGTTCTGGTGGCCAACGGCATCAAGGCCGGCGATCGCGTGGTCAGCGCCGGGGTGAACAGTCTCCAGCCGGGGCAGAAAGTGAAACTCGACGAGGATGCACGATGAAAGGGCCTTTCAATCTGTCCGAATGGGCCCTGCGGCATCAGTCGTTCGTCTGGTACCTGATGTTCGTGGCGTTGTTGATGGGCGTGTTTTCGTACATGAACCTGGGGCGCGAAGAAGACCCCTCGTTCACGATCAAGACCATGGTCATCCAGACCCGTTGGCCTGGCGCGACCCAGGAAGAAACCCTCAGGCAGGTCACCGACCGCATCGAGAAGAAGCTCGAAGAGCTTGATTCCCTCGACTACGTCAAAAGCTACACCCGACCGGGAGAATCGACGGTGTTCGTGTACCTGCTCGACACCACCGCAGCCAAGGAAATTCCCGAGATTTGGTACCAGGTGCGCAAGAAGATCAACGACATTCGCGGCGATTTTCCTGACGGCCTGCAAGGGCCCGGGTTCAACGACGAGTTCGGCGATGTCTACGGTTCGGTGTACGCCTTCACTGGCGACGGCCTGTCGATGCGCCAGTTGCGCGACTACGTGGAACAGGTGCGCGCCGAGATCCATGACGTCCCGGGCCTGGGCAAGGTCGAGATGGTGGGCGAGCAGGACGAAGTGCTCTACCTGAACTTCTCCACGCGCAAACTTGCCGCGCTGGGGATCGACCAGCGCGAGGTCGTGCAGAGCCTGCAAACCCAGAACGCCGTGACCCCGGCCGGGGTGATCGATGCCGGGCCCGAGCGGATTTCCGTGCGCACGTCCGGGCAGTTCCAATCCGAAAAAGACCTGGCCAACGTCAACCTGCGGCTCAATGACCGCTTCTATCGGCTGGCCGACATCGCCGACATCAGCCGCGGTTACGTTGACCCTGCCACGCCGATGTTCCGTTTCAACGGTACACCGGCCATCGGCCTCGCCATCGCAATGAAGAAGGGCGGCAACATCCAGGATTTCGGCAAGGCGCTGCATGCGCGCATGAGCGAGCTGACCGCTGACCTGCCGGTGGGCGTTGGCGTGCATACCGTGTCGGACCAGGCCGAAGTGGTGGAAGAGGCGGTCGGCGGCTTCACCAGTGCCTTGTTCGAGGCGGTGATCATCGTCCTGGTCGTCAGCTTCGTCAGCCTCGGCGTCAGGGCCGGACTGGTGGTGGCCTGCTCGATTCCGCTGGTACTGGCGATGGTCTTCCTGTTCATGGAATACAGCGGCATCACCATGCAGCGGATTTCCCTCGGTGCGTTGATCATCGCCCTCGGCCTGCTGGTGGACGACGCGATGATCACCGTGGAAATGATGGTCACGCGCCTGGAAAAAGGCGACAGCAAGGACCAGGCCGCGACGTTCGCCTATACCTCGACGGCATTCCCGATGCTCACCGGGACCCTGGTGACCGTGGCCGGTTTCGTGCCCATCGGCCTGAACGCCAGTTCTGCGGGTGAGTACACCTTCACCCTGTTCGCGGTCATCGCGGTGGCGATGCTGGTGTCATGGATCGTCGCGGTGTTATTTGCCCCGGTGATCGGCGTGCACATCCTCAGCACCAACGTAAAACCCCACAGCGCCGAGCCGGGGCGGATCGGACGGGCGTTCAACGGTGGCCTGTTGTGGGCGATGCGCAATCGCTGGTGGGCCATCGGCATCACCGTGTTGCTGTTCGTGCTGTCGGTGTTTTGCATGCGTTTCGTGCAGAACCAGTTCTTCCCGTCCTCGGACCGGCCGGAAATCCTGGTGGACCTCAACCTGCCGCAAAACGCCTCGATGGACGAGACCCGCCGGGCGGTCGATCGCCTGGAAGCGACCCTCAAGGGCGACCCGGATATCGAGCGCTGGAGCACCTACATCGGCGAAGGTGCGATTCGCTTTTACCTGCCGCTGGATCAGCAACTGCAGAACCCGTACTACGCGCAACTGGTGATTGTCAGCAAAGGCCTGGAGTCGCGCACGGCCCTCACCGAGCGCCTGCAAAAGCGTCTGCGTGAGGATTTCGTCGGGATTGGCAGCTACGTGCAAGCCCTGGAAATGGGCCCGCCAGTGGGCCGGCCGATTCAGTACCGGGTCAGCGGCAAGGACATCGACCAGGTGCGCAAGCATGCGATCGATCTGGCCACCGAGCTGGACAAGAACTCGCATATTGGCGAAATCATTTACGACTGGAACGAACCGGGCAAGGTGCTGCGCATCGACATCGCCCAGGACAAGGCGCGGCAGTTGGGCTTGTCTTCCGAAGATGTGGCCAGGCTGATGAACAGTATCGTCAGTGGCTCGCCAGTGACCCAGGTCAACGACGATATCTACCTGATCGATGTGGTGGGTCGCGCTGAAGATGCCGAGCGCGGTTCGCCGGAAACCCTGCAGAACCTGCAAATCGTCACCCCGGGCGGCACCTCGATTCCGTTGCTGGCGTTCGCCACGGTGCGCTATGAACTGGAACAGCCCTTGGTGTGGCGTCGTGACCGCAAGCCCACCATCACCATCAAGGCTGCCGTGCGCGACGAGATCCAACCCACCGACCTGGTCAAGCAACTGCAACCGGCCATCGACAAGTTTGCCGCCGGCCTGCCTGTGGGCTACAAGGTCGCCACGGGCGGTACGGTGGAAGAGAGCAGCAAGGCCCAAGGGCCGATTGCCAGTGTCGTGCCGTTGATGCTGTTCTTGATGGCGACTTTCCTGATGATTCAGTTGCACAGCGTGCAGAAGCTGTTCCTGGTGGCGAGCGTCGCGCCCCTCGGATTGATCGGCGTGGTGCTGGCGCTGGTGCCGACGGGCACGCCCATGGGCTTTGTGGCGATCCTCGGGATCCTCGCGTTGATCGGCATCATCATCCGTAACTCGGTGATCCTGGTGACCCAGATCGATGAATACGAACGTGACGGCTACGAGCCCTGGGATGCGGTGGTGGAGGCCACCGAACACCGGCGCCGGCCGATCCTGCTCACGGCCGCCGCGGCGAGCCTGGGGATGATCCCGATTGCCCGGGAAGTGTTCTGGGGGCCGATGGCCTACGCGATGATCGGAGGGATCATCATCGCCACCCTACTGACGCTGCTGTTCCTGCCGGCGCTGTATGTGGCCTGGTACAAGATCCGCGAGCCGAAGCGCGATTGATCGACGGGAGCTGGCTTTGCACTGCTTCTGTGGCGAGGGAGCTTGCTCCCGCTGGGCTGCGAAGCAGCCCTATAAGCGATGAGCGCTTCGCACTCAAGCGGGAGCAAGCTCCCTCGCCACGGGTTTCTGCGGGGCTTGATCTTCAGCGAAATCCTGCGGAAGCGAGCTTGCTCGCGATGAGGCCAGCCCAGTCACCCAGGCCTTTTACTTGCGCAACAACCGCAACCCATTGAACACCACCAACAAACTCACCCCCATGTCGGCGAACACCGCCATCCACATGGTGGCGAACCCGGCGAAGGTGAACCCGAGAAAGATCGCCTTGATCACCAACGCCAAGGCAATGTTCTGTTTCAGGATGCTGGAAGTCTGCCGCGACAGACGAATGAAAGCCGGGATCTTGCGCAGATCATCGTCCATCAAGGCGACATCGGCGGTTTCGATGGCCGTGTCGGTGCCGGCCGCTGCCATGGCGAAACCGATTTCCGAACGGGCCAGGGCCGGGGCGTCGTTGATGCCGTCGCCGACCATGCCGACGCGGTGCCCCTGGGCGTACAACGCTTCAATGGCTTGCAGCTTGTCTTCGGGCAACAGGTCGCCCCGAGCCTGGTCCATGCCCACCTGCGCGGCAATCGCGTCGGCGGTGTGGGCGTTGTCGCCGGTGAGCATCAAGGTCTTGATGCCCAGGTCATGCAGTTGCCGGATGGCTTCGCGGCTGGAGTCCTTCACGGTGTCGGCCACGGCAAACAGCGCCAAGGGGCCTGTAGCGTCGAGCAGCAGCACGACGGACTTGCCTTGTTTTTCCAGGGCGAAGAGTTTCTCTTCCAGTTCGGGGGAGCACAGGCCGAGGTCTTCCACGAGGCGGTGATTGCCCAGGTGATAAGTCTGCCCGCCGATGTCGCCGCGCACGCCACGCCCGGCAAGCGCCTCGAAGTTATCCACAACCTGCTGTGCCAGCTGCTTATCCACAGCCGCGTTGGCAATCGCCCGGGAAACCGGGTGGTCGGAGCGGGCGGCGAGGCTGGCGGCCAGGACTGGAGCGGTGGTTTCCACGCTCGGGTCCAGCGCCACATAGTCGGTTTGCACCGGCTTGCCGTGGGTGAGCGTGCCAGTCTTGTCCAGGGCCAGGTAGTCGAGCTTGTAGCCACCTTCCAGGTACACGCCGCCCTTGACCAGGATGCCTTTGCGCGCAGCGGCAGCGAGGCCGCTGACGATGGTCACGGGGGTGGATATCACCAGTGCGCACGGGCAAGCGACCACCAGCAGCACCAGCGCCCGGTAGATCCAGTCGAACCACGCCGCGCCCATGAACAGCGGTGGGATGATGGCTACAGCCAGGGCCAAGGCAAACACCGCCGGGGTGTAGATTTTCGAGAACTGGTCGACGAAGCGCTGGGTTGGCGCACGGGAGCCCTGGGCCTGTTCCACGGCGTGGATGATCCGCGCCAGGGTGGAGTGATCGGCCGCCGCGGTGACGGTGTATTCCAGCTCGCCGGCCTGGTTGATGGTGCCGGCGAACACCTTGTCGCCGATGGTTTTTTCCACCGGCAGGCTCTCGCCCGTGATCGGTGCCTGGTCAATGGTCGAACGACCGGCGACCACGTCGCCGTCCAGGCCAACCCTTTCGCCCGGGCGAAGCCGTATCCGCGCACCGAGGGCGATGACTTTTACGTCCTGCACCTGCCAGCTGCCATCGGCCTGTTGCACGGTGGCCTGTTGCGGGGCCATCTGCATCAAGCCGCTGATGGCGTTGCGCGCGCGGTCGAGGGATTTGGCTTCGATCAGCTCGGCCACGGTGAACAGGAACATCACCATCGCCGCTTCCGGCCATTGGCCGATCAGCACGGCGCCGGTCACGGCGATGCTCATCAGCGCGTTGATGTTCAGGTTGCGGTTCTTCAGGGCGATCCAACCCTTCTTGTAGGTACCCAGGCCGCCACTGAGGATCGACACCAACGCCACCAGCGCGACCACCCAGTTTGGCGCGGCGTTGGTGAAATGGATCAACTCGGCGCCCAGGGCTGTCACGCCGGACAGCGCCAGCGGCCACCAGGGCTTGGCCGGGGCGGGCAAGTCAGGGGAGGCTTTCTCTTTGCCCGGAGTCATCGGCTCGGCCTGCATCCCTAAGGATTCGATAGCCTTGATGATCGGCGCGTCGCTGGGCAAATCGTGGGTTACGCCCAGCACGCGGTTGATCAGGTTGAAGTCCAGTCGCTGCACGCCTTCAAGCTTGCCGAGCTTGTTCTGGATCAGCGTCTGTTCGGTGGGGCAGTCCATGGCTTCGATGCGGAAACTGCTCAGCCGCGCACCGTCCGTCGGCGTTTTGCCGAGGATGACCACCGCTGGCGCCGCTTTCGAGGCGCAGCAGGAATGCCCGTGGTCATGGCCGTGGTCGGGTTTGTGGGTGTGAAGGGAATCGCTCATCGGGTGACGTCCGTGAAAAGTGCCTGTTGCGCAGTAAAGACCCTGTAGCCACTATAGGGTCAAGCACCTATTTGGGAGGCCGCATCATGAAGATCGGAGAACTGGCGAAAATCACCGACTGCCAGGTCGAAACCATCCGCTACTACGAGCGCGAAGGCTTGCTGCCGGAACCGGCCCGTAGCGACGGCAATTACCGCGTCTACACCCAGGCCCATGCCGAGCGGCTGACGTTCATCCGCAATTGCCGCACCCTGGACATGACCCTGGAAGAAATCCGCAGCCTCCTGGCCCTGCGCGACAGCCCCCAGGACCAGTGCGAAAGCGTCAACGCGCTGATCGACGAGCACATCCAACACGTCAAGGCCCGCATCGACGGCCTGCTGGCCTTGCAGACGCAACTGATCGACCTGCGCCATCGCTGTGGTGAAGGGCCGGACCTGGATCAATGCGGGATTTTGCAGCGGCTGGAGGTCAGTGGTGCAGTGGCGCCGGAGGTGGAGCATTCGCATGTGGGGCGCAGTCACGGGCATTGAAAGCCCATTGATCGCTCCCACGCTCTGCGCGGGAATGCAGCCCGGGACGCTCCGCGTCCCTGTGACGCAGAGCGTGGGAGCGATCAAGAGAGGTGGTGTGGCTCAGACCGCCATCGGCGCGGTCATCGGCGCATGGTGCTGGTAGCCTTCGAGGGAGAAGTCGCCCGGTTCCACCAACTCCAGCCACTCAGGCTGGTACACACCAGTCTCGGCAAACGCCGGCACGCGCTCGGAAATCACCAGTTTCGGCATCGGGAACGGCTCGCGCTTGAGCTGTTCGTTGAGCATGTCCAAGTGGTTTTCGTAGACGTGGGCATCGCCGATGAAATAGGTGAACCAGCGCGGCGTGTAGCCGGTCAGGCGACCGATCAGGCTCAGCAGCGCGGCGCCTTCGGTGAGGTTGAACGGCGTGCCCAGGCCCAGGTCGTTGGAGCGGATGTAGAGGGTCAGGGAGATTTCCTTGGTCTCGACGTTCGGGTGGAACTGGTAGAGCAGGTGGCACGGCGGTAGAGCCATTTCATCGAGCTGGGCACAGTTCCAGCCATGGAACAGGATGCGCCGGCTGCCCGGGTCCTTGATGATGGTGTCGACGCATTGGCGAACCTGGTCGATGGCCTTGTACAGCACCACGTAGGCCTGGCCATTTTCTTCGCCTTCGGCGATCTGCCGATAACCCTGGGCCAGCGTCTGCTCGATGGCCGCCGGGTTGCTCAGGGGGATCTGTTTGTAGGCCGGCCATTTGCGCCACTGCACGCCGTAGATCTCGCCCAGGTCGTCGTCGCCCTGGCGGAACGGGTTGGCCAGCCACTGGGCGTTTTCGTTGGCGTTCTGGTCCCAGACCTTGCAGCCCAGGGCGCGGAATTCGGCGGCATTGTTCACGCCACGGAGAAAACCGCACATCTCGCCAATGGCCGACTTGAAAGCCATCTTGCGGGTGGTGATGGCCGGGAAGCCGTCCTTCAAGTCATAGCGCAGCATGGCGCCGGGGAAGCTGATGGTGTTCACGCCGGTGCGGTTGGCCTGCTTGGTGCCGTTCTTGATGACGTGGGCCACCAGATCAAGATATTGCTTCATGGGTTACCTTGTGTCCTTGAACCCGGGGCCAGCGCCCCGGGGTTCGAATTTTAAACCTTGGCCGCCGCAGCCGGCGCGCGATGATAAGCCAGCCAGATCAACGCCAGGCCGCCGATGATCATCGGCAAGCACAACACCTGGCCCATGGTCAGCCAGTTCCACGCCAGATAGCCGAGCTGGGCGTCCGGGACGCGGACGAATTCAACGATGAAACGGAAGATCCCGTAGAACAGCGCGAACATGCCCGACACCGCCATGGTCGGCCGCGGCTTGCGCGAGAACAGCCAGAGGATCAGGAACAATGCCACGCCTTCGAGGGCAAACTGGTAAAGCTGCGACGGGTGGCGCGGCAACTGCGCCGGGTCGCTGAACGGCGGGAAGATCATCGCCCACGGCACGTCGGTCGGCTTGCCCCACAATTCGGCATTGATGAAGTTGCCGATGCGCCCGGCGCCCAGGCCGATCGGCACCATCGGCGCGACGAAGTCCATCAGCTCGAAAAACGATTTGTTGTTGCGCTTGCCGAACCACAACGCCGCCAGCATTACGCCGATGAACCCGCCGTGGAACGACATGCCACCCTTCCAGACTTCAAAGATCAGCGTCGGGTTGGCCAGGTACGCACTCAGGTCGTAGAACAGCACGTAGCCCAGGCGCCCGCCGACGATCACGCCCATGGACAGCCAGAACACCAGGTCCGAGAGCTTTTCCTTGTTCCAGGTCGGGTCGAAACGGTTGAGCCGACGCGACGCCAGCCACCAGGCGCCGCCGATGCCGATCAGGTACATCAGGCCGTACCAGTGGATTTTCAGCGGGCCGATGGCCAAGGCCACCGGATCGATCTGCGGGTAAGGCAGCATTAATATTCCTCGTAAACGTCAAAAATACCCGGGCGACGCTGCCACCTCGGGATTAAGCCAGGATTGCGTCAGAACAGAAAACTCAAGCCCACGCAGAATAGCAAGGCGGCGAACAGCCGCTTGAGCAAGCGCGGCGACAGGCGATGGGCCAGTCGCGCACCGAAGCGGGCGAAGACCATGCTGGTCAGGGCGATGCCCAGCAACGCCGGCAAATACACAAAACCGAGACTATGGGCCGGCAGCAGCGGATCGTGCCAGCCCAGAATCATGAAACTTAGTGCACTGACCACGGCGATGGGCAGTCCGCAGGCCGATGAGGTCGCGACCGCTTGCTGCATCGGCACGCTGCGCCAGGTCAGGAACGGCACGGTCAGCGAACCGCCGCCGATGCCGAAAATCGCCGAGGCCCAGCCGATCACCGTGCCGGCCAGGGTCAGTCCGGCCTTGCCCGGTACGCTGCGACTGGCGTTGGGCTTGAAATCCAGGGCCAATTGCAGAGCAACGATCAGGGCGAACACGCCGATGATCTTTTGCAGGTGCGGGCCGGAAATCGCTTCGGCGGTGATCGCGCCGAATCCGGCACCGATCAGGATGCCGACGGTCATCCAGGCGAACACCGGCCAGCGCACCGCGCCTTTGCGTTGATGCTCGCGTACGGCATTGACCGAGGTGAAGATGATCGATGCCAGCGAGGTGCCGACGGCCAGGTGCGTCAGCACCTGCGGGTCGAAGCCCTGCAGGGTGAAACTGAACACCAGCACCGGGACGATGATGATCCCGCCCCCCACGCCGAACAACCCGGCCAACACACCGGCGCAGGCGCCGAGCAGCAGATAGAGCACAAATTCCACCAGACTCTCCCCGCCCATCCCCGAAATAAGAGCGGCATGGTAACGGATCCAGGGTCCCCGGCTCCACTGAAGGTGATGGATGTGGGGGCGATGTCTGGGTAGAGTGGGCTGAGAGCCCTGGAGATATTGGGTGGCGAACTGCTGTTGTGGCGAGGGAGCTTGCTCCCGCTGGAGGGCGAAGCCCTCCCAATAAAATCCCGCTGACTGGTCTGAAAAACTGGCCTCTGGATTTTGGGGCTACTTCGTAGCCCAGCGGGAGCAAGCTCCCTCGCCACAGAGGCTGTGTTCGGCTCTATCTTCAATGGATGGGTATTTTAAACAGGACGACCTGATGTGCCTGATCGTATTTGCCTGGCGACCTGGGCATGCCCAGCCGCTGATCGTGGCGGCCAACCGCGACGAGTTCTACGCCCGGCCGACCTTGCCCCTTGCCCAGTGGCCTGATGCGCCCCATGTGCATGCTGGTCGCGACCTGGAGGCCGGCGGCACCTGGCTTGGCATTGGCGCCGAAGGGCGCTTTGCGGCGCTGACCAACATCCGTGACCCGGGCCAGTTGCCGGCATTCAAGTCGCGCGGCGAACTGGTGGCGCGGTTCCTGACCGGAAATCTTTCGATTACTGAGTATTTGAGCGAAATCGTGCCCCGCGCCAGCGAGTATGGTGGGTTCAACCTGTTGCTCGGCGATGGCGTCGAGCTGTGGCACCACAACGCCCGCGATACCCAGCCGCAGCGGTTGGACGAGGGGCTCTATGGCTTGTCGAACGCGGGGTTGAACACGCCATGGCCCAAGTTGCTCAAGGCCCGCGCGGCGCTGGGCGAGGTGCTGGACGATCCACAGCCCGAGGCACTGCTTACGCTGCTGAACGACCCACGGCCTGCTCCGGTGGCTGAGCTGCCTGATACCGGGGTGGGAGTGGCGACCGAGATGCTGCTATCGAGTGTGTTCATCGCCAGCCCGGCCTACGGGACGCGGGCGAGTACGGCACTGATTGTCCATGCCGATGGGACGCGGCAGATGGTCGAGCGCAGTTTCGGGCCCCACGGGGGGCATTTGGGGGAGGTGGAGCTGCACATTGAATGCCTGTGATAACCCGTGGCGAGGGAGCTTGCTCCCGCTCGGCCGCGAAGCAGTCGCAAGTTGGCTGACACTGCCCTTATCGCTATCACCGCAATCGGGAGTGCTTCGCACTCCAGCGGGAGCAAGCTCCCTCGCCACACACACCAATGCTCGTCAGAGCGTCTTGTTCGAAGCCGGATTGATCATCCGCGCCAACCCAAGGTTCTTCAGCGCCAGTTGCAAGGAGCTGTGGATCACTTGCGGGTTGTCGATGGTCATCACCTCCGCGAGCAATTCCTGGGCCTTGCTGAGGTTGATCTGGCGCAGCATCCACTTCACTTTCGGCAGGTTGGTGGCGTTCATCGACAAGCTGTCGAAGCCCATCGCCATCAGCAGCACTGCGGCGGCCGGGTCGCCGGCCATTTCGCCGCAGATGCTCACTGGCTTGCCTTCGGCATGGGCGTCACGTACCACGTTCTGCAAGGCTTGCAGCACCGCCGGGTGAAGGTAGTCGTACAGATCCGCGACCCGTGGGTTGTTGCGGTCCACGGCCAGCAGGTACTGGGTCAGGTCGTTGGAGCCCACCGACAGGAAGTCCACCTGTCGGGCCAACTCCTTGGTCTGGTACACCGCTGCCGGAATCTCGATCATCACGCCAATCGGCGGCATCGGCACATCGGTGCCTTCGTCGCGCACTTCGCCCCAGGCCCGGTGGATCAGGTGCAGGGCCTCTTCCAGTTCATGGGTGCCGGAGATCATCGGTAACAGGATGCGCAGGTTGTTCAGGCCCTCACTGGCCTTGAGCATGGCGCGGGCCTGGACCAGGAAGATTTCCGGGTGGTCGAGGGTCACGCGGATGCCGCGCCAGCCGAGGAACGGGTTGTCTTCCTTGATCGGGAAGTAGGACAGGGACTTGTCGCCGCCAATGTCCAGGCTGCGCATGGTCACCGGTTGCGGGTGGAACGCGGCCAGTTGTTCGCGGTAGATCGCCAGCTGTTCCTTTTCGCTGGGGAAGCGCTGGTTGATCATGAACGGCACTTCAGTGCGGTACAGGCCCACGCCCTCGGCGCCACGTTTCTGCGCCCGGGCCACGTCGGCCAGCAGGCCGGTGTTGACCCACAGTGGCATGCGGTGGCCGTCGAGCGTCACGCACGGCAGGTCCCGCAGCGCATCCAGTCCCAGGGACAGTTGCTTTTCTTCCTCCACCACATCGGCAAACTGCTTGCGCAGCACGTCGCTGGGGTTGGTGTAGACCTCGCCGTGGTAGCCATCGACGATCATCTGGATGCCGTCGACCTTGGAGTACGGCAGGTCCACCAGGCCCATCACCGTCGGGATGCCCATGGCCCGGGCCAGGATCGCTACGTGGGAGTTGCCCGAACCCAGTACCGAGACCAGTCCCGCCAGTTTGCCTTCGGGCACTTCGCCGAGCATGGCCGGCGTGAGTTCTTCACTGACCAGGATGGTGTTGTCGGGGTAGACCAGGGTCTGCTGGCGCTCTTGCTGCAAGTAGGCCAGCAACCGGCGGCCAAGGTCCTTGACGTCCGAGGCCCGCTCGCGCAGGTAAGCGTCGTCCATCAGTTCGAAACGGTTGACGTGGTCGGTCACCACCTGGCGCAGTGCGCCCTGGGCCCACTGGCCGGTCTTGATGACGGTGGTCACTTCGCTGCCCAGGGAGGCATCGTCGAGCATCATCAGGTAAACGTCGAACAGCGCGCGCTCTTCAGGGCGCAGCTGCGTCGCCAGCTTGGCCGACAGGGCGCGCATGTCGGCGCGTACGCCTTCGATGGCGGTCTTGAACAAGCCCAGCTCGGCGTCGATATCGGTGATGGCCTTGTCCGGCACCACGTCCAGGTCGGCGGGTGGCAACATGACCACCGCCGTACCCACCGCCGCGCCCGGTGAACCCGGCACGCCGACGAACTTGGCTTCCTGGATGCCCTTGCCCTGGCGCCCCAGGCCGCTGATCGAGCCGGTGGCCTCGGCGTGGGCGATAACGCCGGCCAGTTGCGCGCTCATGGTCACGAGGAAGGCTTCTTCACCCTCGTCGAACTGGCGGCGTTCTTTTTGCTGGATGACCAACACGCCGACAACGCGGCGGTGGTGGATGATCGGTGCCCCGAGGAACGAGGCGTAGCGTTCTTCGCCGGTTTCGGCGAAGTAGCGGTAGCGCGGGTGATCCGCGGCGTTTTCGAGGTTCAGGGGTTCTTCGCGTGTGCCGACCAGACCGACCAGGCCTTCATTGGGGGCCATGCTGACTTTGCCGATGGAGCGCTTGTTCAAGCCCTCGGTGGCCATCAACACGAAACGATTGGTCTCGGGATCCAGCAGGTAGACCGAGCAGACCTGGCTGCCCATGGCCTCTTTGACACGCAATACAATAATCCCCAACGCCGCCTTGAGATCCTTGGCGGAGTTAACTTCCTGGACGATCTTGCGCAGCGTATTGAGCATGGCTCGGGGTCGAACTCCGTCGTCAGTCGCGCGTCAGCAGGCGCGGGGCAAGCTCTTTGAGAGCGCGTCGGTACACTTCGCGCTTGAATGTCACCACCTGGCCCAACGGATACCAATAGCTGACCCAGCGCCAGCCATCGAACTCCGGTTTACCGGTCAAATCCATCCGCACCCGCTGCTCGTTGGAGATCAGGCGCAGGAGAAACCATTTCTGCTTCTGGCCGATGCACAGCGGTTGGCTGTGCGTCCTGACCAGGCGTTGCGGCAAACGATAGCGCAACCAGCCGCGGGTGCAGGCGAGTATTTCGACATCTTCTCGCTCAAGCCCCACTTCTTCGTTCAACTCGCGGTACAAGGCCTCTTCCGGCGTCTCCTGGGGGTTGATCCCGCCCTGAGGAAACTGCCAGGCGTCTTGATTGATACGGCGAGCCCATAGCACTTGCCCTGCATCATTCGTAAGAATGATCCCCACATTGGGGCGGAAACCATCGGGGTCGATCACGGCAACAACCTCGCAAACGCATGTCGCCGCATTGTTCCACAAAGGTTGTGAAAGCAGCAACGAGCCCGCCTAGCTTATGTGCACTCTTGTGAAAAGTCCGTATTCTGGACGCCTTTCTTCAGATTTTTCAGCGAGTAACTGCAATGCGGCTGGCTTTATTCGACTTGGATAACACATTGCTGGGCGGCGACAGCGACCACGCGTGGGGCGATTACCTGTGCGAGCGCGGTTTCCTGGACGCTGTCACATACAAGGCACGCAACGACGCGTTCTACCAGGATTACCTGGCCGGCAAGCTCGACAACGCCGAGTACCTGAATTTTTGCCTGGAAATCCTCGGTCGTACCGAAATGGACGTGCTGGCCCAGTGGCACCTGGACTACATGCGCGACTGCATCGAGCCGATCGTGTTGCCCCAGGCCATCGAATTGCTGGAAAAGCACCGTGACGCTGGCGACAAGCTGGTGATCATCACCGCCACTAACCGCTTTGTCACCGGGCCGATTGCCGAGCGCCTGGGCGTCGAAACCCTGATCGCCACCGAGTGCGAGATGATCGACGGGCGCTACAGCGGGCGCAGCACGGATGTCCCGTGCTTTCGCGAGGGCAAGGTGACCCGGCTGAACCGTTGGCTGGAAGAGACCGGGCATTCGCTCGACGGCAGCTATTTCTACAGCGATTCGATGAACGACCTGGCGCTGCTGGAGGTGGTGACGCATCCGGTGGCGGTGGATCCGGATCCGAATCTTCGGGCGGAGGCCCACAAGCGGGGTTGGCCGGTAATCAGTCTGCGTGGCTGAAACAGCTATCGCGAGCAAGCCGGCGCGGTCTAACGCCTCAAACCGGCTTGGCGCCCATCAACCCCGCAATGACGACAAAGCAGACAACACTGAACAGTGCCAGGGCAAAGGTGAACTTCCCGCTGCCTCCCGGCGCCTTGCGCAATTTGTTCAGCCGCACCACCAACCAGAACCCGGCCAGCGCCGCCACGGTGTAGAGCACGCTGGAAGCCAGCAACCAGGTCTGCCCCAGCGACCAGCCAACCTGATGCACCATCCACCAGCCCGTGAACGGCAGGCTTGCCAATGCCAGGATCATCACCAGCCAGACGAACAGTCGCGGACGTTGCAGCGTGCGTGCCGCCGCCGTGGCATCGCCGTTGCGGCGCGTGCGCCAGACCCAGAGGGCCAGCCCGAGGGCGCCCGCCAACAGCAGAACCGTGGCTACGACGTGGGCGATTTTCAGGAGGGTCAACGTTTCCATGGTTCGATTTCCTTATGACTTGTCCAGCACAGCTTAGACCCCCCTGTGGCGAGGGAGCTTGCTCCCGCTGGGTCGCGAAGCGGCCCCAAAAAAAGCAGTGAGCGCTTCGCACTCAAGCGGGAGCAAGCTCCCTCGCCACAAGGTTCACCCCAAGAACAGCTGATACGCCGGGTTATCGCTTTCATCCCAGTACGGGTAGCCGATTTCTTCCAGGGCGGCCGGCACCAGGTGGCGCTCGTCGTGCGGCACCTGTAGCCCGGCGACCACACGGCCATCCGCCGCGCCATGGTTGCGGTAGTGGAACATCGAGATGTTCCAGCGTCCGCCCAGCTTGTTGAGGAAGTTGAACAGCGCACCCGGGCGTTCCGGGAATTCGAAGCGCAGCACCACTTCGTCGATGACATGGGCCGCATGCCCGCCGACCATGTGGCGAATGTGCAACTTGGCCAGTTCATTGTCGGTCAGGTCCAGCACCGGGAAGCCTTGTTCGGTCAGGCTGGCGATCAGCGCGCTGCGCGGGTCGTTTTCCGGGTGGGTCTGCACGCCAACGAAGATGTGCGCCTCACTGCCGGTGTTGTAGCGATAGTTGAATTCGGTGATCTGGCGCTTGCCGACGGCTTCACAGAACGCCTTGAAACTGCCCGGCTGCTCGGGGATGGTCACGGCGATGATCGCTTCGCGGCCCTCGCCCAGTTCGGCGCGTTCGGCAACGTGGCGCAAGCGGTCGAAGTTGACGTTGGCGCCGGAGTCGATGGCCACCAGGGTCTGGCCACTGACACCCCGCGACTCGACGTATTTCTTGATCCCGGCCACGCCCAACGCGCCGGCAGGTTCGGTGATCGAGCGGGTATCGTCGTAGATATCCTTGATCGCAGCGCAGATCTCGTCGGTGCTGACGGTGATCACTTCGTCCACGTAATGCTTGCAGATGTCGAAGGTGTGCTGGCCGATCTGTGCCACGGCGACGCCGTCGGCGAACAGCCCCACGGTCGGCAGGACCACGCGCTCGCCAGCGGCCATGGCCGCTTGCAGGCAATTGGAGTCGTCCGGCTCGACGCCGATGATCTTGATGTCCGGGCGCAGGTACTTCACGTAGGCCGCGATCCCGGAAATCAGCCCGCCACCGCCCACCGGGACGAAGATCGCATCCAGGCGCCCCGGGTGCTGACGCAGGATTTCCATCGCCACGGTGCCCTGCCCGGCAATGGTGTGGGGATCGTCATACGGGTGGATGTAGACGTAGCCTTTTTCGTCGACCAGTTTCAGCGAGTAGGCCAGGGCTTCGGGGAACGAGTCACCGTGCAGCACCACCTTGCCGCCACGTGAGCGCACGCCTTCGACCTTGATTTCCGGGGTGGTCTTGGGCATCACGATGGTGGCCTTGACCCCCAGTACCTTGGCCGCCAGGGCCAGGCCCTGGGCATGGTTGCCTGCCGAAGCGGTGACCACGCCGCGGGCGCGCTCTTCGTCGCTGAGCTGGGTCAGCTTGTTGTAGGCCCCGCGAATCTTGAACGAGAACACCGGCTGCAAGTCTTCGCGCTTGAGCAAGATGCTGTTGCCCAGCCGCTCGGAGAGCTGGCGAGCGGACTGCAGCGGGGTTTCTACGGCAACGTCGTAAACGCGCGAGGTGAGGATCTTTTTGACGTACTGTTCAAGCATCGGAAAGCATCACTGAGCGGGTTGGGCAGGGCCAAGGAGTCTAACCCGGCTTTTAGCTGGGCGACCACACGAATCCCAAGGTTTTGTTGGGTTATACTCGCGCCCCTCTTTACTTCCTGCCCGCTTTCGGAGCCCGCATGACCCAGGATCAACTCAAACAGGCCGTGGCCCAGGCCGCCGTCGACCTCATCCTCCCGAAGCTGGATGACAAGAGCGTCGTCGGGGTTGGCACCGGCTCTACGGCCAATTGCTTCATCGACGCGCTGGCGCAACACAAGGGTGCGTTCGACGGCGCGGTCGCCAGCTCCGAAGCCACCGCCGCGCGCCTCAAGGTCCACGGGATTCCGGTGTACGAGCTCAACACCGTGAGCGACCTGGAGTTCTACATCGATGGCGCCGACGAAAGCGACGCGCACCTGAACCTGATCAAGGGCGGCGGCGCGGCCCTGACTCGCGAGAAGATCGTCGCGGCCGTGGCCAAGACCTTCATCTGCATTGCCGACGCCAGCAAGCTGGTGCCGGTGCTGGGCGCGTTCCCGTTGCCCGTGGAAGTCATCCCGATGGCCCGCAGTCATGTGGCTCGCGAACTGGTGAAGCTGGGTGGCGACCCGGTGTATCGCGAAGGCGTGCTGACCGATAACGGCAACGTCATCCTCGACGTGCACAACCTGCAGATCACTAACCCGGTGGAACTGGAAAGCCAGATCAACGCCATCGTGGGCGTGGTCACCAACGGTTTGTTCGCTGCGCGTCCTGCTGATGTGCTGCTGCTGGGGACCCCTGAAGGGGTGAAGACCCTCAAGGCTTGATCCGCTGTTGTGACTGTGGCGAGGGAGCTTGCTCCCGCTGGGTTGCGTAGCAGCCCCCTCTCAAGCCCACCCAATCAACCTGATCCACAGCGTTGCCGGGTTTTAGGGCCGCTGCGCGGCCCAGCGGGAGCAAGCTCCCTCGCCACGGGAATTGGGCACGGCGCGGGTCAAGGGAATGCCTCGAATCAGTGTCAGTTTCAAGCGCAAATCGGTTGGTCGACCGGGATGCTTTTGTGGGG
>NZ_JBAMDJ010000055.1:0-37381 GCF_036961705.1 Pseudomonas sp. 3JA
GAAACATGGGAACGATCTCACTAGACTAGAACCTGCCGATTAGCAGCCATGTATTCATGAATCTGCTTCTCGACCCGCGGATGAATCAGCTCCACCGGCCGCCGTCCATTGGGACACGGCAAGGTCGCCGTGGTGCCGAACAACCGGCAGATCAGCGGGCGCTCGTCGTAGACGGTGCAACCGTCGGGCCCCAAGTGCACGCAGTCGAGTGCGTCCATGGCCGCGTCCTGTTCGGCCCGGGTCTTGCGGGGCAAACGGGCCATTTCCTCGGGCGAGGTGGTCACCGGACCACAGCAATCATGGCAGCCCGGTACGCACTCGAACGAGGGAATCTGCTGGCGTAGCGTGCGGATTTTTTGACTGTTGCAGCTCATCGAGGCGGTTACCGAAGGAGACGGTCCAGGATTCTGCCTTAAAAGCCGCGCACCAGACAACGCCAGCCGACCGGTGTTGCCCAGTAAGGAATCGCCAGCTTATGCTCCGTAAAATTTCTCAAACACAAAAATCAGGATTACGCACATGAACGCCCGTGTTCAGCAACCTGTCCCGAGCCACGCGCACGCCGCCTCTTATTACGCCGCCAGCAGCCTGCCGCAACCGGACCATCCGCTGCTGCAGGGTGAACTGCTGGCGGATGTCTGCGTGGTCGGCGGCGGGTTCTCCGGGTTGAACACGGCCATCGAACTGGCGGAGCGCGGCATGAGCGTGGTGCTGCTGGAAGCGCACCGGATCGGCTGGGGCGCCAGCGGGCGCAACGGCGGCCAATTGATTCGTGGCGTCGGCCATGGCCTCGATCAGTTTGCGCCGATCATCGGCGCCGACGGCGTGCGCCAGATGAAGCTCATGGGCCTTGAGGCCGTGGAAATCGTCCGACAGCGCGTCGAGCGTTTCCAGATCCCGTGCGACCTCACCTGGGGTTACTGCGACCTCGCCAACAAGCCCAGCGACCTGGAGGGCTTCGCCGAAGACGCCGAAGAACTGCGCAGCCTGGGTTATCGCCATCCGACCCGACTGCTGCAAGCCAACGAAATGCACAGCGTCGTGGGTTCGGATCGCTACGTCGGTGGGTTGATCGACATGGGCTCGGGGCATCTGCATCCACTGAACCTGGCCCTGGGCGAAGCCGCCGCCTCGCAACAGCTGGGGGTCCGGCTGTTCGAGCAATCGGCGGTCACACGGATCGACTACGGTCCTGAAGTGAAGGTGCACACCCAACAGGGCTCGGTCCGCGCCAAGACGCTGGTGCTGGGCTGCAACGCTTACCTCAATGGACTCAATCCGCAACTGGGCGGCAAAGTGCTGCCCGCTGGCAGCTACATCATCGCCACCGAACCCTTGAGCCAGGCCCAGGCGCAGGCGTTGTTGCCACAGAACATGGCGGTCTGCGATCAACGCGTGGCCCTGGACTACTACCGGCTTTCGGCGGATCGACGCTTGCTGTTTGGCGGGGCCTGTCACTATTCCGGTCGCGACCCGCAGGATATTGGCGCCTACATGCGTCCGAAGATGCTCAAGGTGTTCCCGCAATTGGCGGATGTGAAAATCGATTATCAATGGGGCGGGATGATTGGTATCGGCGCCAACCGTTTGCCACAGATCGGTCGGCTCAAGGACCAACCCAATGTGTATTACGCCCAGGCCTATTCCGGCCATGGGGTGAATGCCACGCACCTGGCCGGCAAATTGTTGGCCGAAGCCATCAGCGGGCAGCACAGCAGCGGTTTCGATCTGTTCGCCCAGGTCCCGCACATGACCTTCCCGGGAGGCAAGCACCTGCGCTCGCCGCTGTTGGCGCTGGGGATGTTGTGGCATCGGTTGAAAGAGTTGGTTTAGTCCTGGATCCGGTGGAAAGAGTTGGTTTAGTCCCGGATCCGGTGGCGAGGGAGCTTGCTCCCGCTGGGCTGCGTAGCAGACCTTCTTTTTGCGGTTGCTGCGCAACCGAGCGGGAGCAAGCTCCCTCGCCACCGGGTTTCTATTGCTTCAAAGCCGCCAGAACGGTTTGAGCCCCTCCTCCCGTGCCTGCTCCCGACTCAGCCCGATGTCACGCAACTGTTCGGGTGTAAGTTCCAACAAGGCCTTGCGTGTATGCAGACGATGCCAGAACAGGGCCCAGCGGTTCAGGCCGGACGGCGCATTGCGCAATGTCGCGCTGCGCAGCCCTTTCTCCCGCCCTGCCGCCAGTTCCTGACTGTGTAACGTCAGCCGCACATCGCTCAAGCCGTTCATTTTGATCGCTCCTGTTTACTTGGGTAGCCAGAGGTTTCATGATGCGCGGACGGCTTGAAGCGATACAGATTCAACTGATTTCTTTTATAAGCATACAGATTCAGCATTAACGGCACTGAATTGCCATTTTCCACCCCAACTGTATTGGTTGCAGTTGCCTCATCTCATCGGGAGCGCACCATGACCCTCTACGTGAACCTCGCCGAATTGCTCGGTACCCGCATCGAACAGGGCTTCTACCGCCCCGGCGACCGGCTGCCATCAGTGCGGGCATTGAGCACGGAACATGGGGTCAGCTTGAGTACGGTGCAGCAGGCCTATCGCGTGCTGGAAGACAGCGGGCTGGCGATGCCGAGGCCCAAGTCCGGCTATTTCGTACCCGTGGGCCGTGAACTGCCGGACCTGCCGGTGGTAGGCCGTCCGGCCCAGCGCCCAGTGGATATTTCCCAGTGGGACCAGGTGCTGGAACTGATCCGCGCCGTACCGCGCCCGGACGTGGTGCAACTGGGACGCGGTATGCCGGATATCCATTCGCCGACCATGAAACCGCTGCTGCGCAGCCTGGCGCAGATCAGCCGCCGACAAGACATGCCCGGCCTGTATTACGACAACATCTACGGCAACCTCGCGCTACGTGAACAGATCGCCCGGCTGTCGCTGGACTCCGGCTGCCAGCTGGGGCCCAACGACTTGATCGTCACCACTGGCTGTCATGAGGCCCTGTCGGTCAGCATCCGCGCCACCTGCGAACAAGGCGATATCGTCGCAGTGGATTCACCCAGCTTTCACGGGGCCATGCAAACCCTCAAGGGCCTGGGCATGAAGGCTTTGGAAATCCCCACCGACCCGCTCACCGGCATCAGCCTCGATGCCCTGGAACTGGCGCTGGAGCAATGGCCGATCAAGGCCATACAGTTGACTCCCAGCTGCAATAACCCGCTGGGCTACATCATGCCCGACGCTAATAAACGCGCGCTGCTGACCCTGGCACAGCGCTTCGACGTGGCGATCATCGAAGATGATGTGTATGGCGAGCTGGCCTACACCTACCCTCGCCCGCGCACCATCAAGTCCTTCGATGAAGACGGCCGCGTCCTGCTCTGCAGTTCTTTTTCCAAGACCCTGGCGCCAGGACTGCGCATTGGCTGGGTCGCGCCGGGCCGGTATCTGGAGCGGGTACTGCACATGAAATACATCAGCACCGGCTCCACCGCGCCACAACCGCAGATCGCCATTGCCGAATTTCTCAAGGGCGGGCATTTCGAACCCCATTTACGCCGGATGCGTACGCAATACCAGCGCAATCGCGACGTGATGATCGATTGGGTCAGCCGCTATTTCCCACCGGGCACCCGGGCCAGTCGCCCGCGGGGCAGCTTCATGCTGTGGGTCGAATTGCCGGAAGGCTTCGACACGCTGAAGCTCAATCGGGTCCTGCTCGACCAAGGCGTGCAGGTCGCTGTCGGCAGCATCTTTTCGGCATCGGGCAAGTACCGCAACTGCCTGCGGATGAACTACGCTGCCAAGCCAACGGCCCAGATCGAAGAGGCCGTACGCAAGGTCGGAACCGCCGCTATCGCGTTGTTGAACGAAACCCAGCGCGACGTCGTCTGAACTTTACCCAGGGAAGCAGCACCCAACAGCCGATCAACGTGAACAAGCGGAACGATCCTACGTGAGATCCAGACCGATCCTGCCTGCGCTGCTGTTAGTCGCCTCACTGCTGAGCGGCTGCGCCAGTCTTGATGTCACTCGCGAGCCCTCCCAGGCCTTACCGGCCGCCGAATCTTCGTTCGGCCGCTCGGTCCAGGCCCAGGCTGCCGCCCATGAAGGACGCTCGGGCTTTCGGCTGCTGTCGGACAGCACCGACGCGTTCATCGCCCGGGCCGAGTTGATTCGCCACGCCCAAGGCAGCCTGGATTTGCAGTACTACATCGTCCATGACGGCATCAGCACGCGGATGCTGGTGGATGAATTGCTCAAGGCCGCCGACCGGGGCGTGCGCGTACGGATATTGCTGGACGACACCACCAGCGATGGCCAGGATCAGATCATCGCCACCCTCGCCGCCCATCCGCAAATCCAGATCCGCCTGTTCAATCCGCTGCACCTGGGACGCGCCACCGGCGTGACTCGCAGCCTTGGGCGCCTGTTCAACCTGTCGTTGCAACACCGCCGGATGCACAACAAGCTGTGGCTGGCGGACAACAGCGTGGCCATCGTCGGCGGTCGCAACCTGGGCGATGAGTACTTCGACGCCGAACCCAACCTGAACTTCACCGACATCGACCTGCTCAGTGTCGGTCCGGTGGCCGAACAATTGGGCCACAGCTTCGACCAGTACTGGAACAGCGCCCTGAGCAAACCCATCGAACAGTTCCTGTCCCATCGCCCCACGCCCAAGGACCTGGCCAACAACCGCCTGCGCCTGCAAGAGTCCCTGGAGCAGACCCACAAGGAAAACCACGCGCTCTACCAGCAGTTGACCGCCTACAAAACCCAACCGCGCCTGGACACTTGGCGCGATCAACTGATCTGGGCCTGGAACCAGGCACTGTGGGACGCGCCCAGCAAAGTGCTGGCCAAGGACGAACCGGACCCTCAACTGTTGTTGACCACCCAACTGGCCCCCGAGCTGACGGGTGTCAGCAAAGAACTGATCATGATTTCCGCCTACTTCGTCCCCGGCCAGCCAGGCTTGGTGTACCTGACCAGTCGCGCCGATGCCGGCGTGTCGGTGAGCCTGCTGACCAACTCCCTGGAAGCCACCGACGTGCCCGCCGTGCACGGCGGCTATGCACCGTACCGCAAGGCCCTGTTGCAACATGGCGTGCGCCTGTTCGAACTGCGACGACAACCGGGCGACACCGGCAGCAGCCCGCACCTGTTCTACAGCAAGTCCTACGGCCAATCGGACTCCAGCCTGCACAGCAAGGCGATCATCTTCGACCAGCAGAAATCCTTCATCGGCTCGTTCAATTTCGATCCGCGCTCGGTGCTGTGGAACACCGAAGTCGGCGTGTTGGTGGACAGCCCTGAACTCGCCAGCCAAGTGCGCGAACTGGCCTTGCAGGGCATGGCGCCAGCCCTGAGCTATCAGGCCAGGCTGGAGGATGGAACGCTCGTCTGGACCACCGAAGACAATGGCCAGACGCACGACCTGAACCGCGAACCGGGCAGTTGGTGGCGCCGATTCAATGCCTGGTTCAGCACGACGATCGGGCTGGAGCGGATGCTGTAGGGGCACCCCGCTGTTGTGGCGAGGGAGCTTGCTCCCGCTGGACTGCGAAGCAGTCCCGGCTTTTGCGGTTGCTGCGCAACCGAGCGGGAGCAAGCTCCCTCACCACAGGGGTTTGGTGTGCTCAGGCCGCCTGTGTCGCCCCGAATGCCCCCTGGCGCAACAGCAGGATCACCAGGCCAAACGCCCCTGCGGCCATGAACAAAGGCAGCGCATGCCCGCTGATCCACTGACTGCCCGCTCCCGCCACCAGCGGCCCGATCAGGCAACCAAGGCCCCACAGTTGCGCGACGTGGGCGTTGGCCCGCACCAGCGCATCGTCACGGTAACGCTCGCCGATCAGGATCAGCGACAACGTGAACAAACCGCCGGCACTGGCGCCGAACAGTACCCACAGCGGCCAGATCAACAGGGTATCGATCAACAGCGGAACCGCCAGGCTCGATACCGTCAGCGCCACTGCACAGCCCGTCAACAGCGCCCGACGAGACACGCGATCGGCGAGGGCACCAATGGGCAACTGCAACAGGGCATCACCGACCACCACGGTGCTGACCATCGCCAGCGCTACGTCGGCGGTGAAGCCCTGGCGCAGGCAATACACCGGCAGCAACGTGAGGATCATGGCCTCGAACGCAGCGAACAACGAGACCGCCCAGGCAATCGCCGGCAAGCCTCGGCAAAACGTCCACAAGTCGCCAAACGTAACGCTGCCGGCCTCACTGCTCGGCGCACCGCTACGGCCCAGCAACAGTAACGGTGCGACCAGCAGCAAACCGACACCCACCCAGAACCCGTAGTCATGAGCGGTCCCCAGCGCGCCCAGCAGCAGCGGGCCGGACAACTGGCTCAAGGCGTAGCTGCTGCCGTACAGCGCCACCAGTCGCCCACGCCATTTCTCAATGACCAGTTGGTTGATCCAACTCTCACCCAGAATGAACACCAAGGTCAGGACCACGCCAATCAACAGGCGCAGCAGCAGCCAGACCGGATAGCTGGGCAGCAGCGCCAGCAACCCGATGGACACCGCGCCGCCCCACAGGCACAGACGCATCAACGCTGCCGTGCCAAACCGCGCCGCCAGCCGGCTGGACATCTTGGCCCCGAGCAACACCCCCACGGCCGGCATGGCGGCCATCACGCCAATGGCGAACGAGCCATAACCCCAGCCCTCCAGGCGCAGCGACACCAGCGGCATGCTCACACCCAAGGCCAGGCCGACACTCAGGACAGACGCCAACACGGCGAAATAGGTCGCCCAACGCATTTCCACGCTCCTGTGGACAGTTATCAATCCCAAGCGCCACCCAAAACATTGTGGGAGCGAGCTTGCTCGCGATAGCGGCGCGACATTCAACAAAGTCGTCGACTGTCATACCGCGATCGCGAGCAAGCGCGCTCCCACAGGGGATGTGTGTCTACCGCAAATCTTCCGCTCCCACAAAAGGGATCAGAGCTTGATCCAGGTCGACTTCAGCTCGGTGTATTTGTCGAACGCATGCAGCGACTTGTCGCGACCGTTGCCAGACTGTTTGAAGCCACCGAACGGCGCGGTCATGTCGCCGCCGTCGTACTGGTTGACCCAGACGCTGCCGGCACGCAGGGCCTTGGCGGTCAGGTGAGCCTTGGAGATATCCTTGGTCCATACCGCCGCGGCCAGGCCGTACGGCGTGTCGTTGGCGATCTCGATGGCCTGCTCGGCGGTGTCGAAGGCAATGACCGACAACACCGGGCCGAAAATCTCTTCCTGGGCGATTTTCATCGCGTTGCTCACGCCATCGAAAATCGTCGGCTCGACGTACGTACCGCCCGTTTCCTCAAGGATGCGCTTGCCGCCGGCCACCAGTTTGGCGCCGTCGCTGTGACCGGCCTCGATGTAGGACAGCACGGTGTTCATCTGCTGGGTATCGACCAGGGCGCCGACATTGGTGGCCGGGTCCAGAGGGTTACCAGGCTTCCAGCCCTTGAGGGCTTCGATCACCAGTGGCAGGAACGTGTCCTTGATGGAACGCTCCACCAACAGCCGCGAGCCAGCAGTGCAGACTTCGCCCTGGTTGAAGGCGATGGCGCTGGCGGCGGATTCGGCGGCGGCTTGCAGGTCCGGGGCATCGGCGAACACGATGTTCGGGCTCTTGCCGCCGGCTTCCAGCCAGATACGTTTCATGTTGGATTCGCCGGAGTAGATCATCAGTTGCTTGGCGATCTTGGTAGAGCCGGTGAACACCAGCGTATCGACGTCCATATGCAGGGCCAGGGCCTTGCCGACGGTGTGGCCATAGCCTGGCAGCACGTTCAGCACGCCCTTCGGAATGCCGGCCTCGATCGCCAGTGCGGCGATGCGGAGAGCGGTCAGCGGGGATTTTTCCGACGGCTTGAGCACCACCGAGTTACCGGTGGACAGTGCCGGGCCGAGCTTCCAGCAGGCCATCATCAACGGGAAGTTCCAGGGCACGATAGCGCCCACGACACCCACCGGCTCACGGGTTACCAGGCCCAACTGATCGTGCGGCGTAGCCGCCACTTCGTCGTAGAGCTTGTCGATGGCTTCACCGCTCCAGCTCAAGGCTTGCGCCGCGCCGGGAACGTCAATGTTCAGGGAATCACTGATCGGCTTGCCCATGTCGAGGGTTTCGAGCAGGGCCAGTTCTTCGGCATGCTGCTTGAGCAGGCCGGCAAAACGAATCATGGTGGCTTTGCGCTTGCTGGGTGCCAGGCGCGACCAGACGCCGGAACTGAATGTGGCGCGGGCGTTTTCGACTGCACGCTGGGCGTCGGCGACATCACAGCTGGCGATCTTGCCCAGCAGGCGGCCATCGACCGGGCTGAGGCAATCGAAGGTTTCGCCGGACACCGCATCAGTGTACTCGCCGTTGATGAAGGCGCGGCCTTCGATCTTCAGGTCGCGGGCGCGTTGTTCCCAGTCGGCACGAGTCAGGGTGGTCATGCGTGTGTCCTCCTCTTATTGAGTACGAACGCCGCGCGGTGCGCAGCGCTCAAAAGTATTCTGCCCAACCAGCCTGGTTTCGGCGCCGTTTTCGGCATAGGGCACCCGCCACCCTAAACCAGCGGCTGGTCATGTTTCAATATATTTGACACAACGCGGGCAAACGACCTTGCGATGTTCGTTTTAATAAACATAGACTCGAAGCCTTCCAAGCGATCACTGGGGATCACCCGCATGAGCATTCAGGACATCGTCGATTTCAGCCAGGCCAATACCACCGCCGAACGTTATCGCCCGGACCCGGCCAAGGTGTTCAAGGGCGACCCCGAGCAAACCGTGTTCAACCATTACAGCAGCCCCTGCGGGCAGATGAACGCGGGCGTATGGGAAGGCGCCGTCGGCCAGTGGACGGTCAATTACACCGAGCATGAGTATTGCGAGATCGTCCAGGGTGTTTCCGTGCTGCGGGACGACAATGGCAATGCCAAGACCCTGCGGGCTGGCGACCGCTTTGTGATCCCAGCGGGTTTCCAGGGCACTTGGGAAGTGCTGGAGCCGTGCCGCAAGATTTACGTGGTGTTCGAGCAGAAGGCTTGAGCCCCGCCGAAAAAGAAGCTGACACTCTATCGCTGGTCAAGACCAGCGCAGCAGATAAGACTGCTCACGGGCATCACGTATTTTATCGTCGCAACGGCACGCACAGGACGTGCGGCCAACCGACAGGTGAGCGCCCTGACCCTATTACTATTGCAAGGAGGCAATATGCCCGTCGTACCCGATCAATGCGATCTCGCCATCGCCCAATACACCATCGGCCAAAAATGCACCCCTCAATTGCTTGAAGAGGTTCGCGCCTTGGCCAATGGAGCCCCCGTCCGCGCCACAGGCCCGAAATATCCGTCGAGCTGGGACCTGCGTCCGCGACGGATCAACCTGCACACCGACGCCGACAGGATCATTGTCAGCATCAACTGCGGCTGACCCCCTCGTCGCTGACCACACAATCCAAGCGCAACAAAAAAGGCCCGTATCTCGCGATACGGGCCTTTTTCGTAAGAAGGGAAAAATCAATTACTTGATTTTGCCTTCCTTGTAGATCACGTGCTTGCGAACAACCGGATCATATTTCTTGATCTCGATTTTGTCCGGGGTAGTACGCTTGTTCTTGTCGGTAGTGTAGAAGTGACCAGTACCGGCGCTCGAGATCAAACGAATCAATTCACGCATGATTAGCTCCCTTAAACCTTGCCATCGCGACGAAGTTCGGCCAGCACGACACTGATGCCACGCTTGTCGATGATACGCATGCCCTTGGCAGATACGCGCAGACGCACAAAACGTTTCTCTTCTTCAACCCAGAAGCGGTGATGCTGCAGGTTCGGCAGGAAACGACGACGGGTTTTGTTGTTTGCGTGGGAAATGTTATTCCCAGTCACCGGACCCTTACCGGTAACTTGACAGACTCTCGACATGCCTCAGCCCTCTAAAACCACATGCCCAACCCGGCATGGGTTGGCCGCTTAATCTCTCAGTCATTTGGCGCCAGGCGCCGCGTTTCTTTAAGGGTCTTACCGGCTACACCTACAGTGAAGGAACCGGGCCCCTAGAAAAGAGCGCTGCTTTATACCAGAAAGACCACAGTGCAACAACAGCCGATGTGATTTGTCTTCATGGCGAATCATCGACCAACCGCCCCGGGCGGCGGGGGCAGAGGCTGGCACAGCACCTTACCGCTCGTCGCTGCATGCAGGTTTTTTTCACCTGTGGCGATTTTTAGTCCATCCACGCGTCGGCGCAGAGTGCCGGAAAATGCAAAAAGGGGATAGTCATTTAGCGGCGAGCCCACTAGGGTAGGCCTTTTCCAGACTGCACTCGCAGATGGGCCTTCGACTTGCACAGGAAACCGACCATGCGCCTCGCTGCCCTACCATTGTTGCTCGCCCCTCTGCTGATCACCCCACAGGCCTTGGCCGCCGCCCTAAGCGTCTGTACCGAAGCCAGCCCGGAAGGGTTCGATGTCGTCCAGTACAACTCCCTGACGACCACCAACGCCTCCGCCGACGTGCTGATGAACCGCCTGGTGGACTTCGATACCGCCGGCGGCAAAGTGGTCCCCAGCCTGGCCGAGCGCTGGGAAGTCTCCACCGATGGCCTGACCTACGTGTTCAAGCTGCGGCCACAGGTCAAGCTCCACCACACCGACTACTTCACGCCGCGCCGCGACCTGACCGCCGAGGACGTGAAGTTCAGCTTCGAGCGCATGCTCGACCCGGCGAACCCCTGGCACAAGGTGGCGCAAAGCGGTTTCCCCCACGCCCAGTCCATGCAACTGCCAGCGCTGATCAAGAAAGTCGATGCGCTGGACCCGTTGACCGTGCGCTTCACCCTCGATCACGCCGACTCAACCTTCCTGGCGACGTTGAGCATGGGTTTTGCCTCCATTTACTCGGCCGAATACGCCGATCAGTTGATGAAGGCCGGTACGCCGGAAAAGCTCAATAGCCTGCCGGTCGGCACCGGCCCGTTCATTTTCAGCCGGTTCCAGAAGGACGCCTCGATTCGCTACAAGGCCAACGACGCCTATTTCGGCGGCAAGCCCCAAGTGGACCCGCTGGTCTTCGCCATCACGCCGGATGCCAATGTGCGCCTGCAGAAACTGCGTCGCAACGAATGCCAGATCGCCCTGTCGCCCAAGCCGCTGGACGTACAAGCCGCCAAGCAAGAACCTACGCTGAAGGTCGAGCAGACCGACGCCTTCATGACCGCATTCGTGGCCATCAACAGCCAGCATCCGCCGCTGGACAAGCCTGAGGTGCGCCAAGCCATCAACCTGGCCTTCGACAAGGCCAGCTACCTGAAGACCGTCTTCGAAGGCACCGCCGAAGCCGCCAATGGCCCCTACCCGCCCAACACCTGGAGCTACGCCAAAAGCCTGCCCGGCTACACCCATGATCTGGCCAAGGCCCGCGACCTGTTGGCCAAGGCCGGCTTGAAGGAAGGCTTCCAGACCACCATCTGGACCCGCCCTTCCGGCAGCCTGCTGAACCCCAACCCCAGCGTCGGCGCACAACTGCTGCAATCCGACCTGGCGCAGATCGGCATCCAGGCCGAGATCCGGGTGATCGAATGGGGCGAACTGATCCGTCGCGCCAAGGCCGGCGAACATGATTTGCTGTTCATGGGTTGGGCCGGCGACAACGGCGACCCGGACAACTTCCTCACGCCACAGTTTTCCTGCGCGGCGGTCAAGTCCGGCACCAACTTCGCCCGCTACTGCAATCCCGACCTGGACAAGCTGATCAGCGCCGGCAAGACCACTGGCGAACAAGGCGTGCGGGCCAAGCTCTACGAGCAGGCCCAGGCCCAGATCCAGCAACAGGCTCTGTGGCTACCCCTGGCGCACCCGACCGCGTTCGCCCTGACCCGCAAGGATGTGCAGGGTTACTCGGTCAGCCCGTTTGGGCGGCAGGATTACTCGAAGGTCAGGCTCAAGCCGTAAGCTGCAAGCTGCAAGCTGCAAGCTGCAAGCTCAAGAGCAGATCACACCCGGCTCTGAACTTGCGGCTTGAAGCTGACAGCTTGCCGCTGCCTCACATCCACCCACGCTCCGCCATGGATAACGGCTCCCCATCGCCAACGATGACATGGTCGAGCACCCGCACATCGATCAGCTCCAACGCCTCCTGAAGCCGTTCAGTGAGCACCCGGTCGGCCTGGCTGGGCTCGGTGTTGCCGGAGGGGTGGTTGTGGCACAGGATCAACGCGGCGGCGTTGTGGGCCAGGGCGCGCTTGACGACCTGCCGGGGATGGACACTGGCGCTGTCGATAGAGCCGCGGAACAGCGCCTCGAAGGTCAGCACCTGGTGCTTGGCATTGAGAAACAGGCAACCGAACACCTCATGGGGTTCGTGACGCAGCATCGATTTCAGGTACTCACGCACCGCGAACGGGCTTTCCAGCGTGGTCTTTTCCCGTGCCCGTTCAGCCAAATGCCGACGACTCATTTCCTGAGCGGCTTGCAACTGGGCAAACTTCGCCGGCCCGAGCCCCATATGATTACTGAATGTGATCTGATCGGCTTCAAGCAGCGCGCGCAGGCTGCCAAATTGAATCAATAGTTGTCGCGCCAGATCCACCGCGCTTTTTCCCGACACGCCGGTGCGTAAAAAAATCGCCAGCAGCTCGGCGTCCGATAGACTCCCTGCCCCTAGCGCCAATAACCGCTCCCGTGGCCGCTCGGCCGCGGGCCAATCGCGAATACTCATGGCATCTCCCTGATTGTGGGCGCCGCTGTTCCATAGCGGTCGCTGTGATATCGTAGCCCATCTTTTTTGCAGGCGATTTGCACCCTGGCAGCTGCTGCCGAGGGGTTCGTCTTGCACTGACCACTGAAATCGAAAGGCAGGCCTATGCAGCGGCTGTATCGGAAACGCATCGTTCTGGGCGTCGGCGGCGGCATTGCCGCCTACAAGAGCGCCGAGCTGGTTCGCAGGCTTATCGACCAGGGCGCGGAAGTACGGGTCGTCATGACCCGTGGTGGCAGCGAGTTCATTACCCCGCTGACCATGCAAGCCCTATCCGGGCACCCGGTCCACCTGGATTTGCTCGACCCGGCGGCCGAAGCCGCCATGGGTCACATCGAACTGGCCAAGTGGGCCGACCTGGTGCTGATCGCCCCGGCCACGGCGGACCTGATCGCCCGTTTGGCCCAGGGCATCGCCGACGACCTGCTGACCACCCTGGTGCTCGCCACCGACGCGGTGGTCGCCGTGGCGCCGGCCATGAACCAGGCCATGTGGCGCGACCCGGCCACCCAGGCCAACCTGCAATTGCTCGAAAGCCGCGCCCTGAAAGTCTTCGGCCCGGCCTCTGGGAGCCAGGCCTGCGGCGATGTCGGCATGGGCCGCATGCTTGAAGCCACCGACCTGGCCCAGTGCGCCGCCGACTGCTTCCAGCGCCAGGCCCTGACCGGCAAGCACGTGCTGATCACCGCCGGACCGACCCAGGAAAACATCGACCCGGTGCGCTACATCACCAACCACAGCTCCGGGAAAATGGGCTTCGCCCTGGCCGAAGCCGCGGTAGAAGCCGGCGCCCGGGTAACACTGATCACCGGCCCCGTGCACCTGCCGACCCCGGACCGGGTCACGCGCATCGATGTGGTCAGCGCCCGGGACATGCTCGCAGCCTGCGAGGCCGCCATCCCCTGCGACCTGTTCATCGCCTCGGCGGCGGTGGCGGACTACCGCCCCGAAGTCGTCGCCCCGCAAAAATTGAAGAAAGACCCTACAAGCGGCGACGGCCTGCTCCTGCAAATGGTGCGCAACCCGGACATCCTGGCCAGCATCGCCACCCGCCCCGACCGCCCGTTCAGTGTCGGCTTTGCCGCCGAGACCGAACACCTGCTCGATTACGCCGCACGCAAGCTCAAGGACAAGAACCTCGACTTGATCGTCGCCAACGACGTGGCCAACCCGAGCATCGGCTTCAACAGCGAAGAAAACGCCTGCAGCGTGATCGACCGCCAGTTGCACGCCACACTTTTCGCCCAGACCAGCAAGAGCAAGATTGCCCGCCAGCTGATCACTTTTATCGCCGAACGTCTGAACCAGGTTTAATGTCATGCACGCCCTACAAGCCAAGATCCTCGACCCACGCATCGGCAACGAATTCCCGCTGCCGCAATACGCCACACCGGGCTCCGCCGGCCTCGACCTGCGGGCGATGCTCAAGCAGGACACGATCCTGGAGCCGGGCCAGACCCTGCTGATTCCTACCGGCCTGTCGGTGTACATCGGCGATCCTGGCCTGGCCGCGCTGATCCTGCCGCGCTCGGGCCTGGGCCATAAGCACGGCATCGTGCTGGGCAACCTGGTGGGCCTGATCGACTCCGACTATCAAGGCGAACTGATGGTGTCGTGCTGGAACCGCGGCCAAACAGCCTTCAACATTGCCGTGGGCGAACGCATCGCGCAGCTGGTGCTGGTGCCGGTGGTCCAGGCCCACTTCGAACTGGTCGAAGAATTCGACGAAAGCCAGCGTGGCGCGGGTGGTTTTGGGCATTCCGGCAGCCATTGACCGGTGTTTTCAAGCCGGGCGTCCTGCCCGGCCCGTTTGTGAAGCTTGTGTTTCAGGACAAAAAATGCGCAATGGCTTTCTGCTAGGTTTCCCACCCGGAATCAACGTATTAGGCGAGCGAGGCCGGGGTAACGCTGTCTCATGGCATTTTCCCACCACGAACTCTCTGTCAAAAACGCCGTCATACCCTTCAGCTTGAGCCTGCCGACGCGACCCGTCGGCCTGTCCAGTCACTTTCCTGATAGAGCGCCCCGCCCATGAACACCCCAGCCGCAATCGCCCCGATCTTCCCTGACAGCATCTTCCGCGCCTACGACATCCGTGGCGTGGTACCGGAAACCCTCACCGCCGAAACCGCCTACTGGATCGGCCGGGCCATTGGCTCCCAGAGCCTGGCCCAGGGCGAACCGAACGTGTGCGTCGGCCGTGATGGCCGTTTGTCGGGGCCTGAGCTGGTCGAACAACTGATAAAAGGCGTCGCCGCCAGTGGCTGCCACGTCAGCGACGTGGGCCTGGTGCCTACCCCGGCGCTGTATTACGCCGCCAACGTGTTGGCCGGCAAGTCCGGGGTGATGCTCACCGGCAGCCACAACCCATCGAACTACAACGGCTTCAAGATCGTCATCGCTGGCGACACCCTTGCCAACGAGCAGATCCAGGCCCTGCACACCCGCCTCAAGACCAACGACCTGAGCAGCGGCCAGGGCAGCATCACCAAGGTCGATATCCTCGAACGCTACAACGACGAAATCGTCAAGGACGTGAAGCTCGCTCGTCGCCTGAAAGTGGTGGTCGACTGCGGCAACGGCGCGGCTGGCGTGATCGCCCCGCAACTGATCGAAGCCCTGAACTGCGAAGTCATCCCGCTGTTCTGCGACGTGGATGGCAACTTCCCTAACCACCACCCGGATCCGGGCAAGCTGGAAAACCTTGAAGACCTGATCGCCAAGGTCAAGGAAACCAACGCCGACCTGGGCCTGGCCTTCGACGGCGACGGCGACCGCGTGGGCGTGGTGACCAATACCGGCAGCGTGGTGTTCCCCGACCGCCTGCTGATGCTGTTTGCCAAGGACGTGGTAGCGCGCAATCCGAACGCCGAAATCATCTTTGACGTTAAATGCACCCGTCGCCTGGTGCCGTTGATCAAGGAATACGGCGGTCGTCCACTGATGTGGAAAACCGGCCATTCGCTGATCAAGAAGAAAATGAAACAAAGCGGCGCCCTGCTGGCCGGCGAAATGAGCGGCCACATCTTCTTCAAGGAACGCTGGTTCGGTTTTGACGACGGCATCTACAGCGCCGCGCGCCTGCTGGAAATCCTCAGCAAGGAAAAATCCACGGCCGAAGAGCTGTTCGCAACCTTCCCGAACGATATTTCTACGCCAGAAATCAATATCCATGTGACCGAAGAGAGCAAATTCAGCATCATTGATGCACTGCACGACGCTCAATGGGGTGAAGGCGCCGAACTGACCACCATCGATGGTGTGCGGGTCGACTATCCCCACGGCTGGGGCCTGGTTCGCGCATCCAACACCACACCGGTGCTGGTACTGCGTTTCGAGGCCGACAACGAGGCTGAACTGCAGCGCATCAAGGATGTATTCCACACCCAACTCAAACGTGTTGCACCTGATCTCCAACTACCGTTTTGATTTTTTGAAGCACTACCGGAGCCCTGAATGACCCTCGAACGCGAAGCCGCCGCCAACACCGCCAAGGTCCTGTCCGAAGCGTTGCCTTATATCCGACGCTACGTCGGCAAGACCCTGGTGATCAAATACGGCGGCAACGCGATGGAAAGCGAGGAGCTCAAGACCGGCTTCGCCCGCGACATCGTGCTGATGAAGGCCGTGGGCATCAACCCGGTGGTGGTGCATGGCGGTGGCCCGCAGATCGGTGACCTGCTCAAGCGCCTGTCGATCGAAAGCCACTTCATCGATGGCATGCGCGTGACCGACGCGCAGACCATGGATGTGGTGGAAATGGTCCTGGGCGGCCAGGTCAACAAGGACATCGTCAACCTGATCAATCGTCATGGCGGCAGCGCCATCGGCCTGACAGGCAAGGACGCCGAGCTGATCCGGGCGAAGAAACTCACCGTGACCCGCCAGACACCGGAGATGACCCAGCCGGAAATCATCGACATCGGTCATGTGGGCGAAGTGGTCGGTATCAACACCGATCTGCTGAACCTGCTGGTCAAGGGCGACTTCATCCCGGTGATCGCGCCCATCGGCGTGGGCGCCAACGGCGAGTCGTACAACATCAACGCCGACCTGGTGGCGGGCAAGGTGGCCGAGGCACTGAAAGCTGAAAAGCTGATGCTGCTGACCAACATCGCCGGCCTGATGGACAAGTCGGGCAAAGTCCTGACCGGACTGTCGACCCAGCAGGTCGATGACCTGATCGCCGACGGCACCATCTACGGCGGCATGCTGCCGAAGATTCGTTGCGCGCTGGAAGCGGTGCAGGGCGGCGTCGGCAGCTCGCTGATCATCGACGGCCGGGTGCCGAATGCGATTCTGCTGGAGATCTTCACCGATACGGGTGTGGGTACGTTGATCAGCAATCGCAAGCGGCCTTAATACCGGAAACGCAACAGATCGCGACCTTTACAGCTCCAATTGGATTTTCGAGTTTGCGAAAATCCGTTAGGGCTGGCGAGGCTCGCGATTTTTTTTGCGCTCGAGAATGTCGAGGGAAGCTGGAGTTTCATCAAATACGCGCATTTCAACAAACGCTGAAACTGCCATATTTATTGAAAATACTGGAAGAATTTCACCAGTTGACCTATTTTCAACATTCGTTGAAAAGGGCTCCATCAATGAAAGATTTCGAAAAAAGCTCAAAAGAGGCGTTGTGCGATCTCCTGCGCAAAGTGCCAATCATCGAAATAAAAAGCCTGGAAGCCGCGCCGCAGACAAAATACTGGGCCCCCGATTTCATCGTTGAAATAGCCACATCGGGTAAATCTCGCTCTCTGGTCTGCGAGGTTAAAGCCAGTGGGCAGCCCAGATTTGTAAACGCAGCCATCCTTCAGCTTCGTGACTACGTAACTGCGTGGGACATTGACGTCACAGCTATCGTAATCGCCCCCTATCTCTCGCCAGCTGCCAGGCAGGCATGTCGGGAAAAAGGTGTCGGCTACTTGGACCTTGAGGGTAATGCCTGGATTTCATTCGATGGCGTATTCATCGACCGTCAAGTTGCGGATAAGCCGCCAGCAGAACATAGAGAGCTGAAGTCACTCTTCAAGCCGAAGTCAGCACAGATCCTTCGTGCAATGCTGCGCGAACCGGCCCATGCATGGCGGGTAATTGAGCTCTCCGAAGTGGCCAGCGCAAGCTTGGGTCAAGTTAGCAATGTGCGTACCGCCCTGCTTGATCGGGAATGGGGGCAGGTAACAAGCAATGGATTCTTCCTATGCGATCCTCAGGCCCTGCTGGATGCATGGGTCGAGGCCTACGAACCTCCATCGGGGGAGCGTAAAAAGTTCTATACCACCTTACATGGCAGCGCCCTGGAAAATGCAGCGCGGAGCGTTATTGGCGAACAGAGCTGCGGGCGCACGCTTTTCTCCTCGTTTTCCGCCGCGCAATGGCTCGCGCCCTATGCCCGTGTGGGCACGCATTACTTTTATGCCGACAGTGAAGGGTTGGATAAACTGATCGAAGCTCTACAGCTTGTCCCTGCGGCCAAGGGCGAAAATGTGGTGATCACCGTTCCCAGGGACGAAGGACTTTTACTGGACACCGTCGAAGCAGCACCCGGCGTGCTGTGCACCAGCCCGGTTCAGACCTATCTGGATTTGACGGTGGCCGGAGAACGCGCAAAAGAAGCTGCTGAGTATTTACGCCAGGAAAAATTGACATGGCCCCGTTAGTGCCGCAAGAGCCTCAATCTGCCTCGGATTATGAGGATAGGACTACGGCCGCAGTGAAGGCCGTGCTCGTCGAAATGGGCCAGATTCTGGGAAGTTTCAAAGGCAAGTTCGCAGTGATCGGAGGAGCGGTGCCATGGCTGCTCCTTGCCCATAATGACATGCAGCATGTGGGTACGCTCGACGTCGACTTGAGCCTAGATGCAGAAGCACTTGGCGATGGCGAGTACGCAACACTGGTCGAGGCCCTGATGGGCAATGGGTATGAGCAAAGAGGAGAGCTACGACGCTTCCAGCTCGTCCGCCAGGTTCCCGTGAACGATGGGGGCGCCCCGATAGATGTGATCGTGGATTTCTTGATGCCTCGCGATGCCGAGATCATCCAGAACAAACCGCCTATCCTGAATGACTTTGCGGTTCAACGTGCCGATGGCGCCGATCTGGCAATGCGGTTCTATCAGATGGTCGCGATTGAAGGCCCCATGCCAACTGGCGGCAAAAATCGCGTCGAGGTTGCCGTTTGCTCTATCCCGGCACTGCTCGCGATGAAGGGCTATGCCCTTAATGGGCGACATAAGCAAAAA
This sequence comes from Pseudomonas sp. 3JA, assembly GCF_036961705.1. Taxonomy (NCBI): domain Bacteria; kingdom Pseudomonadati; phylum Pseudomonadota; class Gammaproteobacteria; order Pseudomonadales; family Pseudomonadaceae; genus Pseudomonas; species Pseudomonas sp. 3JA. Next base: position 18,954 of record NZ_JBAMDJ010000055.1, read on the forward strand.
GACGCCTACGACATCTACTATTGCGTCCGTAATTATCCAGGTGGCATAGCGGCACTCGCTGAAGAATGCCGCCCCGTCATTGAAACCGGAAGTGGCGAACAAGGCTTCCTGCACATCTGCCAAAAATTTGATGTAGCCGACGGCTATGGCCCGACCTCTGTAAGGCGTTTCGTCGAAGACAGCCAAATCCTTGAGGATCGGACCCCGGACCAGTGGCAACAGGACGCGTTTGGACAAGTGGATGCTTTACTGCGCGCCCTTTGCCTTCGCAAGTGAGCGCCACTGAATAAAAGGCCCTGTCTCGCAGGGCCTTTGGTTTTTCAGACACCAAACTGCGCCCGATAAGCCTCAACCGCCGGCAAATGCTGCTTGAGCTGCGGATTGTCGGCCAAAAACTCCAGCACCTGGTTCAGCGACACAATGCTGATCACCGGAATGCCGAAGTCACGCTCCACTTCCTGGATCGCCGACAGCTCACCGTTGCCGCGCTCCTGGCGGTTCAGGGCGATCAGCACGCCAGCGGCCTTGGCGCCTTCCTGGGCAGCGATGATCTGCATCACTTCGCGAATGGCAGTGCCGGCAGTGATGACGTCGTCGATGATCAACACGTCGCCGGTCAGCGGGGCACCCACCAGGCTGCCGCCTTCGCCATGGGCCTTGGCTTCCTTGCGGTTGAAGCACCAAGGCAAGTCGCGGTCGTGATGTTCAGCCAGGGCGACGGCGGTGGTGGCGGCCAGCGGGATGCCTTTGTAGGCTGGGCCGAACAGCACGTCGAACGGGATGCCGCTCTCGACGATCGCCGCCGCATAGAAACGACCCAGTTGCGCCAGGGCAGAACCGCTGTTGAACAGGCCGGCATTGAAGAAGTACGGGCTGGTGCGCCCGGACTTGAGGGTGAACTCACCGAAGCGCAAAACGCCGCGATCGATGGCAAAGCGAATGAAATCGCGCTGATACGCCTGCATGAAAAAAAGCCTCAAATACCGCGGATTTAGCTAAATAGGTACACGGCGTGTATCATACACGCACGTGATTTTTGGGGCCATTTATGCGGATCATCAGTGTGAACGTCAATGGTATTCAGGCTGCAGTCGAGCGTGGTTTGCTCAGTTGGCTGCAAGCACAGAATGCCGACGTCATCTGCCTGCAGGACACCCGCGCCTCCGCCTTTGAACTGGACGATGCAGCCTTCCAACTGGATGGTTACTTCCTTTATGCCTGCGATGCCGAAGTCCCCGCCCAGGGTGGCGTGGCTTTGTACTCGCGGCTGCAACCGAAGGCTGTCATCAACGGTCTCGGTTTCGAGACGGCGGACCGCTACGGGCGCTACCTGCAAGCCGATTTCGACAAGGTCAGCATCGCGACCTTACTGCTCCCTTCGGGGCAGAACGGCGATGAAGATTTGAATCAGAAATTCAAGTTGATGGACGACTTCGCCCGTTATCTGGATAAACAGCGGCGCAAACGTCGCGAGTACATCTATTGTGGCTCGCTGTACGTGGCGCAACAGAAGCTGGATATCAAGAACTGGCGCGACAGCCAGCAATCTCCTGGTTTCCTGGCGCCGGAACGGGCCTGGATGGACGAGATCATTGGCAACATGGGTTATGTCGACGCCCTGCGCGAAGTCAGCCGTGAAGGCGACCAGTACAGCTGGTGGCCGGACAACGAACAGGCCGAGATGCTCAACCTTGGCTGGCGCTTCGACTACCAGTTGCTGACGCCTGGCCTGCGCCGCTTCGTACGCAGCGCCCGCCTGCCGCGCCAGCCACGGTTCTCGCAGCATGCGCCGCTGATCGTGGATTACGACTGGACGCTGACCATCTAAGCGTACCGGCGACATTCCCAGGTCGACCGAAAAAGAAAATGCCCGTATCGCAAGATACGGGCATTTTTTATGGCGAACGCTACCGCGCAGAACCTCAAGCCACGGCAAACAACGGCAGGGCAAGGTACAACTTGATGACGATGACGTTAATGATATCGATGAAGAACGCTCCCACCATCGGCACCACCAGAAACGCTATCTGCGAAGGCCCGTAGCGCTGCGTCACTGCCTGCATGTTGGCGATGGCCGTCGGCGTGGCGCCCAACCCAAAACCGCAATGCCCTGCCGCCAAGACGGCTGCATCGTAATGACTGCCCATGATTCTGAACGTCACGAAAATCGCAAACAGCGCCATGACCAATGTCTGGGCCGCCAGGATAATGAATATCGGCAATGCCAGTGACGCCAGGTCCCACAACTTGAGTGACATCAAGGCGATAGCCAGAAACAGTGACAGGCTGACATTGCCCAGTACGGACACTTCTCGCTCAAAGACCTGATACAAGCCAAGTGCCGAAAGTCCATTGCGCAAGACCACCCCCACGAACAAGACACAAACGAACGTCGGCAACTCGAATGCGGTGTCGTGGAGCTGCCCATTCAAGAGCGTACCGGCCAGCAGGCTGACTGCAATCAGGGCGAGCGTCTCAATAAACGAAAACGGCGTAATCGAGCGCTCTTTGTTCGGCTGTTCGAAACCCTTGGGTATCCGGGGCTTTTCTGATTCAAGACCGCCGGGTGACTGAACACGCTTGATGAGCAGGCGCGCAACCGGCCCACCGATCAAGCCACCTAACACCAAGCCAAACGTCGCAGAAGCCATCGCAAGTTCGGAGGCAGAAGCCAGGCCGAACTTCTCACTGAACACCGTCCCCCACGCCGCGCCAGTACCGTGACCGCCCGCCAAGGTGATCGAACCAGTCAGCAACCCCATCAACGGATCGAGCCCCAGCGCTTTTGCGAGCCCGATGCCCATGGCGTTCTGGACCACCAACAGGCCGACGACCGCCAGCAGGAAAATCCCAACCACGCGCCCGCCTTTCTTCAGGCTCGCGAAGTCCGCGCTCAGGCCAATCGTGGCAAAAAATGCCAGCATCAACGGTGTCTGCAATGAAGTATCAAATCGAACTTCAACTTCAAGCCCCCGCAAAGCCAGGAGCACCAGGGCAACTACCAGCCCGCCCGCTACAGGCTCAGGGATATTGTAGGCGCGTAGGAAACCAACACGCGTAACCAGTTCACGCCCCAGCAAAAGCACTAGAGAGGCGGCGACAAGTGTTCCATAGAAATCGAGCTGAAACATGAGTGTTTATTCTTTGAACATATATTCAGGGGCGAACTTTTTACCTGGACACGCCTCTTGAACAGGTTGATTGCCTCAACACTGATTGGCTTTGAATTCAAGGACCTTCAATGGTCTGAATATATCGAAATATTTCTGAAGGAATATGACTTGGCGCAACTCTATCAATCGAAGTGTCTTATTGCCAAGCATAGAGGCCGCACTAAAACCGTGTAGTTGTGACTAAAAGTGTAAGAGCGGAATATGCGCACAATAACTCGCTACGCAATGGGAAACTGCACATCAAAAGAAACATTTATGGCTTCAAAAAAGACAATGCCCCGATAGGCCGGGGCATTGTCCTTGGATCGCAGGGCTGATCGTTATTTGACCAGGCGCCAGGTAAACGGATACCGATACGGCTGCCCTTCATTGGCCTTCACGCCACCAATGATCGTCAGCACAAGCGCGCCGATGGCCACCAGGCCGAACAGGAAGAAGCCGATCACCACGACCATCAGCAGCAGGCTGATCGCCGAGGCAATCGCCACGGTGATCTGGAAGTTCAGCGCTTCCTTGCCCTGGGCATCGATGAACGGGTCGGACTCACGCTTGAGCTGCCAGAGCACCAGCGGCCCGATCAGCGTGCCGAACGGAATCCAGATCCCCAACAAGGCGGACAGGTGACAAAACATTGCCCATTGACGCGCCTCTTTGCTCGGCTGGGGCAGTAGGATTTGCTCATCACTCATGACACTCTCCTTGTCTTGAAGCGGGAATCGATCAGTCAGCCAAGGCGGCCTTTTGCAGTTCGAAGATCTCGTTCATGCCTTTCTTCGCCAATTCCAGCATAGCGTTCAATTCTTCTGGCTGGAACGGGGCGCCCTCGGCAGTGCCCTGGACTTCGATGAAACCGCCGGCACTGGTCATGACCACGTTCAGGTCAGTCTCGGCAGCGGAGTCTTCCAGGTAATCCAGGTCCAGCACCGGCTCGCCCTGGTACATGCCCACGGACACAGCGGCAATCATTTGCTTGAGCGGGTCGCCGCCCTTGAGGCCGCCGCGCTTCTTGATCACTTTCAAGGCATCGACCAGGGCGACCATGGCCCCGGTGATGGAGGCAGTACGGGTCCCGCCATCGGCCTGGATCACGTCGCAATCGACATACAGCGTCACGTCGCCCAACTTGGACATGTCCAGAGCGGCACGCAGCGAACGGCCGATCAAGCGTTGGATTTCCAGGGTACGACCGCCCTGCTTGCCACGGCTGGCCTCACGCTGGTTCCGCTCACCCGTGGCGCGCGGCAGCATGCCGTATTCGGCCGTCAGCCAGCCCTGGCCCTGCCCCTTGAGGAAGCGTGGCACGCCGTTTTCGACACTGACAGTGCAGATGACTTTGGTATCACCGAATTCGACCAGTACAGATCCCTCGGCGTGTTTGGTGTAGTTGCGGGTAATGCGGATCGAGCGAAGCTGATCGGCAGCGCGACCACTTGGACGTTTCATAGGGAATACCTGTACGGAGGACGGAAAACTGCCGAGCATTATAGAGCCGTGAATCGTCATAGGGCAGTCAAACGTCACTCGGCTCCAAAAAGCCGACGCAAGCGAAGCCGCGCAAAGGCCTGCCCGACGGGTTGCAGCGCTTTGTCACATGCGCGTTTGGGGCATGCGCTTCACTGCGCTACAATCCTGCGCCTTTGCTGCCCTTCGGCTTTTATTCACAGATTCCAGGCCCCACCACCCGTTGTGGCCGCCTGCATTGCGAGGACCCTCCATGGTGCACAGCATGACCGCTTTCGCCCGCGTCGAAAAAGCCGGGGCCCAAGGCACGCTGAGCTGGGAACTGCGTTCGGTCAACAGCCGCTACCTGGAGCCGCACTTGCGCCTGCCCGAGTCTTTCCGCGACCTCGAAGGCGGCGTGCGCGAGGCGCTGCGCCAGGGCCTGTCCCGGGGCAAGCTGGAATGCACCCTGCGCTTCACCGAAGAAAGCACTGGCAAAGCCTTGCAGGTGGACCGTGAGCGCGCCGCGCAACTGGTCGCCGCGGCCGAAACCGTCGCCAGCCTGATCAAGCATCCTGCCGCCTTGAACCCACTGGAAGTCCTGGCCTGGCCCGGCGTGCTGGTGGGCGATGCGAGCGACCCCCAAGCGCTGAACGCCGAGGCGATGACGCTGTTCAATGAAGGCCTCAAGGAGCTCAAGGCCGGCCGCGAGCGCGAAGGCGCGGAGCTGGCCCGACTGATCAACGATCGCCTGACCTCCATCGAAGAAGACGTCAGCACCCTGCGCGAACTGGTCCCGCAGATGCTTGCCACCCAGCGCCAGAAAGTCCTCGACCGCTTCACCGACATGAAGGCCGAACTGGACCCGCAACGCCTGGAACAGGAAATGGTCATGCTCGCGCAAAAAAGCGACGTGGCCGAAGAACTGGATCGCCTGAGCACCCACATCATCGAAGTTCGCCGGGTACTCAATTCCGGCGGTGCGGCCGGTCGCCGCCTGGACTTTTTGATGCAGGAACTCAACCGCGAAGCCAATACACTGGGCTCCAAAGCCTTCGACCCGCGCAGCACCCAGGCGGCGGTCAACCTCAAGGTGTTGATCGAACAAATGCGCGAACAAGTGCAGAACATTGAGTAAGGCTAACGACATGACCCACAGCACCGGCACCCTCTACATCATTTCCGCGCCCTCGGGCGCCGGCAAGACCAGCCTGGTCAAGGCACTGATCGATGCCGAACCGCAGATCCGCGTCTCGGTCTCGCACACTACCCGCGCCATGCGTCCGGGCGAAGTGAATGGTGTGAACTATCACTTCGTCGACCGCGAAGAGTTCGTGAAGATGGCCGAACACGGCGACTTCCTGGAGCGCGCCGAAGTTTTCGGCAACCTTTATGGTACTTCGCAAAGTTACTTGCAGCAGACCCTGGACGAAGGTCACGACCTGATCCTGGAAATCGACTGGCAAGGCGCCGAGCAGGTGCGCAAGCTGATGCCCCGGGCTCGTTCGATCTTTATCCTGCCGCCAAGCCAGCAAGCCTTGCGCCAGCGCCTGACCAACCGTGGCCAGGACAGCGACGACATCATCGAGGGCCGGATGCGCGAAGCGGTCAGCGAGATGAGTCACTACGTCGACTATGATTACCTGATCATCAACGACGATTTCGCCCACGCGCTGGACGACCTGAAGGCGATTTTCCGCGCCAGCCAGCTGCAGCAGAAACGCCAGCAGCAACGTTTCGGCAAATTATTGGCCGAATTGTTGGGCTGAACAGCCCTTCCCAAAACCGCTGCGACGGCTTTACATTGGTAGTCGCAGCGCGCCGAGGGGTTTGGTTAAAAAATCAGCGCTTCCCTAAACGCTGGTGTTTTTTTAAACTGTCGAGTCCGCTCGCCCAACCGGGCAGCGCGCATATTGCATTCGCTCCGAGGAATACCATGGCCCGCGTAACCGTTGAAGACTGCCTAGAACACGTGGAAAACCGCTTTGAGCTGGTCATGCTCTCTACCAAGCGTGCCCGTCAACTGGCCACCGGCGGCAAAGAGCCATTGGTCCAGTGGGAAAACGACAAGCCTACAGTAGTAGCGCTGCGTGAAATCGCCGAGGGCCTGATGAGCTACGAGTTCATCGCCAACGCTGAAATCGTCGAAGACGAACCGCTGTTCGCAGCGTTCGAGGACGAGTCCAACGAGGCGGTCTAAGCCTATGCCTGGTCGACGTAGCACGGCGCGGGGTCACAGCAGACGGCAGGAGTCATCATCATGCCGAGCATAGACGCCCTCGCCGATCGCTTATCGGCCTATCTCGGCACGGACCAGGTCAACCTGGTCCGCCGAGCCTATTTCTACGCTGAACAAGCCCACGACGGCCAACGCCGCCGCAGTGGCGAGGCGTACGTCACGCATCCTCTTGCGGTGGCGAATATTCTTGCCGACATGCACATGGACCATCAGAGCCTGATGGCGGCGATGCTGCATGACGTGATCGAAGACACCGGCATTGCCAAGGAAGCGCTGCAAGCGCAGTTCGGCGAAACCGTGGCCGAACTGGTCGACGGGGTCAGCAAGCTGACCCAGATGAACTTCGAGACCAAGGCCGAGGCCCAGGCCGAGAACTTCCAGAAAATGGCCATGGCCATGGCCCGCGACATTCGCGTGATCCTGGTCAAGCTCGCCGACCGCCTGCACAACATGCGCACCCTGGAAGTGCTGTCCGGCGAAAAACGCCGACGCATCGCCAAGGAAACCCTGGAAATCTACGCGCCCATCGCCAATCGCCTGGGCATGCACGCGATCCGCATCGAGTTCGAAGACCTCGGCTTCAAGGCCATGCACCCGATGCGTTCGGCGCGGATCAACCAGGCCGTCAAGCGCGCCCGGGGCAACCGCAAGGAAATCGTCAACAAGATCGAAGAATCCCTGAGCCACTGCCTGGCCATCGACGGCATCGAAGGCGAAGTCAGCGGGCGGCAGAAACACCTCTACGGCATCTACAAGAAAATGCGCGGCAAGCGTCGGGCCTTCAACGAGATCATGGACGTCTACGCGTTCCGGATCATCGTCGACAAGGTCGACACCTGCTATCGCGTGCTGGGAGCTGTACATAATTTGTACAAACCGTTGCCGGGGCGCTTCAAGGATTACATCGCGATTCCCAAGGCCAACGGCTATCAGTCGCTGCACACCACGCTGTTCGGCATGCACGGCGTACCCATCGAAATCCAGATCCGCACCCGCGAAATGGAAGAGATGGCCAACAACGGCATCGCCGCCCATTGGCTGTACAAATCCAGCGGCGACGAACAACCCAAGAGCACCCATGCCCGCGCCCGGCAGTGGGTCAAGGGTGTGCTGGAAATGCAGCAGCGCGCCGGCAACTCCCTGGAGTTCATCGAGAGCGTGAAGATCGACCTGTTCCCGGACGAGGTCTACGTCTTTACGCCCAAGGGCCGGATCATGGAGCTGCCCAAAGGCTCCACGGCCGTGGACTTTGCCTATGCGGTACACACCGACGTCGGCAACAGTTGCATCGCGTGCCGGATCAACCGCCGCCTGGCACCGTTGTCCGAACCGCTGCAAAGCGGCTCCACGGTGGAAATTGTCAGCGCCCCGGGCGCACGACCCAACCCGGCATGGCTCAATTTCGTGGTCACCGGCAAGGCCCGCACCCATATCCGTCATGCCCTGAAACTGCAACGCCGCTCCGAATCCATCAGCCTCGGTGAACGCCTGCTGAACAAGGTATTGAACGGTTTCGACAGCTCCCTGGACAAGATCCCGGCCGAGCGTGTGCAACTGATGCTCAATGAATACCGCCTCGAACTGATCGAAGACCTGCTCGAAGACATCGGCCTGGGCAATCGCATGGCCTACGTCGTTGCCCGTCGGCTGCTCGGTGAAGGCGAACAGTTGCCAAGCCCTGAAGGCCCGCTGGCAATTCGCGGCACCGAAGGCCTGGTGCTCAGTTATGCCAAGTGTTGTACGCCGATCCCGGGCGACCCGATTGTCGGCCATTTATCCGCCGGCAAAGGGATGGTGGTGCACCTGGACAACTGCCGCAACATCAGCGAAATCCGTCATAACCCGGAAAAATGCATCCAGCTCTCCTGGGCCAAGGATGTCACCGGCGAATTCAACGTCGAGCTGCGGGTCGAGCTGGAACACCAGCGTGGCCTGATCGCGCTGCTGGCCAGTAGCGTCAATGCCGCCGACGGCAATATCGAAAAAATCAGCATGGACGAACGCGATGGCCGCATCAGCGTCGTTCAATTGGTAGTCAGCGTACACGACCGTGTGCACCTGGCCCGCGTGATCAAGAAACTGCGCGCCCTGACCGGCGTTATCCGCATCACCCGGATGCGCGCGTAGCCCATTCGTTATCAGGAGTCATTCATGACCAAGACTGTTATCACCAGCGACAAGGCCCCGGCCGCCATCGGTACTTATTCCCAGGCGATCAAGGCCGGCAACACCGTGTACATGTCGGGCCAGATTCCACTGGATCCCAAGACCATGGAGCTGGTGGAAGGCTTCGAAGCCCAGACCGTGCAGGTGTTCGAAAACCTCAAGGCCGTGGCCGAGGCCGCCGGTGGTTCGTTCAAGGACATCGTCAAGCTGAACATCTTCCTCACCGACCTGAGCCACTTCGCCAAGGTCAACGAGGTGATGGGCAAGTACTTCGACCAGCCTTACCCTGCCCGCGCCGCCATCGGCGTGGCCGCCCTGCCCAAGGGCGCTCAGGTTGAGATGGATGCCATCCTGGTCATCGAGTAATAAGGCCGGCGCAGCCTCCCCTGCTGCGCCGTTTTCGTTCTGAAAGGATTCCACCATGCGCAAAGCGCTTGCTCTCTCGCTGGCTGCCCTGCTTCTGGGCGGTTGCGCCAGCGACCCTGCCGACCGTGACATCAGCGGCACCTGGATCAACCAGGCAGCCATCGACGCTGCCGCCAAGGGCGGCCCGCTTCGCGAAGCGCTGCAGGGCTACGGCCCGAACCTGGAATGGGACGTCAACACCCGGGCCGGTCAGGCGCGCTACACCAACGGCTTTGAAAACGTCGAAGGCAAGTTGCTGGGCGAAGAAGACGGCGCCTGGAAAGTCGATTTCTACGGCAGCTCCGCCAGCGAACTCAAGCGCGATGGCGACCAGTTAAGCCAGGCCGCCACCGAGAACGAACCGCAGCAGGTGTTCGACCGGGCGTCAGTCCAGGTACCCGCAGGTGCGCCGATCGGCGCCAGTTTCGAGCGAGCGCTGTATGCCGCCTACCTGGGTGGCACCTGGAGCATCGTCAACGGCCCCGGCCAGGGCGCCACCGTGCAATTCCAGCCCGACGGCCAGGTCAGCGGGCTGCCGGGCGCCGATCGTTACGCCTTGTGCCTGGCCGGCGATTGCGCCTCCATGAGCGGTGGCAACGACAACATCTGGCTGCAGCAGAACGGCCAGGGCAACACCTGGATCTTTGCCCGCGACGGCAAGCGGCTGGAGATTTTCCAGACCGTCAACGCCGCGCTGGCCGATGAAATGCCGTCGTTCACGCCGGGCAACCGGCAGTGGGTGCTCGAAAAGCAGTAGCGCAATACCCTGTGGGAGCGAGCTTACTCGCGATAGCGGTGTAACAGCCAACCTTGATGTTGACTGTCAGGGCCTCATCGCGAGCAAGCTCGCTCCCACAGTTTGTTTTTGGGGGGCCGACGAATCAGCAGCGCCCTTCCAGAATCGCCGCATACCCCTCGCGAAAACTCGGATAACGCGGCGACCAGCCCAGGGCCTTGGCCCGGGCGTTGCTGCAGCGTTTGCTACCGGCGCGGCGGACGCTGGCGTTTTCGGCCCATTGGGTGACACCCAGGTAGTCGCGCAGCCAGCCCACCACGTCGGCCAGCGCGGCGGGAGTGTCGTCGACGCCGATGTAGCAGTCTTCCAGGGGCTTGCCCTGGCGATCGGCTTCCAGCAGAAAGGCCAGCAGGCCCGCCGCGTCGTCGGCGTGGATGCGGTTGGCGTACAGGGGCGGATCCTCCACCACGCTGTAGCCCTGGCGCACCTGGCTCAGCAACCATTCCCGACCCGGCCCATAGATGCCGGTAAGGCGCACGCGGCTGGCCGGGATGCCACTGTCCAAGGCCACTTGCTCGGCTTCGAGCATCAGGCGACCGGAATAGCCGCCGGCCACGGTTGGCGAGGTTTCATCCACCCATTCGCCCAGCTGTTGCCCATAAACACTGCTGCTGGACACAAACAGCAGACGCTTGGGCTGCTGCCCATGCTGCTTCAACCAGCCCAACACATGCTGCAACCCTTCGACATAAGCCGAGCGATAGCCCGCTTCGTCATGGTCGGTGGCCGCGGCGCTGTACACCAGGTAATCCAACGAACCGGTGGGCCAATCGGCCGGGCATTGCTCGCTGAACAAATCCCCCGCCACGCCGATGACGCCGGCCGGCAGGCTCGAAACCGTACGCCGCAGGCCATGGACTTGCCAATGTGCGGCCAATAACTGACGGGCCAGGCGGCCACCGATATCACCGCAGCCGGCGATCAAAACAGAAGGCGCGGACATCAAGAATTCCTCTGGCAAAGCCGCAGACTAGCCTCCGAGGGGGACGGGCGGCTAGCCATCGCACAAAAAAAGTAACTGTATTACTTTTGTTAACAAGAATTACTTGCAATAATGCCCGCCAGTTTTGTTCTCGGCCCCCGAGGCCTGGAAGAACATCAACCTTCTTTTTTCTCTCAGGTCCGGCCAGCATGAAACGCTCTCTATCCCCCGCTTCGCCAACCAATCGACCTCGTGCCTGGGGCACGGTAGCCGCCCTGCTATTCAGCCTGCTGCTGGCACCTGCCGCCGCGTTCGCCGATGCACAGGCGCCCGCCACGACCCCGGCCACCGCACCGGCTGCTGCCCAGGCACCGGCCGACCCGGCCGCTCCCGTTGCAACGCCGGTCGCCACCGACCCGGCCCAGGCCGTCGAAGCCGACGCACCTCAAGTGCTCGAAGCCGACAACTCCCTGGGCATGGCCCACGACCTGTCGCCATGGGGCATGTACAAGAACGCCGACATCATCGTGAAAATCGTGATGATCGGCCTGGCCATCGCCTCGATCATCACCTGGACTATCTGGATTGCCAAAGGCTTCGAGCTGCTGGGTGCCAAGCGTCGCTTGCGTGGTGAAATCGCCGCCCTGAAAAAAGCCACCACCCTCAAGGAAGCCAGCGCCACCGCCGCGAAGGCAGGCACTCTTGCCAACCTGCTCGTGCATGACGCACTCGAAGAGATGCGCCTGTCGGCCAACAGCCGCGAGAAAGAAGGCATCAAGGAACGCGTGAGCTTCCGCCTCGAACGCCTGGTCGCCGCCTGCGGTCGCAACATGAGCAGCGGCACCGGCGTGCTTGCCACCATCGGCTCTACCGCGCCATTCGTCGGTCTGTTCGGCACCGTGTGGGGCATCATGAACAGCTTCATCGGCATCGCCAAGACCCAGACCACCAACCTCGCCGTCGTCGCACCCGGCATCGCCGAAGCCTTGCTGGCAACGGCCTTGGGCCTGGTCGCAGCGATCCCGGCCGTCGTGATCTACAACGTCTTCGCCCGCTCCATTGCCGGCTACAAGGCCCAGGTCTCCGATGCTTCGGCCGAAGTCCTGCTGCTGGTCAGCCGCGACCTCGACCACCTGCCGCCCGAGCGTGGCTCGCAACCGCACATGGTGAAAGTGGGGTAATCGGCCATGGGCCTGCATTTGAAAGAAGGCGCAGACGACGATCTGGCCGAGAACCACGAAATCAACGTCACGCCGTTCATCGACGTGATGCTGGTGCTGTTGATCATCTTCATGGTGGCCGCCCCGCTCGCCACCGTGGACATCAAGGTTGACCTGCCAGCGTCGACGGCCAAGCCCTCGCCACGGCCGGAGAAACCGGTGTTCCTCAGCGTCAAGGCCGACCAGCGCCTGTTCCTGGGCGAAGAAGAGGTCAAGGCCGAAACCCTCGGCGCGACCCTCGACGCCAAGACCCAAGGCAAGAAAGACACGACGATCTTCTTCCAGGCCGACAAAGGCGTGGACTACGGCGACCTGATGAGCGTGATGGACGCGCTGCGGGGCGCTGGCTACCTGAAGGTCGGCCTGGTCGGACTCGAGACGGCGCGGCAGAAATGATCACGACGCGCCAAAAGCTGACGCGTTACAGCGGTAGCCTGGCAGTGGTGCTGGGCGTGCATGCGCTCGCCATCGCCCTGGCGTTGAACTGGACATCGCGCCCGCCTATCGAATTGCCTCCCCAGGCGATGATGGTCGAGCTGGCGCCGGTTCCAGCCCCACCACCGCCTGCACCGCCGAAAGTCGTCACACCGCCGCAACCTCCCGAGCCGGTCGAAGAATTGCCGCTGCCCAAGCTTGCCGAAGCGCCGAAGCCGGAGATTTCCGTGCCCAAGCCGGTCAAGCCCAAGCCAAAGCCGCAACCGCCCAAACCCAAACCGGTGGAGAAAAAGCCCGAGCCGCCGAAGGAACAGCCGTCGGAGCAGAAGCCCAGCGACACCCCGCCAACCCAGTCAGTGGCCGAGAAGTCCGCGCAACCGGCTCCTGGCCCGTCACCAGCACAATCGGCTGCCAAGGCCAACTGGCAGGGCACGCTGCTGGCGCACCTGGGCAAGTACAAGAAGTACCCGCCCAGGGCCCAGCAGATGAACAAGGAAGGCATGAACCGCCTGCGCTTCGTGGTGGATGCCGAAGGTAACGTGTTGTCATTCGAACTGGTGGGCAGCTCCGGCACGGACTCCCTGGACCGGGCCACCCTGGAAATGATCCGCCGCGCCCAGCCGCTGCCCAAGCCGCCGGCGGAGCTGCTGACCAACGGCACCATCGAACTGACGGCACCGTTTGTGTACTCCATCGACAAGCGCCGGCGCTGACTGAACCTGGCAACCCGGTAGCAGGTGAATCCTGTGGCGAGGGAGCTTGCTCCCGCTGGACTGCGCAGCAGGCCCTGGCCCGATCAACACGATCTGCCTGATACGGCGCATTCGCTGGTTTTGGGGCCGCTTCGCGGCCCAGCGGGAGCAAGCTCCCTCGCCACAATAAGTACAACCGGCAGGAAGGCATCGAAAGATGCCTTTTTCATATCCGGCAACGCCCCAACAGACATTGGACAGTGTCACACCGCCCCCCCACTCTGATAACGTGCGTCTATCGATTGCAGCCGGTATGCTTGGCTCGCAACTTCACGGACGCTCGCCATGACCCTCACAGAATTACGCTACATCGTGACCCTCGCCCAAGAGCAGCATTTCGGCCATGCGGCCGAGCGTTGCCACGTCAGCCAGCCGACGCTGTCGGTGGGCGTGAAAAAGCTTGAAGACGAACTCGGTGTGCTGATTTTCGAGCGCAGCAAAAGCGCCGTGCGCCTGACTCCAGTGGGCGAAGGCATCGTGGCCCAGGCGCAAAAGGTCCTGGAGCAGGCCCAGGGTATTCGCGAACTGGCCCAGGCCGGCAAGAACCAACTGACCGCCCCGCTGAAAGTCGGCGCGATCTACACCGTCGGCCCGTACCTGTTCCCGCACCTGATTCCGCAACTGCACCGGGTCGCCCCGCAAATGCCGTTGTACATCGAAGAAAACTTCACCCATGTGCTGCGCGACAAGCTGCGCAACGGCGAGCTGGACGCGATCATCATCGCCCTGCCATTCAACGAAGCCGACGTCCTGACCCTGCCGCTCTACGACGAACCGTTCTACGTCCTGATGCCGGCCCAGCACCCCTGGACCCAGAAAAAGACCATCGACGCCGCCCAGCTCAACGACAAGAGCCTGCTGTTGCTTGGCGAAGGCCACTGCTTCCGCGACCAGGTGCTCGAAGCCTGCCCGACCCTGACCAAGGGCAACGAAGGCGCCAAGCACACCACGGTGGAGTCCAGCTCCCTGGAAACCATCCGCCACATGGTCGCGTCGGGACTGGGCATTTCGATCCTGCCGCTGTCAGCGGTGGACAGCCATCATTACTCCCCGGGTGTGATCGAAGTCCGCCCGCTGACGCCGCCCGTGCCGTTCCGTACCGTGGCCATCGCCTGGCGTGCCAGTTTCCCGCGGCCCAAGGCCATCGAGATCCTCGCCGACTCGATCCGCCTGTGCTCCGTGGCCAAGCCGCCCGCTGGCAAGTAAGCCACGCCCATGACGGAGCTGTCGAAAGTGCCGGTCACCACACTCAAGGGTGTCGGTGAAGCCATGGCCGAAAAACTGGCCAAGGTCGGCCTGGAAACCCTCCAGGACCTGCTGTTCCACCTGCCGCTGCGTTACCAGGACCGCACCCGCGTGGTGCCCATCGGCCATCTACGCCCGGGACAGGATGCGGTGATCGAAGGCACCGTCAGCGGCGCCGACGTGGTCATGGGTCGCCGTCGCAGCCTGGTGGTGCGCTTGCAGGATGGCACCGGCGGGCTCAGCCTGCGCTTCTATCATTTCAGCAATGCGCAAAAGGAGGGCCTCAAGCGCGGCACCCGTGTGCGCTGCTACGGCGAGGCGCGGCCCGGGGCTTCGGGGCTGGAGATCTATCACCCGGAATACCGCGCCATCACCGGTGACGAACCGCCGCCGGTGGACGAAACCCTGACCCCGGTCTACCCCCTCACCGAAGACCTGACCCAACAACGCCTGCGCCAGCTCTGCCAGCAAACCCTGACCCTGCTCGGCCCCAGCAGCCTGCCCGACTGGCTGCCCACGGAACTGGCCCGGGATTACCACTTGGCCCCCCTGGCCGATGCGATCCGCTACTTGCACCATCCGCCCGCCGATGCCGACGTGGACGAACTCGCCGTCGGCCATCACTGGGCCCAGCACCGTCTGGCGTTCGAAGAGCTGCTGACCCATCAACTGTCCCAACAACGCCTGCGCGAAAGCCTGCGTTCCCTGCGCGCCCCAGCCATGCCCAAGGCCAGGGATCTGCCGGCCCGCTACCTGGCCAACCTCGGGTTCACCCCCACAGGCGCCCAGCAACGGGTCGGCAACGAAATCGCCTACGACCTGAGCCAGCCCGAGCCGATGCTGCGGTTGATCCAGGGCGATGTCGGCGCCGGCAAGACCGTGGTCGCCGCCCTCGCCGCGCTCCAGGCCCTGGAAGCGGGGTATCAAGTGGCGCTGATGGCGCCCACCGAGATCCTCGCCGAACAACACTTCATCACCTTCCAGCGCTGGCTCGAACCGTTGGGCATCGAAGTCGCCTGGCTGGCTGGCAAGCTCAAGGGCAAGAACCGCGCCGCCGCCCTGGCGCAGATCGCCGAAGGGGCACCGATGGTGGTCGGCACCCACGCGTTGTTCCAGGACGAAGTGCAATTCAAGAACCTGGCCCTGGTGATCATCGATGAACAGCACCGCTTCGGCGTGCAGCAGCGCCTGGCCCTGCGGCAGAAAGGCGTGGGCGGGCGGATGTGCCCTCATCAACTGATCATGACCGCGACGCCGATCCCGCGAACCCTGGCGATGAGCGCCTACGCCGACCTCGACACCTCGATCCTCGACGAACTGCCGCCCGGCCGTACGCCGGTCAACACCGTGCTGGTGACCGATACCCGACGAGTGGAGGTGATCGAGCGCGTGCGCAGCGCCTGCGCCGAAGGGCGGCAGGCTTATTGGGTGTGCACGCTGATCGAAGAGTCGGAAGAACTGACCTGCCAGGCGGCCGAGACCACCTTTGAGGACCTCACCGCCGCCCTCGGCGAGTTGAAGGTCGGGCTGATCCACGGACGCATGAAGCCCGCCGAGAAAGCCGCCGTCATGGCTGAGTTCAAGGCCGGCGCCCTGCAACTTTTGGTTGCCACCACGGTGATCGAGGTGGGCGTCGACGTGCCCAACGCCAGCTTGATGATCATCGAAAACCCCGAGCGCCTGGGCCTGGCACAGTTGCACCAGTTGCGCGGACGCGTGGGTCGAGGCAGCGCCGCCAGTCATTGCGTCCTGCTGTATCACCCGCCGCTGTCGCAGATCGGTCGCCAGCGGTTGGGCATCATGCGCGAAACCAACGACGGTTTCGTCATCGCCGAAAAAGACCTCGAATTGCGCGGCCCCGGTGAAATGCTCGGCACGCGCCAGACCGGTCTGCTTCAATTCAAGGTAGCCGACCTGATGCGCGACGCCGACCTGCTCCCCGCCGTACGCGATGCCGCCCAGGCGCTGCTGGAACGCTGGCCCGACCACGTCAGCCCGCTGCTGGATCGCTGGCTGCGTCACGGGCAGCAATACGGCCAAGTGTGAGCACGCGCTCAGTTTTCCGGACGCGCGTACCGGACAAGCTGGTTATACTGACCAACTTGTAGGAAAACGGATACAGACCATGACAGAAGCTGCCCTCGTTCCCGAATCCCCGCACGCTCCGTCTGTTATTCGGCTGTTGCTCGAGAAATTGGGCATCGGCTTTGACGAAGTGCTCGAACGCCCCGGCCTGAACCCAGCCCGCAAAGTACAGGCAGTGTTGCTGCACGATGCCGTTGGCGCGCTGATGGTGCTGTTTCCGCAAAGCCAACTGCTGGACCTCAACCGCCTGGCCGAACTCACCGGCCGCAAACTCACGGCAGTGCCTACCGACCGCCTGGAGCGCATGCTCGGTAAACACAGCCTGAGCCTGCTGCCCGGTCTGCCGGCGCTGACCAGTTCACCCTGCCTGTACGAAGAAAGCCTGCTGCGTGAGCCAAAGCTGCTGATCAACTCGGGCGAGCCGGGACTGCTGCTGGAAGTCACCAGCGAAGCGTTCAAGACCATGCTCACCAAGGCCAGCGCCGCGACGTTCGGCGAAGCCGTGAGCAACATCACCCCCAACCTGGACCGCCCACACGACGACCGCGCGGAAATCACCCAGGCCGTACAGGCGTTCACCGCCCGGCGTATCCAGCAACGGCTGGAAGAAACCATCGAGATCCCGCCGCTGGCCGAAACCGCGCAGAAAATCATCAAGCTGCGTGTCGACCCCGACGCGACCATCGATGACATCACCGGCGTCGTCGAAACCGACCCGGCCCTGGCCGCGCAAGTGGTGAGCTGGGCCGCTTCGCCCTACTACGCGTCGCCGGGCAAGATTCGTTCAGTGGAAGACGCCATCGTCCGGGTACTGGGCTTCGACCTGGTGATCAACCTGGCACTGGGCCTGGCCCTGGGCAAGACCCTGAGCCTGCCCAAGGACCACCCGCAACACACCACACCCTACTGGCACCAGTCGATCTACACCGCCGCTGTCATCGAAGGCCTGACCCGCGCCATGCCCCGGGCCCAGCGACCCGAAGGCGGCCTGACCTACCTGTCGGGCCTGCTGCATAACTTCGGCTACCTGTTGCTGGCCCACGTGTTCCCGCCGCACTTCTCGCTGATCTGCCGGCACCTGGAGGTCAACCCGCACCTGTGCCACAGCTACGTGGAACAGCACCTGCTGGGCATCAGTCGCGAGCAGATCGGCGCCTGGCTGATGCGCTACTGGGACATGCCCGACGAACTGGCCACCGCCCTGCGCTTCCAGCACGACCCGCACTACGACGGCGAATACGCCGCCTACCCGAACCTGGTGTGCCTGGCCGTACGCCTGCTGCGCTCGCGAGGGATCGGCTCCGGCCCGGACGAGGAAATTCCCGATGCTTTGCTCGAGCGCGTAGGACTGTCTCGAGAAAAGGTCAATGACGTGGTCAGCAAAGTGCTTGAAGCCGAAGTACTGCTGCGCGAACTGGCTTCGCAGTTCAGCCACGGTTGAATAGACTCACCTGGCTTGTGCAGGTAAGTGAAGCTCTTGTGGCGAGGGAGCTTGCTCCCGCTCGGCTGCGCAGCAGTCGTAAAAATCCGCTTGGAGCATGATCGTTCCC
>NZ_JBAMDJ010000056.1:0-36241 GCF_036961705.1 Pseudomonas sp. 3JA
TCCGGTCGACCAACCGATTTGCTCTTGAAGCTGACACCGATTCGAGGCATTCCCTTAACCCACGCCGTGCCCAATTCCCGTGGCGAGGGAGCTTGCTCCCGCTGGGGCGCGCAGCGGCCCTAGAACCTGGCGACGCGGTGAATCAGGTTGATTGAGTGAGCTTGAGAGGGGGCTGCTGCGCAGCCCAGCGGGAGCAAGCTCCCTCGCCACAGGGGGAGGCGCTTGCGTCACACCGTCGGTTTTTAAGTTCTGAACCCTCCGTCCCTGCGGGTTGTCGACTAGGCTCTAAGCACTGCTTGATAGCCCTTGTGACGTCTTGTCGAATTTTTTGCCCGCGGGGGCGGGTGTTGCACCTTTTGTCACACGTCGACTTTTCAAACAGAACCCTGGAGCCTGCCCACTGATTCGAGAGGTGCCCCATGAGTCTGCTGCTGGAACCCTATACCCTTCGCCAATTGACCCTGCCCAATCGCATCGCGGTATCGCCGATGTGCCAGTATTCGAGCACCGATGGCCTGGCCAACGATTGGCACCTGGTGCACTTGGGCAGCCGTGCCGTGGGCGGTGCCGGCCTGGTGTTCACCGAAGCCACCGCCGTCACCGCCGACGGTCGCATCACTGCCCAGGACCTGGGGCTGTGGAATGATGAACAGATCGAACCCTTGCAACGCATCACCCGGTTCATCACCGCCCAAGGGGCCGTGCCGGGCATACAACTGGCCCATGCCGGACGCAAGGCCAGCACCTGGCGACCCTGGCTGGGCAAGCATGGCAGCGTCAAACCGGCGGATGGCGGCTGGGTGCCGGTCGGTCCGTCGCCGATTGCCTTCGACCCGCAACACACCCAGCCGGTGCAACTGGACGAAGGGCAGATCGCCGGGGTGATCCAGGCCTTCGTGGACTCGGCCAAGCGTGCTCTCACGGCCGGCTTCAAGGTGGTTGAGGTCCACGCGGCCCATGGTTATCTGTTGCATCAGTTCCTCTCGCCCTTGAGCAATCAGCGGCGCGATCAATATGGCGGCTCGTTCGAGAATCGCATCCGCCTGGTGCTGCAAGTCACCGAAGCGGTGCGGGCCGTATGGCCTGAAGAACTGCCGGTGTTCGTTCGCGTTTCTGCCACCGATTGGGTCGAGGACGGGTGGAACCCGGACGAAACCGTGGAGCTGGCGCGGCGATTCAGGGCCCTGGGAGTGGATTTGATCGATGTGTCATCGGGTGGCACGGCCGCGAATGCGGAAATTCCCACCGGCCCGGGTTACCAGACGCGCTTTGCCGAGCGGGTGCGCAAGGAGTCGGAAATCGCCACCGGCACCGTCGGCATGATCACCGAACCAGCCCAGGCCGAACACATCCTGCGCACCTGCCAGGCCGATATCATCTTCCTGGCCCGCGAATTGTTGCGCGATCCGTACTGGGCCCTGCATGCCGACGATGACCTGGGCGGACGCAAGGCCACGTGGCCCGCGCAGTACCAGCGGGCAACGCATCGGGACCAGCCGATTCATGAGTCGGATTTGCGCGATTGAGTGAGGGATAAAACAAAGCCCCGGTCGGGTTGGCCGGGGCTTTTGCTTGTCTGGCTGAAATGCCGGTGCCTGTACTTGCCTCATCGCGAGCAAGCCCAGTCGCTGGATAACGATCAGGGATACTTGCGCTTATCCGGCGCCGGCGGGAAGTACTGGTACAACCAGGTCTCGCTCAAGGTGCGGTCCTTGGTGCGAATGAACAGGCGCATCTGCACCGGCTCCACGCTGTCGTCGGTCGGGTGCCAGTCGAAGGTAATGCGGTAGCCCTTGATCGCATCCAGCACCAACACATTGAAGTCCTTCACTTCGCCGTGGGAGCAGGTCACCACCGGTTCGATGCCGGTGCCCGGCGGCAGTTGGTCGAGGCCGCCGCCGCTGAAGTCCACGGCAAAGCGACGGGCCCAGACGGTCGGGTAATGCTCGCCCGGTGCCCAGCCTTCGATGAAACCGCCCATGCCTGAGCGGGTGGCGTCGACGCGGGCCAGGTCCGTGCTGACCGGCGGCAGCGCGCTCCAGTAGAGCTTGTAGCCATAGTTCAGCGAGTCGCCGGCGGCCACCGGTTTTTTCGGCGTCCAGAACGCGACAATGTTGTCCAGGGTTTCGCCGGTGGTAGGAATCTCCAGCAAGTCGACCGAGCCTTCGCCCCAGGCCGTCGTCGGTTCGACCCACAGGCTTGGGCGCTTGCTGTACCAGTCCACAGTGTCCTGGTAGCTGGCAAAGTCGTGGTCGGTCTGCACCAGGCCGAAACCTTTCGGGTCCTTGTCGGCGAAGGCGTTGAATTGCAGGGTGGCGGGGTTGTTCAACGGACGGCACACCCACTCGCCGTTGCCGCGCCACATGGCCAGCCGGTCGGAATCGTGGATTTGCGGGTGAATGGTGTCGCACATGCGCCGTTCGACGGTGCCACAGCTGAACATGCTGGTCATGGGCGCGATACCCAGTTGCTCGATGGCGGTACGGGCATTGATGTGCGCGTCGATCTCCATCACTACCCGGGTTGGCTGGCAATCGATGTCAAACCGATAGGCTCCGGTGGCGCTGGGGGAGTCGAGCAGGGCATAAACCACGAACCGGGTGCTGTTCTTTTCCGGGGTTTCGAACCAGAACTTGGTGAAGTCCGGGAATTCTTCGCGTTGCTTGGCGTAGGTGTCGATGGCCAAACCGCGGGCCGACAGCCCGTACTGGCCGCTGGCATCCACGGCGCGGAAGTAGCTGGCCCCCAGAAACGAAACGATGTCGTGCCGATCCAGTTCCGGCGCCTTGAAGACGCGAAAGCCGGCGAAGCCCAGGTCACCCTTCAATTGCGCGGTGTTGACCGTGGTTTTCTGATAGTTGAACAGTTCCGGACGGAAGTGCACCTCACGGGCCATACGCGTCTTCGGATCGACGCTGTACATGCGCACCGGCTGCTTGAAGCCCATGCCGACGTGGAAGAACTGCGCATCCAGTTGCCGCCCGTCCAGGTCATTCCACAGCGAGTGGTTGACGTCGTACTGGATGGCGTTGAACTGCAGCGGAGACATCAGGGCCAGGGTTTCTGGCAGGACTTGCTTGGTGTCGACATAGCGGCTCTCGGCCAGCCGTCGGGCTTGATCTTTCAAACCGTTGAAGTCAAAAGGACGGGCTTCGCCGTCGGCAGTCTGATCGGCGGCCCAGGCGCGTGCTGCCATGAGGCCTGAGGCTGAAAGCCCGGTGTAGGCGGCGAAGGCCATGGAGGCCTTGAGCAGATTCCTGCGGTGCATAAATACAACCTTTCTCGAAACAATCCCGAGCCGATCCTGGCAACAAAGACTGATAAAAGAGTTCGGACATGCCTTTGGCCAAACGCGACGAACGTTAGAACAGATACCTGAGAGCTGGATCGGTTCACCGAGGCGCAAAATCATAGGGGAAATACAGGCTTTGAGAGCAAGGAAAGCGTGGCCTGGTCAAATTTTCTTACAGTTATTTCTTTTTTTATAAGGATTGCGGCATTTTTTGACTAATTACTCTAAAACTCCCTTTTCACGCTTTGAATCCTCCCTATTCTTTAGCGTGATAGACGATCTAACCCGGGTTCAGACGGCGCTATCAGGTCAACCTCGACGTAAAGAAGGACAACTCATGACAAAAATACAGGGCATTACCGAAATGCTGGGGATCTTTCCAGGCCTGACCAACCCGCGCAGGACACGCCGGCTCAGCCTTGAAGAATTGAGACTGGTGGAGCGCTATCGGGAGTTGTCGGAAAACGACCGCATCGCCATGCGCTACCTGGTGGATGCGATGAGGAGTGTTTCGCGGTTTTGAAGCGTGGCGCAGGTGAGCGGTCGGGGCAGGCGCGCCGGCCGACATCACTCCACCGACCAATCCTGGGGACGTTCGGTGCGCTGGTGCAGTATCCGCAGCACTTGCAGTTGTCCCTGCTCGAGCCGGTACGGGGCAACGAACGGGTAGCGTGTCAACACCAGCTCTCGAATATCGGGAACGACCGAAGGACGGCCCGAGCCGGGAAAGCGTTGCAGTTGGCGCAATGTCTCCAGGATGGCGAGGATGACCTCATCGGCGCCTTCTGCGCCGATAGCGCTTTGGTAATGTTCGTGGATCGAGTCGAGGTCACTCTGTGCTTTGTCGGTCAGTACGATGCTCGGCACGCTTTGCCCACTTAGCCTTCACGGCGTCCAGATCGGTCAGATTTCCAGCATCGGCATCGGCCATGCCTTCGCTGATGGCTTGCAGATGCCAGGATTCGGCTTCCACATATCGAACCAGTGCACGCTTGAGGTGATACTGGCGGTCGCGGTCGGTGGCGGCAGCCAGCAAGTCCAGCTGTTGGGCCAGACCTTCTTCCACACGAAAGGACAAAACGGGCGAGGCCATGGCTGATCTCCAAGGTGTATACGTTGTAGACACCCTAGGTGCTGCCAGGATTTCCGTCAACCGGCGGGCGTGCACCGATCGACGAAAACCTTAGCAGGACGAACGCCGGGCAGGCGCGAGCATGTGTTGCCAACGTTGTCTGGTCGTCAATGCTTGAACATCACATGTCGCACCACCGTGTAGTCCTCCAGCCCATACATGGACATGTCCTTGCCATAGCCGGAACGTTTCTGACCGCCATGGGGCATTTCGCTGACGAGCATGAAGTGCGTGTTCACCCAGGTGCAGCCGTATTGCAGGCGTGCCGACAGGCGATGGGCACGGCCAATGTCGGCGGTCCACACCGATGAGGCCAGGCCATAGTCCGAGTCGTTGGCCCAGGCCAGCACCTGTGCCTCGTCGAGAAACGGGGTGACGGACACCACTGGCCCGAAGACTTCCCGGCGGACGATTTCGTCATCCTGCTGGGCGTCGGCCAGCACCGTCGGCTCGAAGAAAAAACCGTTGCCGTCCACGGCCTTGCCGCCGGTGATCAGGCGGATATGTGGCTGGGCGATGGCCCGTTCGACGAAAGCGGCCACGCGGTCGAGGTGCTGGGCGGTGATCAATGGGCCCATCTCGGTGTCGGATGCGGTTTGCAAGCCGTATTTGATGCTGCCCACCGCGGCGCCGAGCTTTTCGACGAACTGCTCGTAGATGCCTTGCTGGGCATAGATGCGGCAGGCGGCGGTGCAGTCCTGGCCGGCATTGTAGAAACCGAAAGTGCGAATGCCTTCCACCGCCGCGTCAATATCGGCGTCGTCGAAAATGATCACCGGGGCCTTGCCGCCCAGTTCCATGTGCATGCGCTTGACGCTGTCGGACGTGCTGGAAATGATGTTCGAGCCGGTGGCGATGGAGCCGGTCAGCGACACCATGCGCACTTTCGGGTGGGTGACCAGCGGATTGCCGACGGTCTGCCCACGGCCAAAGATCACGTTGAGTACACCAGCCGGGAAAATTTCCGACGCCAGTTCCGCCAGGCGCAACGCCGTGAGTGGGGTTTGCTCCGACGGCTTGAGCACCACGGTATTGCCGGCCGCCAGGGCCGGGGCGATTTTCCAGGCGACCATCATCAGCGGGTAGTTCCACGGCGCGATGGAGGCGATGACGCCCACCGGATCGCGACGGATCATCGAAGTGTGCCCCGGCAGGTATTCGCCCCCCGCCGAACCGCTCATGCAGCGGCTGGCACCGGCAAAGAAGCGGAATACGTCGGCAATCGCCGGGATCTCGTCGTTCAGCGCGGCGCTCAAGGGTTTGCCGCAGTTGTCCGACTCCAGCTTCGCCAGTTCTTCGCCGTGGGCTTCGATGGCATCGGCCAGCTTGAGCAGCAACAGGGAGCGGTCCTTGGGCGGTACTTGCGACCAGGCTTCGAAGGCGGCATCGGCGGCGCGCACGGCGGCATCGACCTGGGCCTCGCTGGCCTCGTTGATTTCCACCAGTACTCGCCCCAGCGACGGGTTGAACACTGCCTGGCCGGGGCCTTCGCCGTTCACCAGGTGGCCGTTGATCAGCAGTTTGGTTTGCATGTCCAAGTCCTCTTCAATCTTGTTTGTGACTCCTGTGGGAGCGAGCAAGCCCGCTCCCACAAGGGATCCGGTTCCACCGTGACTATTTCCCGCCGCTACCGGCCACGCTCTCACCGCCACGGGTCAGGTAATACGCGCCCAATATCGGCAACATCGTGACCATCATCACCAGCATCGCCACCACGTTGGTCACCGGCACATCGCGAGGGCGGCTGAGCTGGTTGAGCAGCCACAGCGGCAAGGTGCGTTCGTGGCCGGCGGTGAAGGTGGTGACGATGATCTCGTCGAACGACAGCGCGAACGCCAGCATCCCGCCGGCCAGCAGTGCCGACCCCAGGTTAGGCAGGATGATGTAGCGAAAGGTCTGCCAGCCGTCGGCGCCCAGGTCCATCGAAGCCTCGATCAGACTGTGGGAGGTGCGGCGCAGGCGGGCGATCACGTTGTTGTAGACGATCACCACGCAGAAGGTTGCATGGCCGACGACGATGGTGAACATCCCGGGTTCGATGCCCAAGGTCTTGAAGGTCGCCAGCAGCGCGATACCGGTGATGATGCCCGGCAAGGCAATCGGCAGGATCAGCATCAGCGAAATGCCCTGTTTGCCGAAAAAATCCCGGCGGTACAGCGCCGCCGAGGCCAGGGTGCCAAGCACCATGGCGATCAGTGTGGCGATGGCCGCGACCTGCAACGACAGCTTGATCGCTTCCAGTACATCCGGGCGCGAGAAGGCGACGCTGAACCACTTCAAGGTCAGGCCCTTGGGCGGGAAGCTGAACGCCGCGTCCTCGGTATTGAAGGCGTAGAGGAAGATGATCAGGATTGGGAAGTGCAGGAACACCAGCCCGCCCCACGCCGCGATCCGCAAGCCCCACGAGGCCCGGTCTTGAGAGTCAGAGTGCATCGAAAGCTCCCAGTCGCTTGACGATGGATAAATACAGCGCGATCAGCACGATGGGCACCAGGGTGAACGCCGCGGCCATGGGCATGTTGCCGATGGCGCCTTGCTGGGCGTAGACCATGCTGCCGACGAAGTAGCCCGGCGGGCCCACCAGTTGCGGCACGATGAAATCCCCCAGGGTCAGCGAGAAGGTGAAGATCGAGCCGGCGGCGATGCCGGGGATCGACAGCGGCAGGATCACCTGCATGAACGTCTGGTGTGGCCTGGCGCCCAGGTCGGCAGAGGCTTGCAGCAGCGATGGCGGCAGGCGCTCCAGGGACGCCTGGATCGGCAGGATCATGAACGGCAGCCAGATGTAGACGAACACCAAAAAACGCCCCAGGTGTGAGGTGGACAAGGTGCTGCCACCCACGCCCGGGATCCCCAGCACGAACTGCAACACCGGCCCCAGGCCCAGGTGCTGGACGAACCATTGCGCCACGCCGCCCTTGGCCAGCAGCAGTGTCCAGGCATAGGCCTTGACGATATAGCTGGCCCACATCGGCAGCATCACCGCGATGTAGAAAAACGCCTTGGTCTTGCCACTGGTGTAGCGCGCCATGTAATAGGCAATCGGGAACGCGACGATGGCGCTGGCGATGGACACCGCTATCGCCATGCTCAGGGTGCGCAAAATGATGTCGAAGTTCGACGGTTGGAACAGCGCGGTGAAATTCGCCAGGGTCAGGTCCGGCGTGACCGCCATGGTGAAGTCGTCGAAGGTGTAGAAACCTTGCCACAGCAAGGTCAGCAGCGAGCCCAGGTAGATTGCGCCGAACCAGATCAGTGGCGGCACCAGCAACATCGACAGGTACAGGTTGGGGCGCCGGTACAGCAGGTTGGAAAAACGTCGCAACGGTGAGCCGGGCGAGGGCGTTTGAGCGATGGCCAGGGTGTTCATCTCACACCTCGCCACTGACGGTGTCGTGCAGCGCGACCATCGCCTCCCGCGCCCAGCGAACGCTCAGATGCTGGCCGGTCTGGTGCTGCGCCGTGTTGTCGAGCCACTGGGTGTTGGCCTGGCTGAGGTTCAGGGTCTGGCCGTTGGCAAGTTTCAACTCGTAGCGCGTGGCGCTGCCCTGATATTGGATGTCGTGCAGCAGGCCGTGGACTTCGATCTCACCACTGGCCAACGGACCCTCGGCGAAACGCACGTGTTCCGGGCGAATCGAAAACGGCTGTGGATAACCGCTCAGTTCCCGGGCCAGCTCGCCACGGATCACGTTGGAGGTGCCGACGAATTCGGCGACGAAGGTGGTCGCCGGTTTCATGTACAGGTTGCGTGGGGTGTCGACCTGTTCGATGCGGCCCTTGTTGAACACCGCCACGCGGTCGGACATCGACAGTGCTTCGGTCTGGTCGTGGGTGACGAAAATGAAGGTGATGCCCAGCTGGCGTTGCAGCTTTTTCAACTCGCCCTGCATCTGTTCACGCAACTTCAAGTCCAGGGCGCCCAAGGGCTCATCGAGCAGCAACACCCGTGGGCGATTGACCAACGCACGCGCCAGGGCCACGCGTTGGCGCTGGCCGCCGGAGAGCTGCACCGGCTTGCGTTCGCCGTAGCCGCCCAGGGCAACCATCTCCAGCGCTTCGTCGGCGCGCTTGATGCGCTCGGCCTTGGCGACGCCTTTGACTTTCAGGCCGTAGGCCACATTGTCGCGCACGTTCATATGGGGGAAGAGGGCGTAATCCTGGAAAACCGTATTGACGTCGCGCTGGTATGGCGCGAGCCCGGTGGCCTCTTCGCCATGGATGCGGATCGAGCCGGCACTGGGTTGTTCGAACCCGGCGATCAGCCGCAGGCAGGTGGTCTTGCCCGAACCGGATGGGCCCAGCATGGAAAAGAACTCGCCGTCCTGGATGTCGATGCAAACCCGGTCAACGGCTTTCACATCGCCGAACTGACGGGATACCTGGGTGAATTGGACTGCAAGCGTCATGGTGCGGGGCTCCAAAAAGCGGGGCGGGTATGAAATTTCAGGGATTGGAATGCGATCCCGTGGCGAGGGAGCTTGCTCCCGCTGGGTGGCGCAGCCACCCCAAAACCAGCCGATGCGGTGGGTCAGGTCATACCGCGTTGGTCTGTTTTGGGCGTGCTGCGCACGCCAGCGGGAGCAAGCTCCCTCGCCACAGGGTTAAGCAGGTTCCCCCAAAACAGGTTAATGCGCTTTAGCGCCCGCCCATGATCGCAATGTAGTCCTGGGTCCAGCGACTGTACGGCACGAACTTGCCGCCCTCGGCCTGTGGGGTTTTCCAGAAGGCGATCTTGTCGAACTGATCGAAACCGTTGGTCTTGCAGCCCTCGGCGCCCAGCAGCTCGCTGCCCTTGCACGCCGCCGGCACCGCCGGCAAGGAGCCGAACCAGGCGGCGACGTCACCCTGGACTTTCGGTTGCAGCGACCAATCCATCCACTTGTACGCGCAGTTGGGGTGCTTGGCCTCGGCGTGCAACATCGTGGTGTCGGCCCAACCAGTGGCACCTTCTTTGGGAATGGTCGAGGCGATCGGTTGCTTCTCGTTCATCAGCCCGTTGACCTGATACGGCCAGGCGCCGGACGCCACCACACCTTCGTTCTTGAAATCGCTCATCTGCACGGTGGTGTCGTGCCAGTAGCGGTGGATCAGCGGTTGCTGGGCCCGCAGCAATTCCAGCACGGCCTTGTACTGCGCCTCGTCGAGTTGGTAGGGGTCCTTGATGCCCAACTCAGGCTTGGCGGTCTTGAGGTACAGCGCCGCGTCGGCGATGTAGATCGGACCATCGTAGGCTTGCACGCGGCCTTTGTTCGGCTTGCCGTCGGGCAGGTTCTGGGCGCTGAACAGCACGTTCCAACTGGTAGGCGCCTGCTTGAACACGTCGGTGTTGTACATCAGCACGTTCGGGCCCCACTGGTACGGGGTGCCGTAGGTTTGCTGGTTGACCACGTACCACGGTGCATCCTTGAGGCGCGGATCGAGGTTTTTCCAGTTGGAGATCAGCGCGGTGTTGATCGGCTGCACACGCTTGCCGGCAATCAGCCGCAACGAGGCATCGCCCGAGGCGGTGACCAGGTCGTAGCCACCCTTGGTCATCAGGCTGACCATTTCGTCGGAGGTAGCGGCGGTTTTCACATTGACCTTGCAGCCGGTTTCCTTCTCGAAACCGGTGACCCAATCGTAAGCCTTGTCGCTTTCGCCGCGTTCGATGTAACCCGGCCAGGCGACGATATCCAGTTGGCCCTCGCCGGCGCCGACGGCCTTGAGCGGTTCGGCGGCCTGGAGGCTGACGCTGGTCAGCAGCGCCGTGGTGATTGCACTGAGCAATACGGTCTTGTGCGCGTACATGGAAATCCCTCTTGCTTTAATTATGGTCGGGGCAGTGTTTCAACGGGGTGAAGCGCCATTGAAGGCCTGTTATTAGAGTAGTGCTGTTATCTACAGATGCTGGCCGTGGCGGGCCATGATGTGGCGCACCACGCTGTAGTCCTGGAGCGAATCACTGGACAGGTCTTTGCCATAGCCCGAGCGCTTCAGGCCGCCGTGGGGCATTTCGCTGACCAGCATGAAGTGGCTGTTGATCCAGGTGCAGCCGTATTGCAGGCGCGCCGCGACCTGCATGGCCTTGTCCAGGTTTTGCGTCCACACCGAGGAGGCCAGGCCGTATTCGGAGTCGTTGGCCCAGTCCACCGCCTGGCTGAGTTCGTCGAAGCGGGTCACGGTGACCACCGGGCCGAATACCTCGCGCTGGACGATTTCATCGCTTTGCTTGCAACCGGCCAGCAGCGTGGGCTGGTAGTAGAAACCGGCGCCGGAATGCACCGCCGCGCCGGTGATGCGTTCGATGTGCGGCTGGCCGAGGGCGCGCTCGACGAAACTGGCGACGCGGTCGCGCTGGCGGGTGCTGATCAGCGGGCCGATCTCGTTGTCGGCGTCGCGCTTGCCGGCAAAGCGCAGGCTACTGACCGCCGCACCGAGTTCGGCCACCAGGCGATCGTGAATCGCACCTTGGGCGTAGATCCGGCACGCCGCGGTGCAATCCTGCCCGGCGTTGTAATAACCGTAGGTGCGCACGCCTTCGACCACGGCCTGGATGTCGGCGTCGTTGCACACGATCACCGGTGCCTTGCCGCCCAGTTCCAAGTGCGTGCGCTTGAGGGTTTTCGCCGCGGCCTGGAGGATCTTTTGTCCGGTGACGATATCGCCGGTCAGCGAGACCATGCGCACCTTGGGATGGCTGACCAGATGGCTGCCCACCCCTTCGCCGCCCCCGCAGAGGATATTGATGACGCCTCGAGGCAGGATCTGCGCCAGTGTCGGCGCCAGGGCCAGGATCGACAGCGGTGTGTGTTCCGACGGCTTGAACACCAGCGTATTGCCGGCGGCCAGGGCCGGGGCGATTTTCCACGCGGCCATCATGATCGGGTAGTTCCATGGTGCGATGGACGCCACCATGCCAATCGGGTCGCGGCGCACCATGCTGGTGTAGCCGGGCAGGTATTCGCCACTGAGCTGGCCGGTCTGGCAGCGCACGGCGCCAGCGAAGAAACGGAATACATCCACCGTCGCACTGAGGTCGTCCTGGCGCGCCAGGTACAGCGGCTTGCCGCAGTTCAGGGATTCGAGGCGGGCCAGTTCATCGGCGTTCTTTTCGATGGCGCTGGCAATGTCCAGCAGCAGGTTCGAGCGTTGTTGCGGCGTGGTGCGCGACCAGCCGTCGAAGGCGCGATGGGCGGCGAGGATCGCGGCTTCCACCTGTTCAGTGCTGGCCTCGGCGATGTGAGCCACCACTTCGCCGGTGGCCGGGTTGAGAATCGGCTCGACAAGGCCTGCACCGGGAACGAGTTCCCCGTCGATCAGCAACGCGGTGCACAACGGGGTTTGCATACCAGCCATGTCCGATTTCTCTTTTTATGTCGGTTGAAACACCGAACCTGTGGGAGCGAGCTCGCTCCCACAATGGAATGTGGTGATGCAGCAAGACTAGTGCTCAGCCTCAAGGCCGACAAATTCGAAATACTCAAGGCTGCGTTCGATTAAATAGATGGCTTGCGCCCGCCATGAGGCTGTTCCCGGGCGACGGCCAGGAACGGGTCGACCGACGCCGGTCGCGCCGTGCCCCGGCGCCAGGCCAGGCCGACGTCGAGGGTCTGGTTGAGGTCGGCAATCGGTCGTGCTTCGATGATGTCACCCTCCAGCGACCAAGGCCGGTAGGTCATGTCCGGCTGGATCGACACGCCCAACCCCGCCGCCACCAGGCTGCGCACCGCTTCGGTCGATGCCGTACGCAGGGTGATCTTCGGTTGCAGGCCGGCACCGCGCCACAGGCGTTGGGCGTTACGGTCCATTTCATCGACGTTCAGCTGGATCAGCGGCTCGCGGGCCACGTCGGCCAGGTTGATGCTGTCGTGTTCCAGCAATGGGTGCTGCGCCGGCAGCCACAAGCGGTGTGGTGAATGCGTCAGCACTTCGGTCTGCAAGGCATGGCGGTCTTCCAGGTTGGACAGGATCAACACCCCGACGTCGATTTCGCCGCTGACCAGTAAATGCTCGATGTAGGGCCGCTCGTCCTCCATCACCCGGATTTCCACGTTGGGATAGGCGCGCTGGAAACGGGTCAGCAGGTCCGCCAGGTAATAGCCGGCGACCAGGCTGGTGACGCCGATGGTGACTTGGCCGGCGACCTGGTCGGTGCTCTGTTGCAGGCTGCGCTTGGCGTTGTCGACCGTAGCCAGGATTAAATGGGCCTGGCGCAGGAATTGATGACCCTGATGGGTCAGGGTCATGCCTTTGGCGTGGCGGTTGAACAGGCTGACGCCGATTTCCTGCTCCAGTTGCTGGATGGCCAGGGTCAAGGTCGACTGGGAAATGAACGCCGTTTGCGCAGCGGCGGAGATCGAGCCGGTTTCGGCCACAGCGATGAAATGGCGGATCTGGCGCAGGGTCATCATGGTCGAATACCCGGAAGGCGGTTTTATCAATGTGCTGGAGTGTATATCGTTTTTTTAGAAGGATAGGTGAGCGCGTCTTTGAATGAGCCAGGCAACATCTGGAAGCAATCTCGCCAACGGCGCCGGGGCACTTTCGATCTACGCTGGTGGCCTTAAGTTGACCCGAATAGGTGGAGGCAACAAATGAACACCCGTGGATTGCTCGATCAGCTTCTCAAGTCCGGCCAGGAAATGTTGCAGAACAAGGCTGGCGGGTCCCAAGGCAAGTCATCCGGCGGTCTGGGTGGATTGCTCGGCGGCTCCGGCAACCTGGGCGGGATGCTTTCCGGCGCGGGCGGCGGGGCACTGGCCGCCGGCGCCATGGGCCTGTTGCTGGGCAACAAGAAAGCCCGCAGCTTCGGCGGCAAGGCCTTGGCTTATGGCGGCCTCGCAGCCTTGGGCGTGATCGCCTACAAGGCCTACGGCAACTGGCAGGCCCAGCAAGGCACCGCGCCGAGATCCGAACCGCAGACCCTCGACCGTGTACCCCCGGCGCAGGTCGAGCAGCACAGCCAGGCGATCCTCAAGGCGCTGGTGGCGGCGGCCAAGGCCGACGGCCATGTGGACGAGCGCGAGCGGCAGTTGATCGAAGGCGAGTTCACCAAGCTCGACAACGACCAGGAACTGCAACACTGGCTGCACGCCGAACTCAACAAGCCCCTGGACCCCACCGACGTCGCCCGCGCCGCCAGCACCCCGGAGATGGCGGCAGAAATGTACATCGCCAGCGTAATGCTGGTGGACGAGGAAAACTTCATGGAGAAGTCCTACCTCGATGAACTGGCGCGCCAACTCAAATTGGAGCCGGGGTTGAAAGTGGAACTGGAAAAACAGGTGCGCCAGGCGACCGCCTAGAACAGCCCCAGCGCTATTCCCTGATCCACCGCCATCGCGAGCAGGCTCCCACAGAAGGGCGCAACCCCCTGTGGCGAGGGAGCTTGCTCCCGCTGGGTGGCGCAGCCGCCCCAAACCAGCCGATGCGGTGGGTCACGTCATACCGCGTCGGTCCGTTCGGGCGTGCTCCGCACGCCAGCGGGAGCAAGCTCCCTCGCCACAGGGCTCTCATCTGGCCCTGGGCGATTAATGAACCTTGCCTTCGCCCCACGCCGCCCTTAAGTCACCACGCAACCCTCGGCTATACTCCCCAGCATTTTCAAGTGCCCGAGGTTTTACTGTGAAGAATTGGACATTGCGCCAACGCATCCTGGCGAGTTTTGCGGTGATCATCGCCATCATGCTGTTGATGGTGGTTGTCTCGTACTCACGGTTGTTGAAGATCGAGGACAGTGAAGAAAACGTCCGGGTCGATGCGGTGCCCGGGGTGTATTACAGCTCCATGATTCGCGGTGGCTGGGTGGACAGCTACGTCTTGACCCAGCAGATCGTCGGCCTTTCGGGTAACCGGGAAATCACCGCTGAGGACAAGGCCCGCTACCAGGGCTTCGAGCAGCACCTGCGCGAAGAAATACAGAACTATCAGAAACTGATCCAGGCCCCGGCCGACCAAGTCTCTTTCGACGAGTTCGAAGTCAATCACCAGGATTTCAACAAGGCCTTGGCGAAGGTCCTGGACCTGTATCAGCGCAAGGATTACGAAGGGGCGCGACTGGCGTTGAACACAGAGCTGACCAAGGCGTGGCTCGACGGCCGCGGGCACTTGAACCAGATCATCGAGCGCAATCGCGAACTGGCGCAAAGTGCCACCCAGACCATTGGCGATGCGGTAACGGCGGCCAAGGTCGCCATGGGCCTGTCGTTACTGGTCGCGCTGGTCGTCGCCGTACTCTGTGGCCTGTTACTGATGCGGGCGATCATGGGGCCGATGAACCGCATCGTCGAGATCCTCGAGATCATGCGCAGCGGCGACCTGAGCGGGCGCCTGAACCTGGCGCGCAAAGACGAATTCGGTGCCGTGGAAACCGGATTCAACGACATGATGGCCGAGCTGACCTCACTGGTGTCCCAGGCCCAGCGTTCTTCCGTGCAGGTCACCACCTCGGTCACCGAGATCGCTGCGACCTCGCGCCAGCAACAGGCCACGGCCACCGAAACCGCCGCCACCACCACTGAGATCGGCGCGACCTCCCGGGAAATCGCCGCCACCTCTCGAGACCTGGTGCGCACCATGACTGAAGTGTCCACCGCCGCCGACCAGGCCTCGGTGGCCGCTGGCTCCGGCCAGCAAGGCCTGGCGCGCATGGAGGAAACCATGCATTCGGTGATGGGTGCCGCCGATCTGGTGAACGCCAAGCTGGCGATCCTCAACGAGAAGGCCGGCAATATCAACCAAGTGGTGGTGACCATCGTCAAAGTGGCCGACCAGACCAACCTGTTGTCCCTCAATGCGGCCATCGAGGCCGAAAAGGCCGGTGAGTATGGTCGTGGTTTCGCCGTGGTCGCCACTGAAGTACGACGCCTGGCCGACCAGACCGCCGTGGCGACCTATGACATCGAGCAGATGGTGCGCGAGATCCAGTCCGCGGTATCGGCCGGCGTGATGGGCATGGACAAGTTCTCCGAAGAAGTGCGCCGAGGCATGGCCGAAGTGCAACAGGTGGGTGAGCAGCTGTCGCAGATCATCCATCAGGTCCAGGCCCTGGCACCGCGGGTGTTGATGGTCAACGAAGGCATGCAGGCCCAGGCCACCGGTGCCGAGCAGATCAACCACGCCCTGGTGCAACTGGGCGATGCCAGCAGCCAGACCGTGGAGTCCCTGCGTCAGGCCAGTTCCGCCATCGACGAACTGAGCCAGGTAGCCGTAGGGCTGCGCAGCGGCGTCTCGCGTTTCAAAGTCTGATGGGCGAACTCGAGACCCGGCGTGGCGCCGCACCGACGGCCCGCCAGTCGTTGTTCCTGGTGTTCTGCATCGGCAACGAACGTTACGCCCTGCAGGCCATCGATGTGGTGGAAGTGCTGCCGCGCCTGCCCCTCAAACCGATCGCCCGGGCGCCGTCCTGGGTGGCGGGGGTGTTTGCCTGGCGTGGCACGGTGGTGCCGGTGATCGACCTGTGCGCCCTGACCTTTGGCCAGAGCGCCGAGGCCCGGACCAGTACGCGACTGGTGCTGGTGCGCTATCAGGGCGACGCGCAACAAACGGGACAGGTGCTGGGCCTGATCCTTGAGCAGGCGACCGACACCATGCGCTGTGACCCGGCCGATTTCAAACCCTATGGCCTGGACAACCGGCAGGCGCCGTACCTCGGCCCGGTACGCGAAGATGCCCAGGGGTTGCTGCAATGGGTGCGGGTCAATGACCTGCTCGATGAGTCGGTTCGGGCGCTGCTGTTTCCTGCGCCGCCGCTGAACCTCGACGACCTCGAGGCAACGCCATGAACAACGACCAGCGTTTTTTCGATTTTCTCAAGGAGCGCATCGGCCTGGATGTGACCTCCGTCGGCACCGCGATCATTGAGCGAGCCGTGCGTCAGCGCATCGGTGCCGTGCCCGGGCGAACCGCCGATGAATATTGGCAGGGCCTGCAGTATTCGGCCCAGGAGCAGCAAGCGCTGATCGAAGCGGTAATCGTCCCGGAGACCTGGTTCTTTCGCTACCCCGAATCCTTCGCCACCCTCGCCAGGCTGGCCGTCAAGCGCCTGGCCGAGATCAAGCACCTGCGCGCGCTGCGCATCCTCAGCTTGCCGTGTTCCACCGGCGAAGAACCTTATTCGATTGCCATGGCCTTGCTCGACGCAGGCCTGGGACCGCATCAGTTCAAGGTGGACGGCCTGGATGTCAGCCCGCTGTCGGTGGCGCGGGCCAAGAAAGCGCGTTACGGCAGGAATTCCTTCCGTGGTGCGGAGCTGGGTTTTCGCGAGCGCTACTTCGACGCCGAAGACGAGGGCTACCGCCTCAGCGAGCGGGTGTGCGAACAGGTGCGTTTGCAAGTGGGCAACCTGCTGGATCCGGCCTTGTTGGTGAACGAGGCACCTTACGACTTTGTGTTCTGTCGCAACCTGCTGATCTATTTCGACCAGCCGACCCAGCAGCAGGTGTTCGAGGTGCTCAAGCGCCTGACTCATCAGGACGGTGTGCTGTTTATCGGCCCCGCCGAGGGCAGCTTGCTGGGCCGATTGGGCATGCGCTCGATCGGGATCGCCCAATCGTTCGCCTTCAGCCGCCAGGGGGCACCCGAGCCGCAACCGTTGCCGGCCTTGATGCCGACCCCGCTGCCGGTTCGTCAGCCACCGCCCCGCGTTGTCCCGCCGGTGATTCGGCCGCGGCCGTTTGCGGCAAGCGTGACGCCGATTGCCGAACCCAAAAGCAGTGACGCTGCGGCCTTGCTGGCCAATATTGCTGCCCTGGCCAACGGTGGCAAAAGCGCCGAGGCCCGCGTGGCTTGCGAGGCCTACTTGCGCAGCCACGCGCCAAACGCCCAGGTGTTCTATTGGTTGGGCCTGCTCAGCGACATGGCTGGCAGCGCCCTTGAAGCCCAGGGTTTTTATCGCAAGGCGCTTTATCTTGAACCGCAACACGCCGAGGCCCTGGTGCATCTGGCGGCGCTGCTGGCTTCCCAGGGAGACGCGGCCGGAGCCCGTCGATTGCAGGAACGCGCCGCCCGTAGCGGGCGCGCGGCAGACAGTGAGCACAAACGATGAGCGGTTCGGCTTCTTACACCGTTACCCATGACGATGCCCAGGCTATCGACGACTGTTGGAATCGCATCGGCGTGCATGGCGACAAATCCTGCCCGTTGTTGGTCGAGCATATTCACTGCCGCAATTGCTCGGTGTATTCGGCGGCCGCCACCCGGCTGCTCGACCGTTATGCCTTGCCGCAGGATCAGCGGGATCTGTCTCTTGCCCCCGCGGACACCGATGTGGTCACGCGCTCGCTGCTGATGTTCCGCCTCGGCGAGGAATGGCTGGGCCTGACGACGCGCAGCCTGGTGGAAGTGGCGCCGTTGCAGCCGATCCATTCCTTGCCCCACCAGCGCTCGCGGGCCTTGTTGGGGGTGGCGAATGTACGCGGGGCGCTGGTGGCCTGCCTGTCGCTGGTCGAGCTGTTGGACCTGGAACCCGGCACGGCGGTGGCTTCCGGCGCACGGGTGATGCCGCGCATGTTGATTGTCGCGGCCAAGGGCGGGCCGGTGGTGGTGCCGGTGGATGAGGTCGACGGCATCCACGCCATCGATGAACGCGTCCTGGCGAGCGCTTCGCAATCGACGGGCAAGTACACCCGTGGTGTGCTGCCCTTCAAGGGCCGTAGCCTGCGCTGGCTGGATGAAGAACAACTGCTGTCCGCCGTGGCTCGGAGCCTGTCATGACCCCTGACCAGATGCGCGACGCCTCGTTGCTGGAGCTGTTCAGCCTGGAAGCCGAAGCCCAGGTCCAGGTGCTGAGTGCCGGCCTGCTGGCCCTGGAGCGCGATCCGACCCAGGCCGATTACCTGGAGTCGTGCATGCGCGCGGCGCATTCCCTCAAGGGCGCGGCACGCATTGTCGGGGTGGACGCTGGCGTCAGCGTGGCCCATGTGATGGAGGATTGCCTGGTCAGCGCCCAGGAGCAGCGCCTGGTGCTGGGCGCTGAGCACATCGATGCCTTGCTGCAGGGTACTGACCTGCTGATGCGCATCGCCACCCCGGGCAACAGCGTCGGTGCCCCGGATATCGACGCCTATGTGGCGTTGATGGGGCGGCTGCTTGATCCCAACGCGCCACAGGTCCCGGCAGTGGTCGTACCAAGCGTCGAGACAGCGGTCGAGCCGCTACGCATCGAGCTGCCGGACGTGGAACCGCCTCCGGCAATGGAGCCGGCCCCCAAGCGCAAACGGGTCACCGAAGGCGGCGAACGGGTCTTGCGGGTCACGGCCGAACGCCTCAACAGCTTGCTCGATCTGTCGAGCAAGTCCCTGGTGGAGACCCAGCGCCTCAAGCCCTGGCTGGCGACGATGCAGCGACTCAAGCGCCAGCAAAGCACCGGTTTGCGCGCCCTTGAAGAGCTGAATGTACACCTCAAGGACCATGCCCTGAGCCTGCAAGCCCAGGAAGCCCTTGGCGATGCCCGCCGTTTGCTCGCCGAAACCCAGCAATTGCTGGCGCAGAAAACCGCCGAGCTGGATGAGTTCGCCTGGCAAGCCAGTCAGCGAGCGCAGGTGCTGTACGACACGGCGCTGGCCTGCCGCATGCGCCCGTTCGCCGATGTGCTTTCGGGTCAGGCTCGCATGGTCCGTGACCTGGGCCGCAGCCTGGGCAAACAGGTGCGCCTGGAGATTGAAGGCGAGAAAACCCAGGTCGACCGCGATGTGCTGGAAAAGCTCGAAGCGCCACTGACCCACTTGCTGCGCAACGCCGTGGACCACGGCATCGAAACCCCGGAACAACGGATACTGGCCGGCAAGCCTGCCGAAGGCGTGATTCGCCTGCGCGCCTCCCATCAGGCTGGCCTGCTGGTCCTGGAATTGGCGGACGATGGTGCCGGGGTGGACCTGGAGCGGGTGCGCCGCAGCATCGTCGAGCGCGGCCTTTCCCCTGAGCAAACCGCCGCCAGCCTGAGCGAAGAGGAACTGCTGACTTTCCTGTTCCTGCCCGGTTTCAGCTTGCGCGACAAGGTCACCGAAGTGTCCGGGCGCGGCGTCGGCCTGGACGCGGTCCAGCACATGGTCCGGCAACTGCGCGGCGCGGTGGTACTGGAGCAGACGGCGGGCGAGGGCAGTCGTTTCCATCTTGAGGTGCCGCTGACGCTGTCGGTGGTGCGCAGCCTGGTGGTGGAAGTCGGCGATGAAGCGTACGCCTTTCCCCTGGCCCACATCGAACGCATGTGCGACCTGGCGCCGGAAGACATCGTTCAGGTCGAAGGCCGCCAGCATTTCTGGCACGAAGGCCGGCATATCGGCTTGGTCGCCGCCAGCCAGTTGCTCAATCGCCCGGCGACGCAAGGCAACAGCCAAACCCTCAAGGTCGTGGTGATCCGCGAGCGCGAGACGATCTACGGCGTGGCGGTGGAGCGCTTCATCGGCGAGCGAACCCTGGTGGTCCTGCCCCTGGACGAACGCCTGGGCAAGGTCCAGGACATTTCCGCCGGGGCCTTGCTCGACGACGGTTCAGTGGTGTTGATTGTCGATGTCGAAGACCTGCTGCGTTCGGTGGACAAGTTGCTCGATACCGGACGCCTGGAACGCATCGCCCGGCAGAACCAGGCCCAGGCCCCGCGCAAGCGGATCCTGGTGGTGGACGATTCCCTGACCGTGCGCGAGCTGCAACGCAAGTTGTTGCTCAATCGCGGCTATGACGTGGCGGTGGCGGTGGATGGCATGGATGGCTGGAATGCATTGCGCTCAGAGGATTTCGACTTGCTGATCACAGACATCGACATGCCGCGCATGGACGGCATTGAGCTGGTGTCGCTGTTGCGGCGTGACAACCGGCTGCAATCGCTGCCGGTGATGGTGGTGTCCTACAAGGATCGTGAAGAAGATCGTCGCCGTGGCCTCGACGCCGGCGCCGACTATTATTTGGCCAAGGCGAGTTTCCATGACGACGCCTTGCTTGATGCCGTGGTCGAATTGATCGGAGGGGCGCGCGCTTGAAGATCGCCATCGTCAATGACATGCCCCTGGCGGTCGAGGCCCTGCGCCGGGCCCTGGCGTTCGAGCCGGCGCACCAACTGGTCTGGGTGGCCGCCAACGGGGCCGAGGCGGTGCAGCGTTGCGCCGAGTACACCCCGGACCTGATCCTGATGGATTTGCTCATGCCGATCATGGATGGTGTGGAGGCCACTCGGCGGATCATGGCCGACAGCCCCTGCGCGATCGTGATTGTCACCGGGGACAGCCAGCAGAACGTCCACCGGGTGTTCGAGGCCATGGGCCATGGCGCGCTGGATGTGGTCGATACCCCGGCCCTGGGTGTCGGTAATCCGGCGGACGCGGCGGCACCGCTGCTGCGCAAGATCACCAACATCGGCTGGCTGATCGGTGAGCGCAACAAGCGTGAGCGCCCCGCGCCGGCGGCGCAGCGTGCGGCAGTGTCGCGCAAGAGCCTGGTGGCCATCGGGTCGTCGGCGGGCGGGCCGGCGGCGCTGGAAGTGCTGCTCAAGGCGCTGCCGCGTCACTTTGCCCCGGCCATCGTGCTGGTCCAGCATGTGGACGAGGTGTTCGCTGCAGGCATGGCCGAGTGGCTGGGCAGCGTGTCGGGCCACACGGTGCGCCTGGCCCGGCACGGCGAGACGCCGCAAAGTGGTACGGTGTTGCTGGCCGGGACCAACCATCATCTGCGTTTGTTGAAGGACGGCACCCTGGCCTATACCGCCGAGCCGGTGAACGAGATCTACCGGCCCTCCATCGACGTGTTTTTTGAAAGTGTTGCCCAGTACTGGAGCGGTGACGCGGTGGGCGTATTGCTCACCGGCATGGGCCGCGACGGTGCACAAGGGCTTAAACTCATGCGCCAGCAGGGCTATGTGACCGTCGCCCAGGACCAGCGCAGCAGCGCGGTGTACGGGATGCCCAAAGCGGCGGCCGCCATCGACGCCGCCGTCCATATTCTCGCCCTGGACGCTATCGCGCCACGGTTGTTGGAGATTTTTACCCCATGAAGAATTCCGCCCGCGTTGCCTCAGGCCATACTCAGGTAAGCCACCATGAATGATCTGCAGCTCGACGAATTCAAGCGCGAAGAGAACGCCGCCATGGTCTTGCTCGTTGACGACCAGGCGATGATTGGCGAGGCGGTGCGGCGCGGGCTGTCGAATGAAGACAACATCGACTTCCACTTCTGCTCCGACCCTCACCAGGCCATCGCCCATGCGGTTCGCATCAAGCCGACGGTGATTCTCCAGGACCTGGTGATGCCCGGCCTGGATGGCCTGAGCCTGGTGCGCGAGTACCGTAACCATCCGGCCACCCGTGATATCCCGATCATTGTCCTGTCCACCAAGGAGGACCCGCTGGTCAAGAGCGCGGCGTTCGCCGCGGGGGCCAACGACTACCTGGTCAAGTTGCCGGACAACATCGAACTGGTGGCGCGCATCCGCTATCACTCGCGTTCCTACATGATGCTGTTGCAACGCGACGCGGCTTATCGGGCACTGCGGGTCAGCCAGCAGCAACTGCTCGACACCAACCTGGTGCTGCAACGCTTGATGAACTCCGACGGCCTGACCGGCCTGTCCAATCGCCGGCACTTCGACGAATACCTGGAACTGGAATGGCGCAGGGCGATGCGCGACCAGAGCCAACTGTCGCTGCTGATGATCGATGTGGACTACTTCAAGGCCTACAACGACAACTTCGGCCATTTGGAGGGCGACGAAGCGCTGCGCAAGGTCGCCACGGCGATCCGCGAGGCGTGCAGCCGTCCATCCGACTTGCCAGCCCGTTACGGCGGCGAGGAGTTTGCCCTGGTCCTGCCCGGCACCTCGCCGGGCGGCGCCCGGCTAATGGCCGAGAAACTGCGCCAGGGCGTCGTTGCCCTGAAAATCCCCCATACCACGCCTGACGGCGGCGAGAACCTGACCATCAGCATTGGCGTCTCGACCATCACGCCGCAGCAAGGTGGCGATTGCCGGCAACTGATCTCGGCGGCGGACAAGGGGTTGTACCTGGCCAAGCACAATGGGCGGAATCGGGTGGGTTTCGAATAACCCCTAGCCTGGCGAGATTGCTTTTGTGGCGAGGGAGCTTGCTCCCGCTGGGCTGCGCAGCAGACCTGAAACCAGGCGGCTCGGTGTATCAGATGAGTTTTGTGGCGAGGGAGCTTGCTCCCGTTGGGCTGCGCAGCAGACCTGAAACCAGGCGGCTCGGTGTATCAGATGAGTTTTGTGGCGAGGGAGCTTGCTCCCGCTGGGCTGCGCAGCAGACCTGAAACCAGGCGGCTCGGTGTATCAGATGAGTTGAGTCGCTCCTTTTGGGGCTGCTGCGCAGCCCAGCGGGAGCAAGCTCCCTCGCCACAGGTCCGTGTTGACCCACCCCCGAGTATCATTGCCCCTAAAGCCGCCAGGCGGGCTGCCGCTGGCGCTTGATTACGTTATACTCGCCGGCTTTCAAAAGTTCGCCAACGAGTGCTGCCCGCCATGGAAATCAACCCGATCCTTAACACCATCAAGGACCTGTCCGAGCGCTCCGAAACTATTCGGGGGTATCTTTGACTACGATCAAAAGCATGAGCGTCTGACCGAAGTCAATCGCGAGCTTGAAGATCCGAATGTCTGGAACAACCCTTCGTACGCCCAGGAGCTGGGCCGCGAGCGTTCTGCGCTGGCGCAGATCGTCGAGACCCTGGACGAGTTGTCCAGCGGCCTGGCCGATTGCCGCGACCTGCTGGACATGGCTGTCGAAGAGAACGATGAAGGCGCGGTCGGCGATGTCGTCGCCGAGCTGACACGCCTCGACGAGAACCTCGCCAAGCTGGAATTCCGTCGCATGTTCAGCGGCGAGATGGACATGAACAACGCCTACCTGGACATCCAGGCCGGTTCCGGCGGCACCGAAGCCCAGGACTGGGCCAACATCCTGCTGCGCATGTACCTGCGCTGGGCTGACAAACGCGGTTTCGACGCCACCATCATGGAACTGTCGGCCGGTGAAGTCGCCGGGATCAAGGGCGCTACCGTGCACATCAAGGGTGAATACGCCTTTGGCTGGCTGCGGACCGAGATCGGCGTGCACCGCCTGGTGCGCAAGAGCCCGTTCGACTCCGGCAACCGTCGCCACACCTCGTTCTCGGCCGTCTTCGTTTCGCCGGAAATCGATGACAACATCGAGATCGAGATCAACCCGGCGGACTTGCGCATCGACACCTACCGTTCCTCCGGGGCCGGTGGCCAGCACGTCAACACCACCGACTCGGCCGTACGGATTACCCACGTACCGACCAACACCGTGGTCAGTTGCCAGAACGAGCGTTCCCAGCACGCCAACAAAGACACCGCGATGAAGATGCTCCGGGCTCGCCTTTACGAGCAGGAAGTGCAGAAGCGCAACGCGGCGTCCCAGGCACTGGAAGACACCAAGTCGGACATCGGCTGGGGTCACCAGATCCGTTCGTACGTGCTCGATGCCTCGCGGATCAAGGATCTGCGGACCAGCATCGAACGCAGCGATTGCGACAAGGTGCTCGATGGCGATATCGATGAATACCTGATCGCCAGCCTCAAACAAGGGCTGTAACGCGACACCCATGCGGCGGGCAGGCACGCTTCCATCAAGGAGCAGACTGGCCCGCAAACTCCGGCCCGGGGCCGGGGGCAACGAACCTGTGATGGAATCCTTAAAGACATGAGCGACCTAGAACTCGACCCGCAAGCCCTGCAACAGGAAGAAAACTCCCTGATCGCCCTGCGCAAGGAAAAGCTTGCTGCCGAGCGCGCCAAGGGCCAGGCCTTCCCCAACGACTTCCGCCGCGACGCCTACTGCGACGTCTTGCAGAAGCAGTATGCGGACAAGACCAAGGAAGAGCTGGCCGAGGCGGCGATTCCTGTCAAGGTGGCCGGTCGTATCATGCTCGACCGTGGTTCGTTCATGGTGATCCAGGACATGACCGGTCGCATCCAGGTCTACGTCAACCGCAAGACCCTGCCGGAAGAAACCCTGGCCGCCGTCAAGACCTGGGACCTGGGCGACATCATTGCCGCCGAAGGCACCCTGGCCCGTTCCGGCAAGGGTGACCTGTATGTCGAAATGACCAGCGTGCGCCTGCTGACCAAGTCCCTGCGCCCGCTGCCGGACAAGCACCACGGCCTGACCGACACCGAGCAGCGTTATCGCCAGCGCTACGTCGACCTGATCGTCAACGAAGACGTGCGCCAGACGTTCCGCGTGCGCTCGCAAGTCATCGCTCACATCCGCAGCTTCCTGATGAAGCGTGACTTCCTGGAAGTCGAGACGCCGATGCTGCAGACCATCCCCGGCGGTGCGGCGGCCAAGCCGTTCGAAACCCACCACAACGCCCTGGACATGGAAATGTTCCTGCGCATCGCGCCGGAGCTGTACCTCAAGCGGCTGGTGGTCGGTGGCTTCGAGAAAGTCTTCGAGATCAACCGCAATTTCCGTAACGAAGGCGTTTCGACCCGGCACAACCCCGAGTTCACCATGCTCGAGTTCTACCAGGCCTACGCCGACTACGAAGACAACATGGACCTGACCGAGGAACTGTTCCGCGAACTGGCGCAGCTTGTTCTCGGGACCACCGACGTGCCGTACGGCGACAAGGTGTTCCACTTCGGCGAGCCGTTCGTGCGCTTGTCG
Source organism: Pseudomonas sp. 3JA (assembly GCF_036961705.1). NCBI lineage: Bacteria > Pseudomonadati > Pseudomonadota > Gammaproteobacteria > Pseudomonadales > Pseudomonadaceae > Pseudomonas > Pseudomonas sp. 3JA. The sequence goes on from NZ_JBAMDJ010000056.1 coordinate 25,037, forward strand.
GTGTTCGACTCGATCCTCAAGTACAACCCTGAACTGACTGCCGATGACCTGAACGACATCGAAAAGGCTCGCGCCATCGCCAAGAAGGCCGGTGCCAAGGTGCTTGGCTTCGAAGGCCTGGGCAAGCTGCAAGTGATGATTTTCGAAGAGCTGGTCGAGCACAAGCTGGAACAGCCGCACTTCATCACCCAGTACCCGTTCGAAGTGTCGCCGCTGGCCCGTCGCAACGACGAGAACCCAAGCGTGACCGACCGTTTCGAGCTGTTCATCGGTGGTCGTGAAATCGCCAACGCCTATTCCGAGCTCAACGATGCAGAAGACCAGGCCGAGCGTTTCATGGCCCAGGTGGCTGACAAGGACGCCGGCGACGACGAAGCCATGCACTACGATGCCGACTTCGTGCGTGCCCTGGAGTACGGCATGCCGCCGACCGCAGGCGAAGGCATCGGCATTGATCGCCTGGTGATGTTGTTGACCAACTCGCCGTCGATCCGGGACGTGATTCTCTTCCCGCACATGCGGCCTCAAGCGTAAGTGCTTCAACTAAAAAGCCGCCTCGATGGGCGGCTTTTTATTGCCTGTCTGGTACAAACGTATCAATTGGTTAGTTTTTCAAAGAGCGAGGAAGACCTGTCGTGAATCGTGCAATGGCTTCAGAAGGTGCCGCGGGCGTCGCCACGGCTGTCGCTGAAAGTGTTCAGTACCAGGGCCGCAAGGCCAGCCGACAGGGCAGTGAGCAGCGTCGCCAGGAGATTCTCGACGCGGCCATGCGCATTGTGGTGCGCGATGGCGTGCGGGCGGTGCGGCACCGCGCCGTAGCTGCCGAAGCGGGCGTGCCGTTGTCGGCCACCACGTATTACTTCAAGGACATCGACGACCTGCTCACCGATACCTTCGCCCAGTATGTGGAGCGCAGCGCGGCGTTCATGGCCAAGCTGTGGACCAACAAGGAAGGTCTGCTGCGGGAAATGGTCGCCTACGGGGACGGCAGCGCCGGAGCCCGCTCGCAACTGGCGGACGATATGGCACGCCTGGCCGCCGACTATGTGCAACATCAGTTGCACGCCCGCCGCGAATACCTGATGGCCGAACAGGCCTTTCGCCAGGAAGCGCTGCTCAACCCTCGACTGGCTGAACTGGTGCGTTCCCATCAGCAGATCCTGCTGCAAGGTACCTGTCAGATTTTCCAGGTATTGGGCTCGCGTGATCCGCAACAGGATGCCAAAGTGTTGACGGCGATTATCGGACGGATGGAATATCAGGGCTTGCTCAATGGCGCCGAGCCGGTCGCGGCAGAAGAAATGCTCGGCATCCTGACCCGCTACATGCACCTGGTACTGGCGTCGGTGTAGTTGAAGCACCGCAGTTTATGTGGCGAGGGAGCTTGCTCCCGCAGGGCTGCGCAGCAGCCCCTTTTTTGGTGAGCGCTGCGCGCTCAAGCGGGAGCAAGCTCCCTCGCCACAAAGGCAAGGCGCCACCTACCATAGGGAGTTCAAATGAAAGCCTGGCGTGCCGTTGTCCTGGCCGTGTCGTTGCTGTTGCTCAGTGGCTGCCTGGTGTCCTTCAAGGCACCGTTGCCGCAAAGCGAAGCCGCGCCAGAGGGCCTGCTCGGTCACTGGACCAGCACCAATGCCTGGGGCGAACCGTTGAACCTGGAACTGACGAAGGTCGGCAAGCACCGCTACCAGGCCATCAGCTACTTCAGGGCCAGGCCCCATGAGCGTGAAGCCATCCCGTTGACTGTTTCCCGTCATGGCAGCCGCTGGTACGTGTCGGCCAAGGTGCCGGCCCGGTTTGGCGGCCACTATTTGATCGCCGGTTTCGAGTTGACCGACAAGCAAGAGCTGGTGGTCTACAACCTGGACGTGGACCAGATCAACCAGGCCATCGGCCAGAAACGCCTCAGCGGCCAGCCGAACCAGAGCGAGGAAGGTGACGGGGTGCTGGTGGACAGCGACATGAACAAGGTTTTCAGTTACCTCGACGACCCGGCCAATTCCGATGTGTTCTCGGAGGCCGTGCGCTACCAGCGGCTGGTCAAACCCCAATAACAGCAACAAGCGGACGTTTTTTCACAGGAGTTCCGGGTGGACGATTACCAGCAGACGATACGCACCTTGTCCGATCGCATTGTGCTGGCGCAAACGCCGATTCGCATCCTCGACGCGGTGAAGTGGGACGAGAACATCCGCAAGGGCTTTCTCAAGGCCAAGGGCAAGGAAATGCCTGCGGTGGATCGCGACTATTACCTCAACCGGCCACTGTCCTTTGATTCGAGCAAGGTGAAGCTGGAGTTCCAGAACATCGAGCGCGACATCACCCGCCAGCTTGGGCAGTTCAACCCGGTTGGCCAGATCATGCGCCGCATGTGCAAGGAATACCGCATGGTGGTGCGCATGCTCGAGGCCCGTGGCACCGAGGATTTCGGGCTGATCTCCCAGGAGCTCTATGGCGCCGCCTCCGATGCCTTCCACGCCGGCGACCCGACCCTGGCCGACCTGGGCCTGATGCTCTCCGATTACCTGAACAACATCGATGGCCGTGGCGACCTCAAGGACGAGCCGAAAGTCCTCAGTGCCAAGGAAGCCGTCAGCCTGCTGCAACACCGCCTCAACCGGGTGTTTGGCGAAGCCGAGGAAACCATCCGGGTATTCGAGTCCGATGGTATCGTGGCCGACGCAGCGGCAGGCGCGGACTACATCAAGATCCGCACTGATGCGATGTTCAACGAGCGCGACGTGCGTGCGTTGGAAGTTCACGAAGGGCTGGTGCACGTCGGCACAACGCTCAACGGCCTCAACCAGCCAATCTGCACCTTCCTGTCCAAGGGCCCACCCTCGTCCACGGTCACCCAGGAAGGCCTGGCGATCCTGATGGAAATCATCACCTTCGCCTCCTACCCGAGCCGCCTGCGCAAACTGACCAACCGTACCCGGGCCATTCACATGGTGGAGGAGGGCGCCGATTTCCTGCAGATCTTTGAGTTCTTCCGCGAGCAGGGTTTTGAAATGGCCGAAAGCTACGGCAACGCCAGCCGGGTGTTCCGTGGCTCGGTGCCGACGGGGCTGCCATTTACCAAAGACTTGTCCTACCTCAAGGGCTTCATCATGGTTTACAACTACATTCAGTTGGCCGTGCGCAAAGGCAAACTGGAGCAGGTGCCGCTGCTGTTCTGCGGCAAGACCACCCTCGAGGACATGCGTACGTTGCGGCAACTGGTGGACGAAGGCCTGGTGGTGCCGCCCAAATACCTGCCCGAGCAGTTCCGCGACATGAACGCCTTGTCGGCCTGGATGTGTTTCTCCAACTTCCTGAACCACCTGAGCCTGGACCGGATCGAAGCGGATTATTCCAATATCCTTTGAGCATCACACTGTCCAATTGTGGGAGCGGGCTTGCTCCCGCAGGGGACCGTGTTCCAATTCTGTTTTTTTGCGAGGCTTCACCGGATGCGAACCCTCGGCATCATTTGCCTATTGTTGGCCCTGAGCGGTTGCAGTTCCCTGCTGTTCTACCCCGAGCACGGCCAGCCGTTCACCCCGGAGCGGGCCAGGCTCGAGTACCGCGACGTCACCCTGACCACCGCCGACGGTCTCAAGCTTCACGGCTGGTGGCTGCCCGTCAAACCGGGTGTGGCGGTCAAGGGCACGGTCCTGCATTTGCACGGCAACGGCGGCAACCTGGCCTGGCATCTGGGCGGGAGCTGGTGGTTGCCGGAGCAGGGCTACCAGGTGTTGATGGTCGACTACCGGGGTTATGGCCTGTCCGAAGGCGAGCCGAGCCTGCCGGCGATTTACCAGGACATTGACGCCGCGTTCCAATGGCTCGACCAGGCGCCCGAGGTGCAGGGCAAGCCACTGGTGCTGCTCGGCCAGAGCCTGGGCGGTGCGCTGGCGGTGCATTACCTGGTCGAACACCCGCAGCGCCAACGACAGCTCAAGGCCCTGGTGCTCGATGGCGTGCCCGCCAGCTATCGCGACGTCGGCCGTTTTGCCCTGAGTACGTCCTGGCTGACCTGGCCGTTCCAGGTGCCGTTGTCCTGGCTGGTACCGGACGGTGACAGCGCGATCAGTTCCGTGGCGCAATTGAATGGCGTGCCGAAATTGATCTACCACAGCCTGGACGATCCCATCGTTCCCCTTTCCAATGGCATCCGCCTGTATCAAGCTGCGCCGCCGCCGCGGGTCCTGCAATTGACACGCGGCGGCCATGTGCAGACGTTCGCCGACCCAACCTGGCGCACTGTGATGCTGCGCTACCTCGACGATCCCCAGCACTTCGACGGCCTGCGCCGCCTGGGCGAGGTCCCGAATTACCCGAAATCACCCGTTGAATCACCAGAGAGCCCGCAATGAGCGAAGAACGTAACGCCATCCCCCTGATCATCACCGGTATCTGCAGCATCCTCGGCACCGTTGCGACGCTGTGGTACTACGGCTACCTGCACTTCGCCAAGCCTGAGGATGCGTTGCTGCTCAACCAATTCACCATGCTCAAGACCGTACCGGGCGAGGACTACAAGGTTTCCCTGGAACCGGCCCCCCAGGTTGCCCAGTGCATCGATGGTGTGCTGGTGTTGTTCGACACCGAGCAGAAAGGCCTGACCGGCGTGCTGATCAACGAGAAGAAACGCGCGGTGCGCTGCATGGGGCAGGAGACGCCGCAGAAACTGCAGCCGTAACCCCAAGCCCGCTCCCACAGGGGGAACAAGCCAACAAAAAAGCCCCGCCTGATTGAAGTCAGGCGGGGCTTTTTGTTGGCCGTCAGTCGATCAGTTGGCGCTCATGGTCGAGCGCGGGGCCACTGGCTGGTTGTCGTTGGAGATGGTCACTTCCACGCGACGGTTCATGGCACGGCCCGAGACGCTGGTGTTGTCAGCCACGGGGAATTCCTTGCCATAGCCTTGGGTCACGATACGGTCCATGTTCACGCCCATATTCACCAGAGCCATACGCACCGAATTGGCGCGGCGCTCGGACAGCGACTGGTTGTAGGAATCCGAACCGGTGCTGTCGGTGTAGCCTTCGATGATCACCTTGCGGTCCGGGTTTTCCTGGAGGAACTGCGCCAGTTTGTTCACATTCGTCATGCCGCTGGCGCGCAGGTCGGACTTGTTGGTGGCGAATAGTACGTCGCCGAAGGTCACCAGCGTACCGCGTTCGGTCTGCTTGGCGTTGAGGCTGTCCTGCAGTTGCTTGATCTGCGCGTTACGCGCATCGAGCAAGGCACGCGCACGTTCGTCACCGGCGTTTTTCAGCTCGGCTTCGGCGTTGCGCAGGGCGATGGTCTGCTTGGCCACTTCGACGCGCTGGTTGGTCAGGTAGGCCAACTGGTCGACCTTGGCTTCGTCTTCCTTGTCCATATAGGCCTTGTCAGCCTTGGCCAGGAAGTCGGCGGCGTCCTTGGTTTCCAGTGCGGCCACTTTGGTCGCCGCTGGATCAGCCTGCAGGCCGTTGTAATTGGTGCGGGCCTGTTCCAGGTTCGCGTTCGGGTCGTGGGAGCAAGCGGCCAGGGCTACGCAGGCAGCGAGCAGGGCGGGCATCATCAAGTGTTTGTGCATCATAGTCTGTCGTCCTTTTATCAATGAGAAGTACGTCGTGGCGTGAACGGCTTACTGAACCTTGTTCATGCCTTCCTGACGCAGTTCCTGAACCCCTTTCTGAGAATCCTTGAGTGCTTGTTCGGCCTTGGCGGCCTGAGCCTTGCGCTCGGCGACGCGGGCGTCCCACTCGGCCTGTTCGGCCAGACGCTTGGCTTCGTCGTACTTCTTGTCATGCATGGCGATTTCCGCCTGCTTGAGTTTGTCCTGGGCCGATTTCATTTCCACAGCAGCGAATTCGGTACCGCCGGCGCTGACGGCGCTGTTGACCGCCGATTGGGTCACCGCGTACTGCTCCGAAGGTGGATTACCGGCGCAACCGGCGAGAATGAAGCTGCTACCGATCGCCAGGGCAGCCAACTTCAAGCCGCGCAGGCCAGTGGATGAGGGTTTGGCAGTGCAGGTATTCATAGGCTTCAACTCCATTGGAAAACTCCTGAAAAAACGACAAATCCATGCTGGGACCGAAGCCGTGACGTCTGGTTTGGCGCTGGCGCCAAGGCGCGTTTATTTAAACAACCGTTCCAGTATGGTTACTCGGTGTGACCCGAGGCGTTTTTCAAAAGTTCAGCGAAGATGGCCATTCGCCAAAAGAATTACTGACTGATCGGTCAGCGGCAAAAAAGCTGAACTTTCAAGGCGCGCAGCGGTATTGCGGCGCGGGTGGAAAGCCCCCCGCGCCGGAAAGTCGCAACCAGGAATGAAAGCGGTCAGTGTTTGGATTTGTCGTTCTGCGAAGAAAGGTCGTGCAGATGCCGCCGGGACAAGGCGAGGAATCGTGGGGTCGGACCTACGTCTTCGTACAGCGGGTCGCCTTCTTCATCGGTGGCGACGACTTGCGAGCCCTTGATGTAGGGGAAGCTGGCTTCCAGCTCTTCCAGTGCCGCTCCGATCAGCTCGCCGAGCAGCTCCTCGGGCTGGCGCTTGGGGTACATGTCGCAGATTGCTGCCAGCCGGGCGGCGGCTTCCACGTCCAGGTGAATCGTGTAGCCAGTCTCGGTCAGACGGCCCTTGGCGTTTTCTTCCCAATGCTGGGCAAGCTCACGAATTTTCATGATGACCTCAATAAGCCTGCTCGTGGCAGGCGCGGTGAGTGACAAGCCGTTGTGTGGCTTAATCATGAGACTAGCTTTGTCCTGCAAGGTTTAAAGTCCCTTCGTCGCTTGTCAGAAACGGTGGGCATCGGCACTCTCTAATCCAAGAGCTGTCCGGACTTTTTGCTGGAGAAATGCTGATGACCGATATCGATGCACGCTTGCGCGAAGACGTTCACCTGCTGGGTGAGTTATTGGGCAACACCATCCGCGAACAATACGGGGAGGCGTTTCTCGACAAGATCGAGCAGATCCGCAAGGGCGCCAAGGCTGACCGACGCGGTTCCGTGGACGCCGAACTCAGCGCCAGCCTCAACCAGTTGAGCGAGGACGAACTGTTGCCGGTGGCGCGGGCATTCAACCAGTTTCTCAACCTGGCCAATATCGCCGAGCAATACCAACTTATCCACCGCCGCGAAGAATCGCAGCCGGAACCCTTCGAGGCGCGGGTGTTGCCCGAGCTGCTCGCCCGGTTGCGGGCCGAAGGTCATGGCGCCGAGGCCCTGGCCCGGCAATTGGGGCGGCTGGAGATCGAATTGGTCCTCACGGCCCACCCCACGGAAGTGGCTCGCCGTACGCTGATCCAGAAATATGACGCCATCGCCGCGCAACTGGCGGCCCAGGATCACCGCGACCTGACCAGCGCCGAGCGCGCGCAGATTCACGAACGGCTGCAACGCTTGATCGCCGAAGCCTGGCACACCGAAGAAATCCGCCGCACCCGGCCGACCCCGGTGGATGAGGCCAAGTGGGGGTTCGCGGTGATCGAACACTCGTTGTGGCAGGCCATTCCCAATTACCTGCGCAAGGCCGACCAGGCCCTGCATGCCGCGACCGGCTTGCGCCTGCCGCTGGAGGCCGCGCCAATCCGTTTTGCCTCGTGGATGGGCGGCGACCGCGACGGCAACCCGAATGTCACCGCTGCCGTGACCCGCGAGGTGCTGTTGCTGGCGCGGTGGATGGCGGCGGACCTGTACCTGCGTGATGTCGATCAACTGGCGGCCGAGTTGTCCATGCAACATGCCAGCGAGGCCTTGCGTGCCCAGGCCGGCGACAGCGCCGAACCTTATCGCGCCGTGCTCAAGCAACTGCGTGAACGCCTGCGCGCCACTCGCAACTGGGCCCACGCCTCCTTGAGTGCCGCCACGGCAGCCAGCGCCGAGGTGCTGCAGCACAACCGCGAACTGTTGGACCCCTTGGAGCTGTGCTACCACTCCCTGCATGAGTGCGGCATGGGCGTGATTGCCGACGGGCCGTTGCTCGATTGTCTGCGCCGGGCGGTGACCTTCGGCTTGTTCCTGGTGCGCCTCGATGTTCGCCAGGACTCGACGCGTCATAGCGCCGCCATGACGGAAATAACCGACTACCTGGGCCTGGGCCGCTATGAGGATTGGAACGAGGAGCAACGCATCAGCTTCCTGCTCGAGGAACTGAACAACCGGCGCCCGCTGCTGCCGGCCCATTTCAAGCCCTCGGCCGACACCGCGGAAGTGTTGGCGACGTGCCGTGAAGTGGCGGCGGCGCCGGCGGCGTCCCTGGGTTCCTATGTGATCTCCATGGCTGGTGCGGCTTCCGATGTCCTCGCCGTGCAGTTGTTGTTGAAGGACGCCGGCGTGTTGCGGCCGATGCGGGTGGTGCCGCTGTTCGAAACCCTGGCCGACCTGGACAACGCCGGGCCGGTGATCGAGCGGCTGTTGCTGCTGCCCGGCTATCGCTCACGGCTGCAAGGCCCCCAGGAAGTGATGATCGGCTATTCCGACTCGGCCAAGGATGCCGGGACCACGGCGGCGGCCTGGGCACAGTATCGGGCCCAGGAGCGGCTGGTGGACATCTGCCGCGAGCAGCAAGTCGAACTGCTGTTGTTCCACGGGCGTGGCGGCACCGTGGGCCGTGGCGGCGGTCCGGCGCACGCGGCGATCCTGTCCCAGCCACCCGGTTCGGTGGCCGGGCGTTTCCGCACCACCGAACAAGGCGAAATGATTCGTTTCAAATTCGGCCTACCGGACATCGCCGAACAGAACCTCAATCTTTACCTCGCCGCGGTGCTTGAAGCGACGTTGCTGCCACCGCCGCCGCCCACGCCGCAGTGGCGGGACTTGATGGACGAACTGGCGGCCGACGGCGTGAGAGCCTACCGCGCCGTGGTGCGGGAGAACCCGCAATTCGTCGAGTACTTCCGCCAGTCCACCCCCGAGCAGGAACTCGGGCGCCTGCCCCTGGGCAGCCGTCCGGCCAAGCGTCGGGCCGGCGGCATCGAAAGCCTGCGGGCGATCCCGTGGATTTTCGGCTGGACCCAGACGCGCCTGATGCTGCCGGCCTGGCTCGGCTGGGAAACCGCGCTGAGCAAGGCCCTGGAGCGCGGCGAAGGTGAGTTGCTGGGGCAGATGCGCGAGCAATGGCCATTCTTCCGGACCCGCATCGATATGCTGGAGATGGTGCTGGCCAAGGCCGACGCCGATATCGCGCGCTCTTACGACGAGCGTTTGGTGGAACCTGGGCTGCTGCCTTTGGGTGCGCATTTACGCGACCTATTGTCGCAGGCTTGCTCGGTGGTCCTTGGCTTGACCGGTCAGTCGCAGCTACTGGCACATAGCCCAGCCACGCTGGAATTCATTCGCCTGCGCAACACCTACCTCGACCCGTTGCACCTGTTGCAGGCCGAGCTGTTGGCGCGCTCGCGGCAGCAGGATGTGGCCCAGGGCAGCCCCGTGGAACAGGCGTTGCTGGTGTCTGTGGCGGGAATTGCCGCCGGTTTGCGCAATACCGGCTAACATCAGGCAGCGCACCGAAACGGCTCGTCCGGCGTTCCCGGGCGCTGTCCGCCAGGGGAGGGCGCAGGTCGAGCAGGCGACAGTTTGTTGTTCGGTTGCGACGCTCGCCACCCCCTCCGAAGGTCGTATCGGGCGCGGGTTACTCCGACTTTCGGCGGCTTGTGTGGGTCGGGCCTGCTGTGTATCTTGATCAGCCTTTGGCCGTTTGGGCGGTCACGATCCTGTTTTTCGACGATTGGCCCCACGAGGCGAATCCGAGCGTTTTACATAAAAAAATTGAGGAGCACATCGATGCGCGTCATTCTGCTGGGAGCTCCCGGGGCCGGTAAAGGTACTCAGGCAAAGTTCATCACCGAAAAATTCGGTATCCCGCAAATTTCCACTGGCGACATGCTGCGTGCCGCGGTCAAGGCGGGCACCGAGCTGGGCGTCAAGGCCAAGAGCATCATGGATGCCGGCGGCCTGGTGTCGGATGACCTGATCATCGCCCTGGTCAAGGATCGTATCGCTCAAGCCGATTGCGCCAACGGCTTCCTGTTCGACGGCTTCCCGCGCACCATTCCACAGGCCGAAGCCCTGGTGACTGCCGGTGTTGAGCTCGATCACGTGGTCGAAATCGCGGTCGACGACGAAGAGATCGTCCAGCGCATTGCCGGTCGTCGCGTCCACGAGCCATCCGGCCGTGTCTACCACACCGTCTACAACCCGCCAAAAGTCGCGGGCAAGGACGACGTTACCGGTGAAGAGCTGGTGCAGCGCAAGGACGACACCGAAGAAACCGTGCGTCATCGCCTGTCGGTCTACCATTCCCAAACCAAGCCGCTGGTGGCGTTCTACCAGAACCTGTCGGCTGCCCAGGGCAAGCCGAAGTACAGCCACATCCCGGGCGTTGGCTCGGTCGATGCGATCACCAGCAAGGTGCTCGAAGCGCTGAGCTGAAAAGTCTGATCAGTTGCATCAACTACGGCCCGCTTGCGGGCCGTAGTTGTTTATACTGGCGCACTTTTTTCCACCTGATTTACGGACACATCGATGAGCACCTTGCTGGCCCTGGACACCGCGACTGAAGCTTGCTCCGTTGCCTTGCTGCACGACGGCAAGGTCACGAGCCATTACGAGGTGATCCCGCGCCTGCATGCGCAGAAACTATTGCCGATGATCCAGAAACTGCTGAGCGATGCCGGGACGACCTTGCAGGCAGTGGATGCGATTGCCTTCGGTCGCGGGCCGGGGGCTTTTACCGGCGTGCGCATCGCCATCGGCGTGGTGCAGGGGTTGGCGTTTGCCCTGGAGCGGCCGGTGTTGCCGGTGTCGAACCTGGCGGTGCTGGCCCAGCGCGCCTTGCGTGAGCAGGGCGCCTGCCAAGTCGTAGCGGCCATCGATGCGCGCATGGACGAGGTGTACTGGGGCTGCTATCGCGAAACCGACGGCGAGATGCGCCTGGTCGGTGCTGAGGCGGTATTGCCACCCGAAGCGGCGGCGTTGCCAAGCGGGGCCGACGGTGACTGGTTCGGCGCCGGTACCGGTTGGGGCTACGGCGAACGCATCGCCGTCAGCCTGACCGGCCAGGACGCCACCCTGCTGCCTCACGCCGAAGATCTGCTGGCCCTGGCGCGCTTCGCCTGGGAACGCGGCGAGGCCATTTCCGCCGATGATGCGCAGCCGGTGTACCTGCGGGACAAGGTGGCAACGCCCAAGTCCGAGCGGTAAAAAGCATCACGCCACTCTCAAGCGGGCAGCG
>NZ_JBAMDJ010000057.1:0-35395 GCF_036961705.1 Pseudomonas sp. 3JA
AGGATCGCGCTGCTGTCAACCCTGGCCTCACAAAAAACTGTTCCGCTTCAAGCGGTTAGCCTTGGAGAAAGGCATTGTGACAGCGCTGTGACGCAGGCCCGGCAAGGGCTGAGCTCTATTGGAGGCTTGGTTGCGATTGATGAAGTAAATTTGTGTGGGCACTTTCGGCTCTCAACGAAGGATCTTTCAAACTACTGGTGCTATATACAGGTGTCGGTGCGATACTGGTGGCCCGATTCGTCGCATACTCTGCTTCTTTATTTATGACGCAACGTAAGATCATTCATGTCGACTGTGACTGTTTCTATGCCGCTATCGAAATGCGCGATGACCCGCGGCTGGCCGGCAAGCCCTTGGCGGTGGGAGGCTCGGCGGATCGGCGGGGCGTGATTGCCACCTGTAACTACGAAGCGCGGGCCTATGGGGTGCGCTCGGCCATGTCCTCCGGCCACGCCTTGAAGCTTTGCCCGGACCTCACCATCGTCAAGCCACGAATGGATGCCTATCGGGAAGCGTCGAAGGAAATTCATACGATTTTCAGCGATTACACTGACCTGATCGAGCCGCTGTCGCTGGACGAGGCCTACCTGGACGTCTCCGCCAGCGCCCATTTCGGTGGCAGCGCCACGCGCATCGCCCAGGACATTCGCCGACGGGTTTCCAACCAGTTGCACATCACGGTGTCGGCAGGCGTCGCGCCGAACAAGTTCCTGGCCAAGATCGCCAGCGACTGGAAGAAGCCCAACGGGTTGTTCGTCATCACCCCCGACCAAGTCGAGGATTTTGTCTCGGCCCTGCCGGTCAGCAAGCTCCACGGTGTTGGAAAGGTCACCGCCGATAAGCTGAACCGGCTTGGCATCGTCGATTGCCTGCAGTTGCGCCAATGGGACAAGTTGGCGCTGGTGCGCGAATTCGGCAGTTTCGGTGAGCGGCTCTGGAGCCTGGCTCGTGGGATCGATGAGCGGCTGGTGCACAACGACAGCCGACGGCAGTCCATCAGTGTGGAAAATACTTACGATGTCGACCTGCCTGACCTGGTGAGTTGCCTCGACAAACTGCCGGAACTGATGGAAACCCTCAGCGGACGCATGGCGCGGATCGACAGCAGTTATCGACCGGGCAAGCCGTTCGTCAAAGTGAAATTCCACGACTTCACCCAGACCACACTGGAACAGGCCGGGGCAGGGCGGGACCTGGGCAGCTACCAGTTGCTGTTGACCCAGGCCTTCAACCGGGGCGGCAAGCCGGTGCGGTTGTTGGGGATCGGGGTGCGGTTGGAGGATTTGCGCGGTGGGTTTGAGCAGTTGGAGTTGTTTGAGCGGTGAGGCTGTCGGTTGGCTGAATGCCTTGCCTTGCCTTGCCTTGCTCTTGCCTTGCTCTTGTGGCGAGGGAGCTTGCTCCCGCTGGGCCGCGTAGCGGACCCAAAACTGCTACTCAACTTATCTGACATATCGAGGTGGCTTGGTTTCAGGGCTGCTGCGCAGCCCAGCGGGAGCAAGCTCCCTCGCCACAAGAGAGGTTGACCAATCCAAGCTGGACTCAGTTGGCGCCAGGATCCGCCACCAACCGTCCACCATCCTTGGTCAGTGCTTTCAAAAACTCGGTCTGCAACTCCGGATCATTGCGGGTCAGTTCGATCAGGCTCTGTTCCAGTTCGCTGGCCTCTTCTTCAAGCCCCAGCTCCGACAGGCGCTTGACTCGATGCACCCATTGGCTCACCTCGTCATCTTCCAGATCGTCATAGATCAACGCGTGAGCTTCCAGCAGCTTGCTGCGCAGGGTGCTGCTGATGCTCAGAGATGAGTCGGTGTGCACTTCGTCCTGGGCATCCGTCACGCTGATCTGCAATTTGCCGAATTGGCTCAGGTCCTGCTCGGCGAACGGGCTTTCCAGCAGGTTCAGGCGCAGCACGCCGTTACGGTCGGTGCTCAGCTCGAAGGCTTGCCGGGCGGCCTTGACCTCCACCGGGCGTTCGCTCCAAGGCAGGCTCGAGTGTTCCGTACGCTTGTCGCGCTGGACTTCGTCGATGCCCGCCAGGTTCTGCTGGGCGCGGCCATGGGAGGGGACGTTCATGAACGGGTTGAGCCCGGCGAAGCCATAGCTGATCCAGTCACGGGTCGCCGAGTCCGGCAGGTTGCCAAGGGCGAACACATTGACCACGTTCGCACCGACGCCGGCCACCACGGCCACCGCGCCCAGGGGAATCTCGTAGATCTCCCGCCAGGGTTGGTACGGCGTGTAGCGATCGTAATGACGAGTGACCTCGAACTCGGTGACTTCGAAGGTCTTCTGCTCATTGATGCGCACCCGACGCTGCGGCAGGTCGAGCACCTTGGGTTCGCCCACGTCGATTTGCAGGCTGTGGTCGAGCAATTTGCGCTCGACCCGCTCTTCGTGCTCGCTGCGTTGCGACATTTGGTTGGCACAGCCGCTGACCAGCAGGGCGCCGCACAGGGCGGCGCCACCGAGGCCTAAGGTGTTTCGCTTGAACATGACGTCTCTATCTGGTGTCAGCGGCGGATACGGGCCTGGAGGAACGACAGCACGTCGGCGACCGGCAGCGCTTGCGGCTCGGCTTCGGTGCGGCTCTTGTATTCCAGGTTGCCTTCGGCCAGGCCACGGTCACTGACGACGATCCGATGCGGGATGCCGATCAGTTCCATGTCCGCGAACTTGATGCCGGGGCTGGTTTTCTTGTCGCGGTCGTCCAGCAGCACTTCAAAGCCGGCGGCCGTCAGTTCGGCGTAGAGCTTGTCGGTGGCTTCGCGCACCAGGTCGGTTTCATAGCGCAGCGGCACCAGGGCAATCTGGAAAGGCGCCAGCGTGTCGCTCCAGATGATGCCTTTCTCGTCGTTGTTCTGCTCGATGGCGGCAGCTACCACGCGAGAAACACCGATGCCGTAGCAGCCCATTTCCAGGGTGACCGGCTTGCCGTTCTCGCCCAGTACTTCGCACTTCATCGCCTTGCTGTACTTGTTGCCCAGCTGGAAGATGTGCCCGACTTCGATACCGCGCTTGATTTCCAGGGTGCCCTTGCCGTCCGGGCTCGGGTCGCCGGCCACGACGTTGCGCAGGTCCGCGACGGTTGGAACCGGCAGGTCGCGTTCCCAGTTCACGCCGAAGTAGTGTTTGTCGTCGATGTTGGCGCCGATGGCGAAGTCGCTCATCAACTCCACCGAGCGGTCGATGATGATCGGCAGCGGCAGGTTCAGCGGGCCGAGGGAACCGGCGCCGGCGCCAATGGCGTCGCGCAGATCGGCTTCGGTGGCCATGACCAGCGGGCTGGCGACGCCTGGCTGGTTGGCGGCCTTGATTTCGTTCAGCTCGTGGTCGCCACGGACGATCAGGGCAATCAGCTTGCCTTCCTCTTCGGCCCGCACGATCAGGGTCTTGATGGTGCGTTCGATTGGCAGGTTGTAGCCTTCCACCAGTTGGGCAATGGTCTTGGCGTTTGGCGTGTCCACCAGGCGCAACTCTTCGGTCGGCGCGGCGCGGGAGGTTTCCCGTGGCACGGCTTCGGCTTTCTCGATGTTGGCGGCGTAGTCGGAGCCATTGCTGAAGACGATGTCGTCTTCGCCGGACTCGGCCAGTACGTGGAACTCGTGGGAGCCGGCACCGCCGATGGAGCCGTTGTCGGCTTCAACCGGACGGAATTTCAGGCCCAGGCGGGTGAACACGTTGCAATATGCCTGGTGCATGCGGTCGTAGGTGACTTGCAGCGAGGCGAGGTCGGTGTGGAACGAGTAGGCGTCCTTCATGATGAATTCGCGACCGCGCATCAGGCCGAAGCGTGGACGGATTTCGTCACGGAATTTGGTCTGGATCTGATACAGGTTGATCGGCAGCTGCTTGTAGCTGCTCAACTCGTTGCGCATCAGGTCGGTGATCACTTCTTCGTGAGTCGGGCCTGCACAGAAGTCGCGACCGTGACGGTCTTTGATGCGCAGCAGCTCAGGGCCGTATTCTTCCCAGCGCCCCGATTCCTGCCACAGCTCGGCCGGTTGGGTGCTCGGCATCAACACTTCCAGGGAGCCGGCAGCGTCCATCTCTTCGCGAACGATGGCTTCAACCTTGCGCATGACCCGCAGGCCCATTGGCAGCCAGGTGTAGAGGCCCGAGGCGAGTTTGCGGATCATGCCGGCACGCAGCATCAACTGATGGCTGATCACGACGGCGTCGGAAGGCGTTTCTTTCTGTGTGGCGAGCAAATATTGACTGGTGCGCATGGTTGGCCGTTGTCGGTTGCTGATGACGAGAAGTGACGGGGCATTGTACGGGCGAGATGCCCTGGCGTACAGGCGCGTGGCCGGTCACCCGATGCGAACGCCGGTTTCCCCGGCGTTTTCTGACGTTTCCTACGACTCTTCCGCCGGTCGGGTGGGCGTCGGTTCGGCGGTGGGCGTCGAGCCCTGGCGACGGTTCTCCTGGAACCAGTGCAAGGCGATCAGCAGCAGGGTCGGAACGCCCAGCAACGCGGTGATCAGGAAGAAATTGTGATAGCCGAACTTCTCCACCATCACCCCTGAATAACCACCGATCAGGCGCGGCAGCAACAGCATGATCGAGCTGAGCAGGGCGTATTGGGTGGCGGAGAATTTCAGGTTGGTCAGGCTCGACAGGTAGGCGACGAACGCCGAAGTGGCCAGGCCGGAGCTGAAGTTGTCCAGGGAGATGGTGACAATCAACATCTTCAGGTTGGCGCCCATGTCGGTGAGCATCAGGAAGAGGATGTTGGTGCCCGCCGAGGCGACACCGCCGATGAACAGGATGGGCAGGATGCCGAAACGTACGATCAGCAGGCCGCCCATGCCGGCACCGACGAGGGTCATGATCAACCCGAAGATCTTGCTGACGCTGGCGATCTGGTCCTTGGTGAACCCTTGATCGATGTAGAACACGTTGGCCATGACACCCATGACGGTGTCAGACATGCGATAGGTTGCGATCAGTCCGAGCAGCAGCAGCGCCTGCCAGCGGTAACGCAGGATGAAATCGTTTACCGGCGTCAGCACCGGCGCTAATCCGCGGCGGCCCACGGCCGACAGGCACAGGGCGGTCAGGATGATATAGAGGATGGCCCGCAGGAACGCGCGGTCTTCGAGCAGCAGGTCAAGCAGGCTGACGCCCTCGAACAGCACGCTGGCGAAGTCGGTGTTGTAGAGCTGGGTGAACATCGCCGGGACAGACACCAGCAGCACGATCAGTACGAACACCGACGCCAGTTGATGGGCGAACGAGTAGCGTCCGGCCTGCAGTTGGGTGCGCAGAGGCACCGGCGGTTCGCGCATGAACAGCGAGGTAAGCAACGCCGGGACCATCAATACGCCGAACAGCAGGTAAGTGCCGGCCCAGGCCGAGTGTTTGTAGCTGAAGCCAGTGGAGCCAAACCCTTCGGCGAAAAACAGCGCGCCAGCAGTGGCCAGCAGTGCCGCGATGCGGTAGCCGGACATGTAGCTGGCGGCGAGGGCGGCCTGGCGGGTGTCGTCGGCGATCTCCAGGCGATAGGCGTCGACGGCGATGTCCTGCGTTGCAGAGGCGAAGGCCACGATGACGGCGATGGCGATCAACCATGACAGGTGTTTCTGTGGGTCGCAGAACCCCATGCCGATCAGGCCGAGGATTACCAGGCCTTGGGAGAGCACCAGCCATGAACGCCGACGCCCGAGTTTACCCAGCAGCGGCAGGCGCCATTGGTCGAGCAGCGGCGACCAGACCCATTTAAAGGCATACGCCAGGCCGATCAGGCTCGCGTAGCCGATGGTTTCGCGGGCCACACCGGCTTCGCGCAACCAGACCGAAAGTGTGGAAAACACTAGCATGTACGGCAAGCCGGCGGCGAAGCCAAGCAGCAACAGCACGAGCGTCGAGGGACTGGCATAGGCGGCGAGGGCGGCGCGCCAGGTTTTACGGGGCATGGGCTGGAGTCTGCCTCAAAAATTGCGAAAACAAAGCGCGCACTCTAACCGCTGTGCTCTACCGGGCGCCAGCCATGGCGCTGAATATCAACACGATTGTTCAGGACACTGATGCCTTCCATGCGCAGGCGTGCGCGCTGTTCATCCCCTGAGGCGCTGCCCGCCGGTAGGCTGATCCGACCGCCGGCACCCAATACCCGATGCCAGGGCAGCTTCGTGTCGTTCGGCAACTGGCTGAGCGTCCGCCCGACCCAGCGCGCCGCGCGGCCCAGGCCGGCCATTTCAGCCAGTTGGCCATAGGTGACGACCTTGCCCGCCGGCACTTGTGCCAGCGTCAGGTAAAGGGTCGTGCGGCGGATCTGGGCAGCGTTCTCGGTGTCCGTTGGGGTGTCAGTCACGTAAAGGTTCCTGAATGAGGTGTCCGTCTGTAGATTAATTCCTACGAGGCGGGTTGAGAAATGAACTCATCCGCCCTACATGGGTCAGTCCTTGCTGAGGTGTCATCCTGGGGGATAATGCCGCCTTTTCACTGAAAACTTGAGCCCATTATCGCTTATGTTGTCTAGAACCCTGTTGTGCCTAGCTGTTACCAGCGCCTCCATGCCCTTGCTTGCCGATACCGTCTGGTTGAAGAACGGTGACAAGCTGACCGGTAAAATCACCGTTTTCGATGGCGGCAAGTTGCTGATCCAGACTGATTACGCTGGCGCGATTCCCATCGACTGGAAACAGGTCAAAACCCTCGAAAGCGACCAGCAATTGCTGGTCAAGCAGGATGCCTACACCGGCGAGAAAGCCAAGGCGCTGCAGGCCGCCGAGGATGGCAAGGTCACCTTGGCCAACGGTGATGCGCCCAAGACCGTTGATCTGGCCAGTATCCAGCAGATCCTCAAGCCCAAGCCGGTGGTCGAGGACCTGGTGTGGAAAGGCAACATCGATGCCGCGCTGGATTACCAGCGGGCGGAAAACGATACCGACGATTACGACATCGACTTCAAGACCTCGGCTCGCCACGGCAGATGGCGGCACACCGCCGAGGGTGAATACAACCGTGAGTTCCAGGACGATGTGGTTTCCGCCGATAACTGGCGCCTGGAATATTCCCTCGACCGGTTCCTGACGGACAAATGGTTCTGGCAAGGCCGCCTGAACTACAAGCGTGACAAAGTCGAAGACCTGGCGCGCCAGCGCGTGGTGGGTACCGGTCCGGGTTATCAGTTCTGGGATGACGAGCTGGGCGCATTCTCGCTGGGTTCGCTGTTGAACCGCACCGACTATGAATACCGCGACGGCGGTAAGGACAACTTCTATTCCGTCGCCATGAAGTGGGACTACAACCGCTACCTGATTGGCAAGCGCGTCGAGTTCTTCACCAATGGCGAAGTGGGCAAGCCGCTGTCCGGCGTGGCGGAGTACGCCTATGACGCTGAGATGGGGCTACGCTACAAGGTCACTGATTGGGCGTCGCTCAACCTCAAGGCCGAGAAGGATGTCATCGAGGGTACCGAAGACAGCGACTTGAGCAAGACGCGGTACACGGCCGGGTTTGGCGTGACCTGGTAATTCGGGCCAACCCACACACACCTGTGGGAGCGAGCTTGCTCGCGATAGCGGTCTGTCAGCCAACGTTGATGTTGCTGATCCACCGCTATCGCGAGCAAGCTCGCTCCCACAGTTTTTTTGTGCCCTGGGAAAAACACCCAGGCACAAAAAAGCCCCGCTTTTGAGGGCGGGGCCTTTTACTAAAGCAAGGACAAGTTAGATAACTTGAACTTCTTCAGCTTGCATGCCTTTCTGACCGCGGGTAGCGATGAAAGAAACCTGTTGGCCTTCTTTCAGGCTTTTGAAGCCGTCGGATTGGATAGCTTTGAAGTGAACGAACAGATCGTCACCGGATTGTGGGGTGATGAAGCCGAAGCCTTTTTCATCGTTGAACCACTTAACGGTACCGGTTTGGCGATTAGACATGGTGTAACTCCTTGAACAAAGATAACTGCGACTCAGGAAGAACCCTGGCCGAGACTGAGTGCAAAGAGCAGGAAAAATTCTTGTAGATGGTTGGATCGAAATTCAACATATCGTGTAGAGATTCTCAGTGACACAAGCAGCACAGTGGCGCCACCTTAACCCTTTTTCCAGAATGTGCCAATGGTCTTTGCGAAGGTTTCTCTTATTTGGTGACTGACGGCGCGGGCGATGGCCGGCAGGACCCGGAAATCAAGGCGGATCGGCGAGATTTGCGTGCCGCGCTTTGAACTCGGACCCGTGCCCCAGTAAGATGCCGGACGTATTTTTTCCACCTCGCTATTTCAGGAAACCGCCATGAGCATCAAATCGGACAAGTGGATTCGCCGCATGGCGCAAGAGCACGGCATGATCGAGCCCTTCGTCGAACGCCAGATGCGTGGCGAAGGCGCCGACCGGCTGATCTCCTTCGGTGTCTCCAGCTACGGCTACGACGTGCGCTGCGCCGACGAATTCAAGGTGTTCACCAATATCAACTCGGCCACCGTCGACCCGAAGAACTTCGACGAAAAGAGCTTCGTCGACGTTAAAAGCGACGTTTGCATCATCCCGCCGAACTCCTTCGCCCTGGCCCGTACCGTCGAGTACTTCCGCATCCCGCGCAATGTGCTGACCATCTGCCTGGGCAAGAGCACCTACGCCCGTTGCGGCATCATCGTCAACGTCACGCCGCTGGAACCCGAGTGGGAAGGTCACGTGACCCTGGAGTTCTCCAACACCACGACCTTGCCGGCGAAAATCTACGCCAACGAAGGTGTGGCGCAGATGCTGTTCCTGGAATCCGATGAAGAGTGCGAAGTGTCCTACAAGGATCGTGGCGGCAAATACCAGGGCCAGCGCGGTGTGACCCTGCCGCGTACCTGAATCTGACGAGCTGTTGGAATTCCTGGGCGGGCAGACACTCTATTGCGTGTACTGCCCGTTTTTGTGTGTCAGCGCAGCGGGCCTTCGCTCAGGAGTTGCTCTATGAAGATCGATCCGCGAATCAGTGCCGAACTGGCAAGGCTTGAGCCCAATCAGATCGGCGTCATGGCCTGGTCATTGCTGGCCCATCCTGTCGAAGCGGCGGGCGGCATCCCTGGCCAGCCTGATCCCGACACCCCCAACGAACAACCTACCGAACCCGGCGAGCCTACGCTGCCGGATGAGCCGCCTCCTGCGCCTGTGGCATGACATCAGCTGCAAGTTGCGAGCTGCAAGCTGCAAGTTGAGACACCTAGCCTTGGCTTGAAGCTTGAAGCTTTCAACTGACAGGCCATATTTCGTTATCGCCGATGACAAAAATCCTGCAATCGCTGCCCTGCTCGACCCGGTAACCGCCCGTGAACGCACCGAAGGCCGGCAGCAGGCTGATCTCGCTGCCCAGCCGAAAGCAGGCCAGGCGAAGGCGTTGCCGGCCCTTGCCGCTCAGGTGGTAGACCGGGTGCACGTGACCGGCCAGCACATGGCGGCTGGGATGTGGGGCAGGCTCGTGTTGCACGGCGAAAGGGCCCAGAAGCAACGGCTCCGGTACGACGCGAATGTTCAGCGCTGGCGGTGGGTCACCGGCGCGTTTGTCGTGGTTGCCACGAATCAGTGTCATGGCCAGGTGCGGATGTCGCACACGCCAATCGGAAAGTGCCTTCAAGGTGCCGGGCGCATGAGAGCCGGGGCCGTGGAGAAAATCCCCGAGAAAAATCAACTGTCGGCATGGCAGGCTGGCCAGCAATGCATCCAGTACGGCGATGTTGCTGGCGGTGGTGCCGTGAGGCACCGGTTGCCCGAGGCTGCGATAGGCGGCGGCCTTGCCGAAATGAACATCGGCCACCATCAGGGTTTCCTGGGCAGGCCAGTACACGGCTTTTTCCGGGAGCAACCAGAGTTCTTCGCCGGCCAGGCTGACGGGATAAGGCGCTGGCATCAGGCGTCACCGCGATCGGCAGTCTTTTCCAGTTCGCTGACCATCCGCCGGATGCGGTCGGCGAGCTTTTCCGAACTCATGCTTTCCCGGAATCGCTCCACCAGCAGCGGAAACCCGAGCGGGGTGGGGCGCTTGATCACGTGCAGGTCCAGCTTCAAGGTATTGAGGCCTTGCAAGGTCTGCTCCAGTCGACGGATATCCAATTCTTCGCGCAAGACTTCCTCCCCGGCCTGGGCCAGCAAGAGATTGTCGGCGTCGTATTGCTTGAACACCTGGAAGAACAATCCGCTGGACGCCTGGACTTGCCGGGTGCTTTTCGGCGCGCCGGGATAGCCGGCAAAGACCAGTCCGGCGATCCGGGCGATTTCGCGAAAGCGCCTCAGGGCCAGTTCCCCGGCGTTCAGGCTCGCAAGTACGTCGGTCAGCAGATGATCGACGCTCAGCAGGCCCGGGGTCAGGTATTGCGACCAATCCACTGCCGTGGCGCTGAGCAGTTCCAGGCCGTAATCGTTGACCGCAATGGAAAACGTCAGCGGCTGTTGCTGGCTGACACGCCAGGCCAGCAGGCTGGCCAGGCCCAGATGAACCTGGCGACCGGCAAACGGGTAGAGGAACAGGTGCCAGCCCTCCCGGGACTTGAGGGCTTCGGCCAGCAATGTGCTCTGCGTGGGCAAACCGGACCAGCGTTGTTGAGTCAAGAGCAGGGGCTGCACGGCGTGCATCTCCGGGCCCTCGAAGCGGCCCGCGGCGGCTTCGCTCAACCGGGCCACGACAGCGGCCGCCAGTTCGCTGGAAAGTGGCATGCGCCCGCCGTTCCAGCGTGGCACAGCGGCCTTCTTGGCCTGGCTGCGTCGCACATAGGCGGTCATGTCTTCGACCCGGACCAATTCCAGCAGTCGCCCGGCGAACAGGAAACCGTCACCGGGGCGCAGGCGGGCGATGAAGCCTTCCTCTACGCTGCCCAGGGTCTTGCCGCCCCCGCCTTTGCTCCAGAACTTCAATTGCAGGCTGGCATCGCTGACGATGGTGCCGATGCTCATGCGGTGACGCCGGGCCAGGCGTGCGTCAGGCACTCGCCAGATCCCGTGTTCGTCCGGTTCGACGCGTCGATAATCGGGGTAGGCGGTCAATGACAGGCCGCCATGGCGCACAAACGCCAGGGCCCAGGCCCATTCGGCCGGGTTGAGGTCGCGGTAGGCCCAGGCACCTCGCACTTCCTCGAACAATTCGGCGGGAACGAAGCCACCACCCAGGGCCATGCTCACCAAGTGCTGCACCAGCACATCCAGCGGCTTGCGGGGCGATTCGCGCGGTTCGATGCGCCGTTGGGCCACGGCGTCCTGCGCGGCGGCGGCCTCGATCAATTCCAGGCTGTGGGTCGGCACCAGCGTCACCCGCGAGGTCCGGCCCGGTGCGTGGCCGGAGCGCCCGGCCCGTTGCATCAGCCGGGCTACGCCCTTGGCCGAGCCAATCTGCAGCACCCGTTCCACTGGCAGGAAGTCCACCCCCAGGTCCAGGCTGGACGTGCAGACCACCGCTTTGAGCTGGCCGTCCTTCAATGCCTGTTCCACCCAATCCCGAGTGTCACGCGACAGCGAGCTATGGTGCAGGGCGATCAACCCGGCCCAATCGGGCCGCGTCTCAAGCAGCGCCTGATACCAGATTTCCGACTGTGCCCGGGTGTTGGTGAAGACCAGGCAGCTGCTGCTGGCGTCGATTTCGGCCACGACCCGGGGCAGCATCTTCAGGCCGATGTGCCCGGCCCAGGGGAAACGTTCGAGGGTCGGGGGTAGCAGTGTGTCGACCCGCAGCGCCTTGCCATCGGCTCCCTGCACGCTGATTCCGTTGCCTTGCGGGATCAATACCTGTCCGGCGTGGGCCTGGTTGCCCAGGGTCGCGGACACGCCCCAGACGATGAGTTCGGGATGCCAGTGCCGCAAGCGCGCCAGGGCCAGTTGCAATTGCACGCCACGTTTGTTGCCGAGCAACTCGTGCCATTCATCCACCACGACCATGCGCAGGGGCGAGACGGCGGTATGCGCATCGGCCCGGGCGAGGATCAGGGTCAGGCTTTCGGGGGTGGTGATCAGCGCGGTGGGCAGGCGCCGGCCCTGGCGGGCGCGTTCGTTGGCGCTGGTATCGCCGGTGCGCAGGCCGACGCTCCAGGGCAGGTGCAGGTCTGCCAGGGGGGCTTCGAGGGCTTTGCCGGTGTCGGCCGCCAATGCGCGCATCGGCGTGATCCACAGGACGGTCAGCGGTTCGGCCGGCGGTTTGCGTTTGCGCGGTTTATCCAGCGGCGGTGCCGGTCGAGCGAAACGGTTGAGGGCGGCTAACCACACGGCATAGGTTTTGCCGGCACCGGTACTGGCATGTAGCAGCCCGGACTCCCCCCGCTTGACCGCGGCCCAGACCTGCTTCTGAAAGGCGAACGGCTTCCAGCCGCGGGCATCGAACCACTGTTTCGCAAAATTGTTGGATGTCGCCATGCCTGCCGCGTGCGCCCTGAAAGTCCTTCTTCAGTGACCACGGTGGGAGGTGAAAGGTTTTATGCCCAAGGGGATCGTCTGGCCGGAAGGCTCTTGTGGCGAGGGAGCTTGCTCCCGCTGGGCTGCGAAGCGGCCCTCTGGTTCTGGCTGACACACCGCAGGGGGCCGCTTCGCGCCCCAGCGGGAGCAAGCTCCCTCGCCACGGGGCTTGCCCAGGGAGTTTATTTCAGGTTGCCACTGAGAAACTGCTTGAGCCGTTCACTGGTGGGATTGCCCAGCACGTCTTCCGGCCTGCCTTCTTCTTCCACCAGGCCCTGGTGCAGGAACAGCACCTGGTTCGAGACCTTGCGGGCGAAGCTCATTTCGTGGGTCACCATGATCATGGTCCGGCCCTCTTCGGCCAGGCCCTGGATCACCTTCAGCACTTCACCCACCAGCTCCGGATCCAGGGCCGAGGTGGGTTCGTCGAACAGCATCACCTCCGGCTCCATTGCCAGGGCGCGGGCAATGGCCACGCGCTGTTGCTGGCCGCCGGAGAGGAATGCCGGGTACTGCTCGGCAACCCGCGCCGGCAGGCCGACCTTGTCGAGATAACGACGCGCACGGTCGTCGGCTTCCTGCTTGCTCACGCCCAACACCCGGCGCGGCGCCATGGTGATGTTTTCCAGCACGGTCATGTGGCTCCACAGGTTGAAGTGTTGGAACACCATGGCCAGGCGCGTGCGGATACGTTGCAGTTCGTCGGCGTCGGCCACGTGCATGCCGTGGCGGTCCTTGATCATCTGGATCGGCTGGCCGTCCAGGCTCATGGCGCCGTCGTTGGGTTGTTCCAGGAAGTTGATGCAGCGCAAAAAGGTACTTTTGCCTGAGCCGCTGGCGCCAATGAGGCTGATGACGTCGCCGGTCTTGGCCTTGAGCGAAACGCCCTTGAGCACTTCATGTTCGCCATAGCTTTTATGCAGGCCTTCGATGGTCAGTTTGTACATGGAGCATGCATCCTCAAGGCGAAAGTAGGTAGCCGCTGCGATAGGCTTCGGTGCCGGCGACATGGGCGATCACCATGCCGGCCGTGGCCATGCGGCGCAGCGAACGGGCGTACAGCAGCCCGGCGTTACGGCAATGAACGGGGGTGACGGTGTCGTTGACCGGATCGATGACTTCCGCGATCAACTGCCCCGCCTCCAGGTATTCGCCGGGCAGGGCGCTGTAGACCAGCAACCCACCCACGGGCGTTGCCACCGGCTCGACAGCGGCCAGCGGCGTGGCCGGGTAGGGCAGCTCGGGCATGGGCATCGGTTCGCCGTCGATGGCGCCGAAACGGATCAGGTATTCGATCAAGGCCTGGCAGTCCAGGCTCGCCAGCCCGTGGTTGACGTCACCCTGGCCACGCAACTCCACGGTGACCGAAAAACTGCCCAGGGGAATCTCGAAGCGTTCGCCGAAGCGTTCCTTGAGTTGCCACCAGAGCAGGGTGAAGCATTCATCGAACGACTGGCCGCCCGAATCGGTCGCCAGCAGGCAGGCTTCGGCGCCGATGTAGCGGGCCAGCGGTTCGACCTGTGGCCAGGCTTCGGGTGTGGTGTAGAGGTGGGCCACGGCTTCGAAGTCGCAATGCAGGTCCAGCACCATGTCGGCGTCGCAGGCCAGCCGTTGCAGGGCCAGGCGCAGGGATTGCAATTGCGTGCCTGGGGTCTGCCGGGCGAGGGCGTCGCGCAGGCTGGTGCGGATCAGCATCAGGTTGTGCTGCGGATCGTCGGTGAGCAGGTCCTGGATTTCGTTGCCGATCTCTTCGCTCAGGTCGACGAAGCGGCGGTTGAAGTTCTGCCCGCTCTCGGTTTCGTAGCGGCCCAGGGGCACGTCCATCAGCACTTGTTCGAGGCCGATGGGGTTGGCGACCGGCACTAGCACAATCTCGTGGCGCAGGTGGCCCGACGCCTCGAGTTCGGCCAGGCGCTGCTTGAGGTGCCAGGCGACCAGCATGCCTGGCAGTTCATCGGCGTGCAGGGACGACTGGATATAGATTTTGCCGACGGCTTTTTCCGGGCCGAAGTGGAAGCTGTGGATCTTGCGTGCGGTCCCCGGTACCGGGGCCAGCAGGTCATGGATCTGGTGGCGCATGTGCGTGTGTGTCCTGGAACAAAAGCCCTAGTGGGTCGGCCCGAGGAAGGCCAGCCAGCGGCGTTCGGCGAGGCGGAAGAGGCCCACCAGCGCAAAGGTTACGGTCAGGTAGATCAACGCGGCGATCCCGAACGACTGGAACGTCAGGAACGTCGCCGAGTTGGCATCCCGGGCGACTTTCAGCACGTCTGGAACGGTAGCGGTGAACGCCACGGTCGTCGAGTGCAGCATCAAGATGACTTCGTTGCTGTAGTACGGTAGCGAGCGGCGCAGCGCCGACGGCATGATCACGTAGGTGTACAGCCTCCAACCGGTCAGGCCGTAGGCCTTGGCCGCTTCCACTTCGCCATGGTTCATGCTGCGAATCGCCCCGGCGAAAATTTCCGTGGTGTAGGCGCAGGTGTTCAAGGCGAAGGCCAGGATCGTGCAGTTCATCGCATCGCGAAAGAAACTGTCGAGCAGCGGCTGGGCGCGCACCGCCGCGATGCTGTAGATGCCGGTATAGCAGATCAGCAGTTGGATATAGAGCGGTGTGCCACGGAACAGGTAGGTGTAGAACTGCACCGGCCAGCGGACGTAGAACTTGGGTGAAACCCGGGCGATGGACAGCGGGATCGACACCAGGAAACCGATCAGCAGCGAGGCGCTGAGCAGCCACAGGGTCATGGCCAGGCCCGTGACGTTGACACCATCGCTGTAAAGGAATGGCCGCCAGTATTCTTGCAGAAGTTCGATCATCGCACCGCCTCCCGGGCTCCAGCGGCGTAGCGGCGTTCAAGCCAGCGCAGGATGAAGTTGGACGCGCTGGTGATCAGCAGGTAGATCAGTGCCGCCAGTACCAGGAAGTAAAACAGCTGGTAGGTGCTCTTGCCTGCATCCTGGGCCGCCTTGACCAGGTCGGCCAGGCCGATGATCGACACCAGCGCGGTGGCCTTGAGCATCACCATCCAGTTGTTGCCGATACCCGGCAGGGCAAAGCGCATCATTTGTGGAAACACCACGAAGCGAAAGCGCTGGCCACGCTTGAGGCCATACGCGGTGGCGGCTTCGACCTGGCCTCGGGGGACCGCGAGGATCGCGCCGCGAAAGGTTTCGGTGAAGTACGCGCCATAGATGAAGCCCAGGGTGATCACCCCGGCGCCGAATGGGTCGATCTCGATGTATTCCCATTCCATGAAGTCGGTAAGCGAGGTCAGCCAGGTTTGCAGGCTGTAGAAGATCAGCAGCATCAGCACCAGGTCCGGCACGCCGCGGATCAGCGTGGTGTAGAGCTGGGCAGGAATTCGCAGCAGTTTGACGCTGGACAGCTTGGCACTGGCGCCCAGCAGGCCGAGCAAGACGCTCAACAACAAAGATAGGGCCGATAGCTTGATGGTCATCCAGGTGCCTTGCATCAGCAGCGGGCCAAAGCCCTGCAGGCTGAAGGCGGAGAGCCCCAGATTTTGTAGGAGTTGTTCGAACATGGAAGAAAGCCTTTGGCAGGAGAAAAGCGCCCATCCGAGACCGGATGGGCGCAGCGCATTATTTGCCGCTGTACAGATTCAGATCGCCAAAGTGTTTTTTCTGGATCTCGGCGTATTTGCCGTCGTCGTGTAACGCTTTGATACCTTTATCCAAAAGTGCCTTCAGCTCACTGTTACCTTTCTTGATACCAATCGCGGTCTTGGAGGGCAGCAATTCGCTGTCCACTGGCTTGCTGACTTCATAACCTTCGCCTTTTGGCGACTTCAGGAAGCCCAGCTCGGCCTGGAGCATGTCCTGGATCGCCGCGTCGAGGCGACCCGAGGTCAGGTCGGCGTAGACCTGGTCCTGGTTCTGGTAGGCCTGGGTCTTGACGCCGGCCTTGTCCAGCACGGCCTTGGCGTAGGCTTCCTGGATGGTGCCTTGCTCGTAGCCGACGGTCTTGCCTTTGAGCGAGGCAACGTCTTCGCTCAGGCCCGAGCCTTTCTTGAAGACATAGGCCGTTGGGCCGGAGAACAGCTCGCTGGAGAAGTCGATGGCTTTTTCGCGGGCCGGGGTAACGGTCATGGAGGAGATCACGCCGTCGAATTTATTGGCCTTGAGGCCCGGGATCATGCCGTCGAAATCACTTTCGACCCATTTGCATTTGACCTTCAGCTCTGCGCAGATCGCGTTGCCCAGATCGATGTCGAAACCGACCAGGCTGCCGTCGGCGGCTTTGGACTCAAACGGGGCGTAGGAAGGGTCGACACCAAAACGCAGTTCCTTGTATTCCTTGGCCGTGGCGACGCCAGCAGCCATGCACAACGCCAGTGCAGAAAGGGTCAGCAGTGCTTTTTTCATTATTCAATCCCTAAAACCAATATGAGCGCTTGTGGCGCGTAAGTATTGTTACCGGTGAAGGCGAGAACGGTATGACGGCATAAAGGTAGCAATTTCCGAACCAGAGTGCCGAACAAGTGTTTTAAAAGCTTCGGCGACGGGTGACGGAATGCGATGGTGCGCGGGGATGAGCGTACATCAAAAAGTGCACCGGGATGGAGCGCTCTTCGGTGGCGAGGGAGCTTGCTCCCGCTGGGGCGCGAAGCGGCCCCCTGCGGTGTGTCAGTCAGAACCAGGGGGCCGCTTCGCAGCCCAGCGGGAGCAAGCTCCCTCGCCACATGTGTTTGTGCAAACTTGACGACCCCGGACATGCAGAGGGGGCTATTTCAGCAGGTCCTGAAGCGTTGCCAAGGTATCTGCCTCTTCGACGGTTTTGTCCTGGCGCCAACGCAACATCCGTGGAAAGCGCACCGCGATCCCACTCTTGTGGCGATTGGACAGGGCGATGCCTTCGAAACCCAGTTCGAACACCAGGGTGGGCGTGACGCTGCTCACCGGGCCGAACTTTTCCACGGTGGTCTTGCGCACGATGTTGTCGACCTGGCGCATTTCCGCATCGGTCAGCCCTGAATAAGCCTTGGCAAATGGCACCAGTGTGCGCTCGCGACTGTCCGGCGGGTTATCCCATACGGCGAAGGTGTAGTCGCTGTACAGGCTGGCGCGCCGGCCATGGCCGCGCTGGGCATAGATCAGCACCGCGTCGACGCTGAAGGGGTCGATCTTCCATTTCCACCACACGCCCATGTCCTTGGTGCGGCCGACGCCGTACAGCGCGTTGCGGGCCTTGAGCATCATGCCTTCGACACCGAGGCGGCGAGAGCCTTCGCGTTGCCGGGCGAGGTCGAACCAGTCTTGGCCGGTGACCGTTGGCGACGGCAACAATACCGGACTGCGAACACGGGCGATCAGCGCCTCCAGCTGTTCGCGGCGCTCGGCCTGGGGACGGCTGCGCCAGTCCTCGCCTTGCCATTCCAGCAGGTCGTAGGCCATCACCACCACCGGGGCATCGTCGAGGATTTTCTTGCCAAGGGTCTTGCGACCGATGCGCTGTTGCAGCAGAGCGAAGGGTTGCACCGCAGGCTGCAACGGTGCGTCCGGGTCGAAGGCGTCTTCGGTAACCGACTGGGGGGCTTTCCAGACCACAATTTCACCGTCGATCACCGTGCCGTCGGGCAGCGCCTGGGCCAGTGAATGCAGTTCCGGAAATCGCTCAGTGACCAAGTCCTCGCCTCGCGACCAGACCCACAAATGGCCGTCGCGCTTGATCACCTGGGCGCGGATCCCATCCCATTTCCATTCCACCTGCCAGTCGCTGGCCGGCCCCAGCAACGTGTCGAATTGCTCCACGGGTGCAGACAGCGCATGGGCCAGGAAAAACGGATAAGGCTGGCCGCCGCGCTGGGCATGTTCATCGTCGGATTCGGCCGCGATCAGCTTGAGGTAACTGGCCGCCGTCGGCCGATGGGACAGGTCGGTGTAGCCCACCAGGCGCTGGGCCACCCGTTTGCTGTCCAGCCCGGCCATGCCCGCCAGGGCCCGGGTCACCAGCAGTTTGGACACGCCGACGCGGAAACTGCCGGTGATGAGCTTGATGCAGAGCATCAGGCTGGGCCGGTCGAGTTGCGCCCACAACGCCGGTAAGCGTTGCGCCAATACCTCGGGCGACTCACCGCGCAAGGGCAGCAGTTTCTCCTCGATCCACAGCGCCAGGCCTTCGTCGGAGCTGTGGGGCGATTCGGGTAATACCAGCGAAATGGTTTCGGCCAGGTCGCCCACGGCCTGATAACTTTCTTCGAACAGCCAGAGCGACAACCCGGATATCTGGACCGCCAACTCCCGCAGGATTTTTACCGGCACCAGTTGCCGTGGGCGCCCGCCGGAAAGGAAATACACGGCCCACGCCGCGTCCTGGGGTGGGGCTTTGCTGAAATAGTCCTGCATGGCGGCGAGCTTGGCATTGCTGGAGGTGGTGGCGTCCAGTTCGGCGTACAACTCGGCGAAGGCTTTCATGGCGCCTCCTCCCCGCTGTTGGTGGCCATGGCGAGGTCTTCTTCATCGTCACCGTATTCGGTGCTGAACGCCTGGGCGTCGAGGCCTTGCTCGCAGAGATGGCGCACCAGCACGCTTACCGAACCGTGCGTGACCATCACCCGTTCGGCGCCGGTCTGTTCGATGGCCCAGAGCAGGCCGGGCCAGTCGGCGTGGTCGGACAGCACAAAACCCCGGTCCACGCCACGCCGCCGACGCGTACCGCGCAGGCGCATCCAGCCGCTGGCGAAGGCGTCGCTGTAGTCGCCAAAGCGGCGCATCCAGCTGCTGCCTCCGGCAGAGGGCGGGGCGATGACCAGCGCCTGGCCCATGATCGGGTCGTTCTTCTTGACATCGCCGGCGTAGATCGTTGGCGGGAGATGGACCCCGGCCTCGCGGTAGACCCGATTCAGCGGTTCCACCGCGCCATGGGCCAGGATCGGGCCGAGGCTTTCGTCGATGCCGTGGAGAATTCGCTGAGCCTTGCCGAAGGAATAGCAGAACAACACGCTGGCCCGGCCGGCGGCGATGTTCCCGTGCCACCACTGGTTGATCTCGTCGAAAATCTGCGCCTGGGGCTGCCAGCGGTAGATCGGCAGGCCGAAGGTGGATTCCGTGATGAAGGTATGGCATTTCACCGGCTCGAATGGGGTGCAGGTGCCGTCAGGCTCGACTTTGTAATCCCCCGACGCCACCCAGACCTCGCCTTGATATTCCAGCCGCACCTGGGCCGAGCCCAGCACATGGCCGGCGGGGTGAAAGCTCAAGGTCACGCCATGGTGCGACAGGCGTTCGCCGTAAGGCAGCGTTTGCAGGTTGATGTCCTGGCCCAGGCGTGATCGCAGGATGCCTTCGCCGGGTGCCGCTGCCAGGTAGTGTTGGTTGCCACTGCGGGCATGGTCGCCGTGGGCGTGGGTGATGACCGAGCGTTCCACCGCCCGCCACGGGTCGATGTAGAAATCCCCGGGCGGGCAGTACAAGCCTTCGGGGCGGGCAATGACAAGATCCATGCGGTCACCGGAGCGATGGGCTTGTCAGGTAGAGGCGCAGGCGAGGGGGGAAGTTCTATCGGGTTTAGTGGGGGATGGACTGGACCCGTGGCGAGGGAGCTTGCTCCCGCTCGGCTGCGCAGCAGTCGTAAACCGGCTGATGCGGTCTGCCTGTAGACATGCAGGGGACTGCTTCGCAGCCCAGCGGGAGCAAGCTCCCTCGCCACAAATACTATCTCCAGTCCCGGGCTGCAGTTACTTGCCAGGCACCAGGGTCAACCGCGTCTTGCCATACGCCCGATCGAAGTTCTGTGACTGCAGCGGCAGGCTCTGGTACTGCCCCTTGATCCACGGATCGATGCCATTGGCATAGTTCGGGCTGACCGGGTTGCCAGACTGGCCGGCGCCGTCCTGGATCATCAACGGTTCAGGCTGGCCGAAGTCAACGATAAAGCGCATGGCCGGCGCCAGGGTGGTGGTGAAATCCTGGCCCCAGGCGAACGCCGCCGAGTTGAGCGTGCTGGCGTCGCCACCAGCCGGTAGCGGGCCGCGTACGATCTGGCCGTTGCTGTTTTTCCACGCGTAGCGATGCAACTGGCCCCACTGCCAAGCCTTGTGGTCACCGCCCAACTGGCTGTCACCGGCGTTGATGGTGGCGACCAGGCTGCGTGCGAGGATGACGGCCTTGTCTTCTTTCTGAGGGGTGCGTACATCGTCCCAGAACGGGCTGTCTTCACGTCCCAGCAGATGATCGGCCTGGGCCGAGTAGGACAATTGGCCGTTGGCGACCAGCGCCTTCCACGCCGGGCTGCTGTCCGGGCCCAGTTCGTCGAGGAAAATCTGCTTCATGCTTTCCTGCAGGAACAGCTCATAGATCGCCGCGTCGGCGGAGGTCGGGTTGAGCCGGCCATCGAATGCCATCAAGCGAGTGTAGGCCTCGCGGGCCTTGGCCCGGTCAGCCACCGGCAGGGCTTCGATCGCCTGTTTGAGCGGATGGGTCATGCCCGGTGCTTCGAAGACTTGCTTGAGCTTGGCGGCGAACGTTGTGCCCTGGTCGTATTGCATGGCGGTCAGGCTGCGGGTGTCGTGCTTGCCCGCGCCGGCCAGTTCGGCCATGCGTTCGCCACGCTCCGGTGCGGCCCACGAGTTGGACAGTTGCATGCCGTAGCCATGGGGGATGACCCGTTGGTTGGCCGTGCCAAGCCAGCCCTGGGGCGGGTCCTGATCGTAGGGGTGCAGCATCGGGTCGGCGTAACCGTCCCAATCGTAGCGACCGTCCCAGCCCGGCGACGGCAACAGACCCTCGCCTTCACGGCGGTTCGGGTAGCGACCGGTGACCTGCCAGCCGACATGGCTGGCGTCGGCAAAGACCAGGTTCACCGCCATGGCGCGGATTTCCCGGCTGGCGTCGGAGGCTTTCTCGACGTTCTGCGCCCGGGACAGGTCGAAGAAGGCATCCAGGGTCTTGTCGTCGCTCAAGCTCGGCGTCTGCAAGGCCAGGCCAAAGCCGTTGGCCATGGCCGGGCCCTGGGCGCTGTTGAGCAACGGGCCGTGGCGGGTTTCGAACACCGCTTCACGAATCGGCCGCTGGCCTTTGATGAAGTAGGTTTCGTTGCGCACGATCGCCGGTTGCCATTTGCCGTTGACCTCGTAGGACAGGCCATTGCCCTGACGGCGGATTTTTTCCAGGAACAGGTCCTGGTTGTCCCCCAGCACGCTGGTCATGCTCCAGGCCACTTTGCCGTTGAACCCGGCCAGGATCATCGGGATGCCCGCCACGGAAACCCCGGCCGCCTGGTACTTGGGCGCACGGATCTGTACCGGGCTCCACAGCCCCGGCATGCCCAGCGGCCCGTGGCTGTCGCTGGCCAGCAGACTCTTGCCGCTGCGGCTGCGTTGTGGCGCGATGGCCCAGTTGCTTGAAGACGCAGCACCCAACAGGTTCAACCCGGCCAATTGCTGGGTGGCCTTGCTGATTTCGCTCAGGCCCGGGATCTGGCCATTGAGTCGCAAGCCCTGGAGCTTGTCGGCCTCGGCCACGGGCAGTTGCTCGTCCGGATAGGACGGGCTCAGCCAGGCGAGCTTGTCGTTGGTGACGGTCTGGACCAGTACCAGGCTGGCGATTTCTTCCGGGAGGTTGGCTGACTGGCTGAAATTCAGCAGGCAGAACATCAGCGCCGAGTCTTCCGGTTTCCAGTACTCGGGTTTGTAACCGGTGGCGGCCAGGTCCGACGGCAACTTGTCGCGGTAGCGGAACAGGTAGGCGTTGACGCCGCGGGCATAGACTTCGAAGAAACGCTTGAGCCTTGGCGAAGACGCCTTGTACAGCTCGTCGGCGTTTTTCTTCAGGTTGACGGCGCGCATGTAGCGGTCGACGTCCAGCCGTTCGGCGCCGGACATTTCTGCCAATCGTCCTTGGGCCAGCAGGCGCAGGGTGACCATTTGGGTGATGCGATCGCTGGCGTGGACGTAGCCGAGGGTGAACAGGGCGTCATGGAAGCTGTTGCTTTCGATCAGCGGCATGCCGGTGGCATTGCGCCGGACCGAGACGTTCTGCGCCAGCCCCTTGAGCGGTTGCACACCGGAAGTCGGCGGGACAGTGTCCTGGGCGTTCCAGGTCTGGCATCCGCTCAAACCGAGCACACTGGCCATTGCGGCGGCAACGCCGAGCCGGGGGATAAGGGAAATAGAGGCTGGCGAGGCCATGGCAAAGCTCCTGCGGGAGGGGGTGGCACCAATAAAGGCGCTACGTTAGTGAGCAGGAGGGGGCCGCGCAAGCGGGGGCGAGGGTTATTTGTTGGTTTGGCGATAAAACTCCGGGGCCGGGTCATCGCTTTGCTCAAAGGCTTGCCTGTAGGAAAAGGTGATGATCAAGTGTGGAACATTCAAAGACCAAGCAAGAGAAACCGGCATGGAGCTACAGAACGACGCGGCGCTGATTCTCATCGATCAACAAAAAGGCATCCTTCACCCCAGGCTCGGCCCTCGCAACAACCCCGAGGCAGAGCTGCGCATGCTGGAGCTACTGGCTTTATGGCGACGGACGGCGCGTCCGGTGATTCACGTCCACCACCTGTCCCGCTCGCCGGACTCGGTGTTCTGGCCGGGGCAGTCGGGGGTGGAAGTCCAGCCACGGTTCGAGCCGCAGGCAGGGGAACGGTTGGTGCAAAAGCAGGTGCCGGATGCGTTCAGTGGCACCCACCTGGAGCAAGACCTGCGCAGCGCCGGAATCAGGCAATTGGTGATCGTCGGTGTGGCAACGCACAACTCGGTGGAGTCCACGGCGCGTACGGCCGGCAACCTGGGATTCGACACGTGGGTGGTCGAAGATGCCTGCTTTACCTTCGACAAGAGCGATTACTTCGGCAACGCCCGTACGGCTGCCGAGGTGCATGCCATGTCCCTGGGCAATTTGCATGGTGAGTATGCGACGGTGGTCGGTGTGAAGCGGATTCTGCAGGCGGGCTGATAGATCGGTGTTGACAGTGCCGGCCTCATCGTTGGATCGCCGCCCGGAGCAAGCTCGCTCCCACAGGGGGTTGAAAGCGGCACGGTCCCGTGGCGAGGGAGCTTGCTCCCGCTGGGGCGCGCAGCGGCCCCAAAAAAGCGATGAGCGCTTCGCACTCAAGCGGGAGCAAGCTCCCTCGCCACAAAAAGCTTCCAAGCCATCACACCTTGGATTGGTTAATGGCAAACTCTGTGGGAGCGAGCTTGCTCGCGATGACGCTCTAACAGGCGAAAAAGTTTTTCGCCCGGACCCTCAAGCCCCGTGGCACTTCTTGAATTTCTTGCCATTGCCGCACGGGCAAGGGTCGTTGCGGCCGACATCCTTCAGGGCGTTGCGCACCGGTTCCTGGTGGGCGTGGCCGCAGTTCGGACCGTGGACATGGCCGTGGTCATGATCGTGATGATGGTCGTGATCGTGGTTGCAATCAGGGCCATGGACGTGGGGTTGTTGGGTCATCGGGGTTACTCCGCAATAAAATCGGCGGCGATTATCACGCCATTACGTTCCAGGTGCACGTAGTGAGCGATGAATAATCCGGTTTCCAGCTCACCTTCCAGACGATAGGGGATCTGTTCCCGGGGTTTCTCCAGCAGCTTCACCACTTCCCGCACCTGTGGCCACAGGTTGGTGCGCACCGGCACCTTGAAGTAGGCGCTGTGCTTGGGACGCACGGTGAACCAGTGCTCATGCTCGCCTTCGGTCAGCAACAGGTCGCCCAGGTGGATGCGGTAGGTCAGGCTGCGAACGGTGAGGTCGCTGTCGCCGGGGTTGTCGACGCGAAAGTGCAGCGTGAACCTCTGTTCCACCAGCCGGGCCCGCACCACCTCGACTTTGACCAGATGTACCTGTGGTTCCGGAGCTTCTTCACCTCGCCAGGATGCACAGCCGCCGAATCCAACGAACAGCAGCAGGCAGGTGATGCGCAGCAAGAATGATGGAGGGGTCATGTCCGTGCCTCTGGTTTATCCCCAGTCTAGCCCTATGGGCCGATGGACGAGCGTCGGACGTTTCCTAAATTCAGCGATTGAAGTAGCCGGCGCAGCACTTCTTGAATTTGTGCCCGCTGCCACACGGACAGCTGTCGTTGCGTCCTGTCTTGACCGGCACGGTCGGATCGATGAAATACCAGCGCCCGTCGTTCTGCACGAACGAGGATTGCTCACGGTGGCTATGCTCGCCCTGGCCGTCGTGCCAGCGTGCCGTGAACGTGACAAAGGCGTGTTCCGGTTGACCACCTAGCACTTCGCTGCTTTCCACTTCCAGCCCCAACCAGGTGCTGTTGGCGCTCCACTCGCTGATCGACTGGCGATCGAGGCCTGGCTGCTGGGCGGGCAGGGTGGTGGCGACCAGATAATCCACCAGGCCCAATACATAGGCGCTATAGCGCGAGCGCATCAAGGCTTCGGCGCAGGGCGCCGGGTGACCGTCGTGGTAATGGCCGCAGCAGGCGTCCAGTGGATTGCCACTGCCGCAGGGGCAGATGGGCGTGTGTGGGCTTGTGTTCACGGTTACCACCAATATTTTCCAAAATTTTCCGGGTTGGCCCAAAAGCGCGAGTTGAGCCAATCGGGGACTTGTTTGTATTCAAGCAGATCGTAGGTAAACAGGGTCAGCACCTGATCTTCGCGCTGGAATCGCTCGCTGGCTTGCAGGGCCAGTGAAAAAAAGTCCGTCTCTTGCCAGCCGCAGGCGTTGAGATCTGCCAGCACGGCAATGCGACTGGCATTGAGATTGCGGATGCCACCCAACAGGTTCAGACCTTCGCGCTTGGGCAAATGCTCCAGGCAATCGAGCGCCAGGGCCAGGTCAAAACGCCGCGCCGCCACGTCCGCCGGCAGCGCGCCGGGGCCGGCGTGGACCACTTCGGTGCCGGGATGGGCCTGCTGGAATGCTTCAAGCGCGGGAAAGCCGCTGGCACCGATCAATAGCAGTTTTTGCGGGGCATAGCGGTCAAGCACGGCCGCCAGGGCTTGTTGGGGCGTACGCGCAGAAATGGCAACAGTCATCGAAGCTCCTCAGTCAGAACCACCACGATAGCCTGCCCGGACATCGTGGCCTAGAGCGGTTTGTCCCTGAACGTGCGGAATCTTCGTAAACACGGGGCGAAAACCCGCGATTGCTCAGGCTGGCGCAGATTCGAAGACGGGTCTTTACTCCCCTGAATCGGCGACAAGCCGATCCCTCAAGGAGAAACCCGATGAGCATAGTTCGGACAGCGTTACCCCTGGTTCTGCTAACCAGTGTGTTGACTGGTTGCGCAGGTTTGCAGAAAACCGACTGGCCGACCTGTGCGGCCGTCGGCGGTGCGATCGGTGCGGGATTAGGCGCCATAGAAAGCACTTCCTGGGCTGGCGGCGGCGCGCTGTACGTTGGCGGCATGGCGGCAGCTTATTGCTGGGTGCACGGCGACGGCGACGAAGATGGCGATGGCGTGCCGGACAGCCGCGACAAGTGCCCGGGCACACCGAAGGGTGTGCAGGTCGATGCCGACGGTTGCCCACCACCTGCACCACCGCCAATGGCTGAAGAGCCTCCAGTGGTCAAGGAAGAAACCATCGTGATCCGCGACGTGCACTTTGAGTTCAACAAAGCCACGCTGACCCCAGCCGACAAGGATGTGCTGAGCACGGTCGCCACCCGACTGAAACAGGAAACGTCCACCGCGCAACTGCGGGTCACCGGCCATACGGACAGTGTCGGCAGCGATGCCTATAACCAACGGTTGTCGGAGAAACGGGCCAACTCGGTGGTGCAATACCTGGTCGAAAACGGCGTACCGCGTGCCAGTTTCGTCTCGGTGTCCGGCGCCGGTGAGAGTCAGCCGGTGGCCGATAACAAGACCGCCGACGGCCGCGCGATGAACCGTCGCACGGAAATCAAGATAAACCGCTGAAACCCTTGCGATTCGCGGCTTGTAGAGTTGCGGATGCGGGTCTTTACTCCTGTGTGACCGGTATGGGCCGGTGACACAGGAGCCTTCACCATGAACGTTCTAATCAGGGCCGCCTTGCCGGTACTGCTGGCGAGCAGTCTGTTGTCCGGTTGCGCCACTCACAGCGATGGCAGCGCACCTCTCAATCAACGCACCTGGCCAATCTGTAGCCTGATCGGCGGCTTGGTTGGCGGCGGGTTGGGGGCCATTGAAAGCAGTGGCTGGGCCGCCGGTGGCGCCGCGCTGGGGCTGCTGGGCGGTGGTCTGATCTGCTACGCCCAGGATGGCGATGAAGACGACGACGGGGTGTTCGACCGCCGCGACCGTTGTCCCGATACGCCGGCCAATACCCCCGTCGAGCATCACGGTTGCCCGCTGCCGCAATACCCGGCCAGCGCCCCGCCGGTCGAACCGCAAGCGCCGGCGAGCGAGGTCATCACCCTCAACGACGCCGGCAAGGTACTGTTCGATTTCGACAAATCCGACCTCACGGCAGACGCTCGAAGCCAACTCGATGGGTTGATGGGCAAACTCAGCCATGCCAATGTCGCCAGCATCCGGGTGGTGGGTCACACCGACAGTGTCGGCACTGATGCCTATAACCAAGGGCTGTCCGAACGTCGGGCCAGCAGCGTCGTGGAGTATCTGCTGACCCAGGGGC
This sequence comes from Pseudomonas sp. 3JA, assembly GCF_036961705.1. Lineage (NCBI taxonomy): Bacteria > Pseudomonadati > Pseudomonadota > Gammaproteobacteria > Pseudomonadales > Pseudomonadaceae > Pseudomonas > Pseudomonas sp. 3JA. The sequence continues at coordinate 26,906 of NZ_JBAMDJ010000057.1, forward strand.
TGGCCCCCGACAAACTCACCAGCGAAGGCAAGGGCGAAAGCGAGCCGGTGGCTGACAATGAGACTGACGAAGGGCGGGCACAGAACCGTCGGGTTGAGCTGCATATCCAGCGTTGAAGCTCGGACCAGGGCTGCCGGGTCGTCGGGAAGGCGATCCGGGGCTCGGGTCAGATTAAATTTGCCTGGCCCTCTGGCTTATCCTGCGCGCAAGCCGTTACTGTGCGCGCAAAGAATAATTCCCGATCAGGGGGGCGTATGAAGGTGTTTTGGGGGCTGGGGCGCTTGCTGACCCTGCTGTTCTGGCTGGTGGTGCTGGTCAATCTGGTCGTGCCGTTCGTCCATCCGCTGCATCTGCTGGTCAATGTCGCCGGCGCGTTTTTGCTGGTGCTCCATCTGCTGGAGCTGCTGTTGTTCAGGGCCAGTTTTCGTGGCCGCCCCGCGCCTGGTCGTGATCGCCTCAGAGTGCTGCTGTTCGGTATCTTCCATTTGCAAACCCTCCCGACCGCGCCAGAGGCTTCCCATGCGTAAATTGTGTCTGCTCGCCGCACTCGTATGCCCGTGGGCTTCGGCCCAGGTGGTCCAGGTAGAAAGCCATTCGTTGATGCGCCTGCCAAACACCACCAGCACCCTGGTCCTCGAGCGACTGGACGTGGCCGACTACGGCACGCTGCTGGTGCCTTCCAATGTCACTGAACTGACCATCGACCAATTGCACCTGGGGCGTGAAGCACGGATCGCCATCGTGCCGGCGCAGCAGGTATTGGAAATGAAAGTGGCCCGGGCTGAGCTGGCCGAGGGCAGCCAGATCACTTCACGCGGCGCACCGGGTACCTACACCAAGGCCGCGCGGTCGGGGCGCGATCTCAACCTGCGTTTCAATGCCTTGAATGCGCCGCTGTTGTCGGTGGATGCCCGCGGTGGAACCGGTGCGCCGGGTTTCGTCGGTCTTGACGGTGCCAATGGCCAGGCGCCGGGTTGCACCTGGGGTTCGGCCGGTCGCGGGGCCGACGGCAGCAATGGCAGCGATGGCCAGCCGGGAGCCGCTGGCGCGCAGGTACGCCTCGAGCTGCCCCTGGCCTACCCTGCCGAGCAGATCAAAGTGACGGTGGACGGCGGGGCCGGTGGCGCGGCGGGACACGGCGGCAAACCCGGGGCGGGAGGCAAGGCCAAGGGGTGCCTGGTCTATACCGCCGATGGCGGCAAAAGCGGCCGTCCTGGCGCCGATGGCCAGCCAGGGCCTGCCGGAGCGGCGGGGACGGTGACGGTGCAGCGGTTCTGAAGAAAAATCTGATCTGAACCTGTGGGAGCGAGCTTGCTCGCACCCACAGGGTTTTATGTGATGTTCAGAACATCGGCCGCGCCGCGCCAATCGCCACCACCAGCAACCCGATCAACAAATTGGTCCCCACCAACCGCCGAATCTTCCCCAGCACCGCCGCACCCGCCGGCCAGTCCTGCGCCGTCACGGCGCTACGCAATGCCGGCAGTTGCAGGCCCTGGATGCGGATGAACAGCGCAGCCATCACCACATACAATCCCATCATCACCTGCACATACCGAGGCGCGGTTTCGAAACCGGCGAAGCGCACATGAATCAGGCCTACACCGCTGATCGGTAAAAGCACCACCGCCACCCAGACCCAGACAAAAAAACGCTGAAACACTTCTACCCACAACTTGAGCCGGGCAGGGCCCTCAAGCGCCGTCATTGCGGCCGGGCGCAGGATCATCCAGGCGAAAAACATGCCGCCGACCCAGACCAGGGCCGCCAGTAAATGCAGGGTGTAGACGAGGGCAAAGGGTGTCATTGGGTTACTCCGTTCTGCGCAGGATTCATTAGCGGGGTATGATAGCCGCCGATCCGAACCACTGAAAATTTATCCAGCGTTTTTTGCGCCCGACCATTCATGATCAGCACCGAACTCAAAACCACGATCCAGGGCGCCTATTCGCGTTTTCTCGAAGCCAAGAGCCTCAAGCCGCGATATGGCCAGCGCCTGATGATTGCCGAAGTGGCAAAAGTCCTGGGTGACATCGACACCGACGACGAAGGCCGGCGCAGTGGCGAGCCCGCCGTCGTGGCGGTGGAGGCCGGCACCGGTACCGGCAAGACCGTGGCCTACAGCCTGGCGGCGATTCCCACTGCCAAGGCCGCCGGCAAACGCCTGGTGATCGCCACGGCCACCGTCGCCCTGCAGGAGCAGATCGTCTACAAGGACCTGCCCGACCTGATGCGCAACAGCGGGCTGAACTTCACGTTCGCGCTGGCCAAGGGCCGTGGGCGCTACATGTGCCTGTCCAAGCTCGACATGTTGCTCCAGGAAGGCCACGCGCAGACCGCCACGGCCCAGTTGTTCGAAGAAGAAGGCTTCAAGATCGAAGTCGATGAGGCCAGCCAGAAGCTGTTCACCAGCATGATCGAGAAGCTGGCCGGCAACAAATGGGACGGCGACCGCGACAGTTGGTCCACCGCCCTGGAAGACGCCGACTGGTCCCGCCTGACGACCGACCATAGCCAGTGCACCAACCGGCATTGCCCGAACTTCGGCCAGTGCGCCTTCTACAAGGCCCGCGAAGGCATGGGCAAGGTTGATGTCATCGTCACCAACCACGACATGGTGCTGGCCGACCTGGCCCTGGGCGGCGGTGCGGTGCTGCCGGACCCGCGCGACACGATCTACGTGTTCGACGAAGGCCATCACCTGCCGGACAAGGCCATCGGTCACTTCGCCCATTACACCCGGCTGCGTTCCACTGCCGACTGGCTGGAAACCACCGCCAAGAACCTCACCAAACTGTTGGCCCAGCATCCATTGCCGGGTGACCTGGGCAAGTTCATCGAGCAAGTGCCGGAGTTGGCGCGGGAAATCAAGACGAACCAGCAGTTCATGTTCACCGCTTGCGAGCAAGTGGCCGACTTCAAGCCCGGCGAAGACGTCGAGGGCCGCGAACGGCCACGTCATCGCTTCGTCGGCGGAGTGATTCCTGAACACATGCGCGAAATGGGCATCGAGCTCAAGAAAGGTTTCGCACGCCTGACCGACCTGTTCACGCGCCTGACCGACCTGCTCAAGGAAGGCATGGACGGCGAGGTCAACATCGGCATCGCCAGCAACCAGGCCGAGGAGTGGTACCCGTTGTTTGGCAGCCTGTTGTCCCGCTCGCAAGGCAACTGGGAACTGTGGACGGCCTTCACCGCTGAAGACCCGGAAGACAACCCGCCAATGGCGCGCTGGCTGACCCTGGCCGAAAGCGGTTCGCTGTTCGACATCGAGGTCAATGCCAGCCCGATCCTGGCGGCGGAAATGCTGCGGCGCAACTTGTGGAACGTGGCCTATGGCGCGCTGGTGACGTCCGCCACGCTGACCGCCCTGGGCACGTTCGACCGCTTCCGCATGCGCGCCGGCTTGCCAAAGAAAGCCGTGACCGCCGTGGTCCCGAGCCCCTTCCATCACGCCGACGCCGGCGTGCTGCGGGTGCCGGACCTCAAGGCCGACCCACGGGATGCCGCCGCCCACACCGCGGCGATCATCCGCGACCTGCCGGAACTGGTGGAAGGCTCACGGGGCACCCTGGTGCTGTTTTCCTCGCGCAAACAGATGCAGGACGTGTTCGATGGCCTTGACCGTGATTGGCGCAAACAGGTGTTCATCCAGGGCAACCTGTCGAAGCAGGAAACCCTGAACAAGCACAAGGCCCGGGTCGATGGTGGGGATTCCAGCGTGCTGTTCGGCCTGGCGAGTTTTGCCGAAGGCGTGGACTTGCCGGGTGCCTACTGCGAGCACGTGGTGATCGCCAAAATTCCATTCTCGGTCCCCGATGACCCGGTGGAAGCCGCGCTGGCCGAATGGATCGAAGCCCGAGGCGGCAATCCGTTCATGGAAATTTCCGTACCGGACGCTTCGCTGAAGCTGGTCCAGGCGTGTGGTCGGTTGCTGCGCACCGAAGAAGACCGCGGCACCATCACCTTGCTCGACCGCAGGCTGGTCACCCAGCGCTATGGCAAGGCGATCCTCAACGCGCTGCCGCCGTTTCGGCGGGAGATTTCCTGACAAAGCGGGTTCTTCTGGTGATGGACGCTGTTGTGGCGAGGGAGCTTGCTCCCGCTGGGCTGCGTAGCAGCCCCAAGAAGGCTGGTCGCGATCAATCTGGCACACCGCAACGGCGGGTTTTGGGGTTGCTGCGCAACCCAGCGGGAGCAAGCTCCCTCGCCACAGGGGCCGGTTTCAGGTTAACCAGCCGTCCCATGGCGGTTCCCAAAACCCCCAATGGCTGAAACAATGCCAACCACTCTAAAAAGTCTTTGTTTCAAAGGAGTTGCGGGTGCGGATTCAAGGCCATTATGAACTTCAGTTCGAGGCGGTGCGTGAAGCGTTCGCGGCGCTGTTCGATAATCCCCAGGAGCGCGGCGCGGCGTTGTGCATTCAGGTGGGTGGTCGCACGGTGATCGATCTGTGGGCCGGTACCGCCGACAAGGATGGCCATGAGACCTGGCACAGCGACACCATCGCCAACCTGTTTTCCTGCACCAAAACGTTCACCGCCGTCACCGCCCTGCAACTGGTGGCCGAAGGCAAGTTGCAGCTGGATGCCCCGGTCGCCCGCTATTGGCCCGAGTTTGCCGCCGCCGGCAAGCAATCCATTACCCTGCGCCAGTTGCTCTGCCATCAGGCCGGGTTGCCGGCGCTACGTGAATTGCTGCCGCCCGAAGCGCTTTATGACTGGCAAGCCATGATCGATGCCCTGGCCGCCGAAACACCTTGGTGGACGCCGGGCGAGGGTCATGGTTATGCCGCGATCACCTACGGCTGGCTGATTGGCGAGCTGTTGCGCAGGGCCGATGGGCGTGGCCCGGGGGAGTCCATCGTGGCCCGTGTGGCCAAGCCGTTGGGCCTGGATTTTCACGTTGGCCTGGCCGACGAGGAGTTTCATCGCGTAGCCCACATCGCCCGTGGCAAAGGCAACGTCGGCGATGCCGCGGCCCAACGCCTGCTGCAGGTGACGATGCGCGAGCCCACGGCCATGACCACCCGGGCCTTCACCAATCCGCCGTCGATCATGACCAGTACCAACAAACCGGAGTGGCGGCGCATGCAGCAACCGGCGGCCAACGGCCACGGTAACGCCCGCAGCCTGGCCGGGTTCTATGGGGGGCTGCTGGATGGCAGCCTGCTGGAAGGTGAAATGCTCGACGAACTGACTCGCCAGCACAGCTTCGGCGAGGACAAGACTTTGTTGACCCAGACCCGTTTCGGCCTGGGTTGCATGCTCGACCAGCCGGATGTACCGAATGCGACCTATGGCCTTGGCCCACGGGCGTTCGGTCATCCGGGGGCCGGTGGCTCCATGGGGTTCGCCGACCCGGAGCATGATGTGGCTTTTGGCTTCGTGACCAACACGCTCGGGCCTTACGTATTGATGGACCCGCGCGCGCAGAACCTTGCGAGGGTCCTTGCCACTTGTCTATAAACGCCATTGAAGGCGGCGGGCACCGGAACCTCGTGGCCTTTTCAGATTCCAAGCGACTGTTTATGCGGCCAAAACATGGCCTTTATTTTCCATTTACATCATTTTGTGGATATCCAATGTCATCGAATAAAACCCTCGCTCTGGCGCTGTGCTTCGCTATCACTGGTTGCGCACAAACCCCACAAAATGATGCCGAGGGCAGCAGCGGCTGGTGGCCGTTCGGCTCTTCCGACACGGTGGCGGCCAAGGACACGGCGCCAGCGGCGCCTCTGAAACCGGCTGCCGTCGCACCGCAAGCCAAGGCCGAGAGCGCCACCCACTGGTGGTGGCCGTTCTCTTCCGATGATGCTGCCGACGTTGCGAAGAAAGATGACGTCAAACCCCAGGACAAACCTGAAACCAAGGCGCCGGCCGTTGCCAAGGCCGAAGCCGAAAGCAACGGCAAATGGTGGTGGCCGTTTGGCGGCAAGGATCAGGAAACCGCCAAGGCGGTGCCAATGCCCGATCCTAAAGTCACCCAGGCCTGGCTCGACGACTACGAGCCGAAGCTGCGCACAGCCATCCAGGACAGCAAGCTCCAACTCGAGCGCCGCGACAACGTGCTGGTGGTCACCGCGCCGGTGGACGGCTCCTTCAACCCGGACCGTCCGGCCATGCTGCTGCCCGTGACCCTCGGGCCGTTCACCCGCGTGGCGAAGATCCTTGAAGCCGACCCCAAGACCGCCGTGCTGATCCTCGGCCACGCCGATACCTCGGGCGCCGCACCTGCGAACCTGAAGCTCAGCCAGGAGCGTGCCCAGTCCGTTGCGGCGATTTTCCGTCTCAGCGGCCTGCAACGTGATCGCCTGATGCTGCGCGGCATGGGCGCAGTGGCGCCACGTGCGGCCAACGACAGTGTGGAAGGGCGTGCCTTGAACCGCCGCGTGGAACTGCTGGTCACGCCGGCCAACACCATGGTTGCGCTGCTGAGCAAATACAACATGCCGGCTCCCGCACCCGTGACGCTGGTGGCGGCCCAGGACGTGAAGCCCGTGGCCCCGGCCCCAGCGCCTGCGGCGAAAAAAGCCGTGACCCCGACCAGCAAAAAAGCACCGGCCAAAAAAGCCGTGGCCAAGGCGCCTGCGAAGAAAGCCCCTGCCAAGGCCACTACTCCGGCGAAGAAAACCCAACCGGCCAAAGCCGCCACCGATACCAAGAAAGTCGCGGCTGCCGATACCCCCAAGCAGTGATGGGCTAACCACAAGGAACGCGCCATGACCCAACCGCTGGCTGATATGCGCCGCGACTACACCCGCGATGGCTTGACCGAGGCACAAGCCCCGGCCGAGCCGTTTGCGCTGTTCCACCAATGGTTCGCCGACGCGGTGAAAACCGAGCAGGCCCCGGTGGAGGCCAACGCCATGACCCTGGCGACGGTGGATGCAGAAGGGCGCCCGCACTGCCGGATCCTGCTGCTCAAGGGCCTGGATGCCCTGGGGTTCACGTTCTTCACCAACTACGACAGCGCCAAGGGGCAGCAACTGGCCGCGAATCCATTTGCGGCCATGACGTTTTTCTGGCCGGCCCTGGAGCGCCAAGTGCGCATCGAGGGCAAAGTGGTGAAGGTCACCGCGCAGGAGTCGGACGCCTATTACCAGGTTCGCCCGCTGGGCAGCCGTCTCGGCGCCTGGGCTTCACCCCAGAGCCGGGTAATTGCAGGGCGTGGTGAGCTGGACGACCTGCTCAAGGCCACCGAACAACGTTTCAGCGACAGCCAACCGCATTGCCCGGAGCATTGGGGCGGTTATCGTTTGCTGCCCGAGCGCATCGAGTTCTGGCAGGGGCGTCCGAGCCGCCTGCACGATCGCCTCAACTATCGCCTGCAAGGGGCGCAGTGGACTCGCGAGCGTCTGGCGCCTTAGCATCGGGATAACCTGCCGCGGCGGTCTGGAGCCATTGCGGCAGGTCACGGCGCTTGATGCCTTGTGCCTGGGCGCGGGCCAATTGTTGCAGCATGTAGGTTTTCTTTTGCCCATCCGGCCCAGCCAGCGAAAGCGCCAGATCGCGATCCGCCCAGCGTTTGATCCGCACGTACAGCCACCAGTGGAAGTACAGACCGGCCACGGTGGTGGCGACGATAATGAAATAATCCATGAAAAATTCCAGGGTTGATGACGCAGGTTTCGGAAATTGGCGCTACTGTTTGGTGAATTTTTCGGGTGCGCCTGTATCCCACCTGAATGAAAACAATTTTATCCCGGCGAGGCCGTGACAGGCGTCAAGCTGCGGAGTTTAATGAATCCCTGTCTTTTGGAGTTTGATGCTATGCGTAAGTCTGTTTTGCTGGTTGCTTCCTTTTCCACGATGGCGATGTTGCTCACTGGCTGTCAGTCGAGCCTGACCGGTGACTCCTATTCCCGTGACGAAGCGCGTCGCGTGCAGACGATTCGCATGGGTACGATCGAAGCCTTGCGTCCGGTCAAGATCGAAGGCACCAAGACCCCTATCGGCGGTGCGGCCGGTGCTGTGGTCGGTGGTGTAGGCGGCAGTGCCATCGGTGGTGGCCGTGGCAGCATTGTCGCCGCTGTGATCGGCGCGGTGGCCGGTGGCCTGATTGGCTCCGCTACTGAAGAAGGCCTGACTCGTACCCAAGGCGTGGAAATCACTGTTCGTGAGGACGATGGCAGCATGCGTGCCTATGTGCAGCAGGTTCAGGAAAACGAGGTGTTCCGGGTGGGTGAGCGGGTTCGTATTTCTACTGTGGGTGGTACGAGTCGCGTATCGCACTAAGCTGGAGTGGGCAAGATCCTTTGCCGATCAATACCTTGGTTTACGGGCGGGACTCTTAAGTTGGTGTGTATATCCATTGCTGCGGTAACGGCTACTTAGGGTTCCGCTCGGCTCACTTTTGAAAAGCGCAAAAGTAAGCAAAACGCTTATGCCCCACCACTCGGTGCCGAGCCTAGGCGAGGCACCGAGTGGTGGGGCAAAGCGTTTTTGGTTACTTTTGGCGGCTCTTCCAAAAGTGACCCGCCGTAAGGGC
>NZ_JBAMDJ010000058.1:0-35226 GCF_036961705.1 Pseudomonas sp. 3JA
AAAAATCTACCGCTGATGCACCAATTTACCGGCCGCATACGTCTGCGCCACCGTCCGGTCATCCCCCAGCGTCATCAGCACGAACAACCGCTCGGCAATGTCCTTGGCCTGCTTGAGGCGATAGCCCAGCAGCGGCGTGGCGTTGTAGTCCAGCACCAGGAAGTCCGCATCGGAACCCGGCTGCAGCGTGCCGATCTTGTCCTCCAGGCGCAGGGCCCGGGCGCCGCCGAGGGTGGCCAGGTACAGTGACTTGAACGGGCTCAGCCGCGCACCCTGCAGCTGCATCACCTTGTAGGCTTCGTTGAGGGTTTGCAGCAGCGAAAAACTGGTGCCGCCGCCCACATCCGTGCCCAACCCCACGTTCACCTTGTGTTTTTCGGCCATCGGCAGGTTGAACAGGCCGCTGCCCAGGAAAAAGTTCGAGGTCGGGCAGAAGGCGATGGCCGAACCGGTCTCGGCCAGGCGAGCGCATTCGTCGTCGCACAGGTGCACGCCATGGGCGAACACCGAGCGTTCGCCGAGCAGTTGGTAGTGGTCGTAGACGTCCAGGTAACCCTTGCGCTCCGGGAACAGCTCTTTGACCCACTTTACTTCCTGCAGGTTTTCACTGATGTGGGTCTGCATGTACAAATCGGGATATTCCCCCAGCAACTGACCGGCCAGGGTCAATTGCTCCGCAGTGCTGGTGGGCGCGAAGCGTGGGGTCACCGCGTAGTGCAGGCGGCCCTTGCCGTGCCAGCGCTCGATCAGCGCCTTGCTCTCGGTGTAGCTGGATTCGGCTGTGTCGACCAGGTAGTCCGGGGCGTTGCGGTCCATCATCACTTTGCCGGCGATCATCCGCAGGTCGAGCTTCTGGGCCACTTCAAAAAACGAATTCACCGATTGCGGGTGCACGCTGCCGAACACCAGCGCGGTGGTGGTGCCGTTGCGCAGCAGTTCCTTGACGAAAATATCGGCCACGGCATCGGCGTGGGCCTTGTCGGCGAACTGGCTTTCGCAGGGGAAGGTGTAGGTGTTGAGCCAGTCCAGCAATTGCTCGCCATAGGCGCCGACCATGCCGGTCTGCGGCAAGTGGATGTGGGTGTCGATCAAGCCGGGGGTGATCAGCGTATCCGGGTAATGAGTGACTTCGATGTCAGTTGCCAGGGTCGGCAGCAGGTCACGGGCGTGGCCGATGGCGCTGATCTGGCCGTTTTCCACCACCAGCAAACCGTCTTCGAAATATTCATAGGACGCCTCGATACCGACTTTGGCCGGGTCGGCGAGGCTGTGGAGCAGGGCGGCGCGGTAGGCTTTGCGTGTCAGGGGCATGGGAATTCTCAACGAGTGTTCAACGGTTCGCCTGGCTGCGGCGCGAGGCCGGTAGCAGCTTGGCGATCGGTTCGGCGCGGGCGGTGTGCTGGCCGAAATCCGCGTTATAGGTGGCGATGATTTCGCCGGCGATGGAGATGGCGATTTCCACAGGCAACTTGCCTTTGACTTCGCCGATGCCCATGGGGCAACGCATGCGTTGCAAGGCGGCGCTGTCGAAACCACGATCACGCAGGCGATGCTCGAACTTGACCCGTTTGGTCTTCGAACCGATCAGGCCGAAGTAGGCAAAGTCGTTGCGCTTGAGGATCGCGGCGCTCAGTTCCAGGTCGAGCTGATGATTGTGGGTCATGACGATGCAGTAGCTGCCGGCGGGCAAGTCGTCGACTTCGTCCAGTGGCTCTTCGCTGACGATCTTGTGCACGCCATGGGGCAGGTGTTCGGGAAACTCCGCCTCCCGCGAATCGATCCAGCGCACTTTGCAGGGCAGGCTCGCCAGCAGCGGCACCAGGGCGCGGCCGACGTGGCCGGCGCCGAACACGGCGATTTGCGCCTGGACCTGGCCCATGGGTTCGAACAGCAACACGGTGACGCCGCCGCAGCACTGGCCCAGGCTCGCACCGAGGCTGAAGCGCTCCAGATGGGTGTTCTGCTGGCCGCTGGCGAGCATGTGCCGGGCGATTTCCATGGCCTTGTATTCCAGGTGCCCGCCACCGATGGTGTCGAACGTCTGGCTGGCGCTGATGACCATCTTCGAACCGGCGTTGCGTGGGGTGGAGCCGAGTTCTTCGATGATCGTCACCAGCACGCAGGGTTCGCCGCGGGTTTGCAGGTCGGCGAGGGCGCTGATCCAGTTGTACATATTCACCTCGACATCTGACTGATCGTTCCCACGCTCTGAGTGGGAATGCATCTTTGGACGCTTCGCGTCCGCTCTTCAAACTTCGACGCAGAGCGTCGGGGGCTGCATTCTCACGCAGAGCGTGGGAACGATCATCACGCTCCGCGTCCGCTCTTCAAAGCGGAGCCATCTCGGCTTCGGCTTGCGTAGGCTTCACGGCCTTCAACTGCCGCATCTGCTCACACCCCCACAACACTCGCTCCGGCGTTGCCGGGGCGTCGATGTTCGGTTGGTGCTGGTAATCCCCCAGGCTCGCCACGGCGTCCTTGATGGCGCACCACGCGGCGATGCCGAGCATGAACGGCGGCTCGCCCACGGCCTTGGAGTGGAACACCGTGTCTTCGGGGTTCTTGCGGTTTTCCACCAGCTTGACCCGCAGGTCCAACGGCATGTCAGCCACCGCCGGAATCTTGTAGCTGGCCGGGCCATTGGTCATCAGCTTGCCCTTGTCGTTCCACACCAGCTCTTCCATGGTCAGCCAGCCCATGCCCTGGATAAAGCCGCCCTCGACCTGGCCGATGTCGATGGCCGGGTTCAGCGAAGCGCCGACGTCGTGGAGGATGTCGGTGCGCAGCATCTTGTACTCGCCGGTGAGGGTGTCGACGATCACTTCGGCACACGCCGCGCCAAAGGCGTAGTAGTAGAAGGGGCGGCCACGGGCCTGGCTGCGGTCGTAATAGATTTTCGGGGTCTTGTAGAAGCCGGTGCTCGACAGCGAGACCTGGGCGAAATACGCCTGCTGCACCAGCGCCTCGAACGACAGGATGTGATCGCGCACCCGCACATGACCGTTGTGGAATACCACGTCTTCTTCGCTGACCTTGTACTGCCGCGCGGCGAACTCCACCAGACGCCGTTTGATGGTTTCGGCGGCATTCTGCGCCGCCTTGCCGTTCAGGTCGGCGCCGCTGGACGCCGCGGTGGGCGAGGTGTTCGGCACTTTGTCGGTGTTGGTCGCGGTGATTTGCACCCGGTCCATTTCCACCTGGAACACCTCGGCCACCACTTGCGCGACCTTGGTGTTCAGGCCTTGGCCCATTTCGGTGCCGCCATGGTTCAGGTGGATGCTGCCATCGGTGTAGACGTGGATCAGCGCGCCGGCCTGGTTGAGGAAACTGGCGGTGAACGAAATGCCGAATTTCACCGGGGTCAGGGCCAGGCCTTTTTTCAGGATCGGGCTATTGGCGTTGTAGCAACGGATCGCCTCGCGGCGTTCGGCGTACTGACTGCTTTGCTCAAGCTCGGCGGTCATTTCCTCGAGCATGTTGTGCTCGACAGTCTGGTAGTAGTGGGTGACGTTGCGCTCGGTCTTGCCGTAGTAGTTGGCCTTGCGCACGGCCAGCGGATCCAGGCCCAGATGCCGGGCGATGGCATCCATCACCTCTTCGATGGCGACCATGCCTTGCGGCCCGCCGAAACCACGGTAGGCGGTGTTTGAGGCGGTGTTGGTCTTGCAGCGGTGGCCGTTGATGGTCGCATCGCCCAGGTAATAGGCGTTGTCGGCATGGAACATCGCCCGGTCGACAATCGAGGCCGACAGGTCCGGCGAGCAACCGCAGTTGCCCGCCAGTTCCAGGGCGATGCCATGCAAGCGGCCGCGGCTGTCGAAGCCGACGTCGTATTCGATGTAGAAGGGGTGGCGCTTGCCGGTCATCAGCATGTCTTCGACCCGGGGCAGGCGCATCTTGGTTGGCTGGCCCGTGAGGTGGGCGATGACGGCGCACAGGCACGCCGGGCTGGCGGCTTGGGTTTCCTTGCCGCCGAACCCACCGCCCATGCGGCGCATGTCCACCACGACCTTGTTCATCGACACGCCCAGCACTTCGGCCACCAGTTTCTGCACTTCGGTGGGGTTCTGGGTCGAGCAATAGACGATCATGCCGCCATCTTCGGTGGGCATCACCGAGGAGATCTGGGTTTCCAGGTAAAAGTGTTCCTGGCCGCCGATGTGCAGCGAACCCTGGATGCGATGCTCGGCGCTCGCCAGGGCCGTGGCCGAGTCACCGCGCTGGTGGGTGTGGCTGTCGAGCACGAAATGCCGTTTGCGCAGGGCTTCGACCACGTCCAGTACCGGCTCCAGGTCTTCGTATTCGACGATGGCCGCCATCGCGGCCTGGCGGGCGGTGTCCAGGTCCTTGGCGGCGACGGCCAGCACCGGTTGACCGACGAACTGCACGTCATCGATGGCCAGCAACGGATCGCCGGGCAACAGTGGGCCGATGTCCTTCAGGCCGGGGATGTCTTGGTGGGTAATGGCGATGCGCACGCCTTCGAAGGCGTAGCAGGGCGCGGTGTCGATGCGGATGATCCGGGCGTGGGCGCGGTCTGACAGCCGGGCGTAAACGTGCAATTGGTTAGGGAATTCGAGACGGTCATCGATGTACTGCGCCTCGCCGGACACGTGCTTGGCGGCGCTGTCATGCCTGACGCTGCGGCCCACGCCGGTGGTCAGGTCGCGGGCGAACAGTTCGGCCAGTTCGGCTTGAGTCTTCTCTACGGTGTGATGGTTAGACATAAGCGGTCACCCGAGTCTCGATGTGCGGCGTTTGCAGTTCGATGAAGTATTTGCGCAACAGGTTGCGGGCGCTGAGCAGGCGGTATTCCTTGCTGGCGCGGAAATCCGACAGTGGCGTGAAGTCCTCGGCGAGGGCCGCGCAGGCGCGTTCGACGGAGCTGTCGGTCCACGGCGCACCGATCAATGCGGCTTCACAATGCTTGGCGCGCTTGGGTGTGGCGGCCATGCCGCCGAAGGCAATGCGGGCATCGCGGACCACGCCGTTGTCGATGCGCAGGTTGAACGCCGCGCACACCGCGGAAATATCATCGTCCAGGCGCTTGGACACCTTGTAGGCGCGGAACGCCTGCTCGGCACTGGCCCGGGGCACGATGATCTTCTCGATGAATTCGCTTTCCTGGCGCGCCGTGACGCGGTAGTCGATGAAATAGTCTTCCAGCGCCAGGGTCCGGCGGGTCTGGCCCTTGCACAGCACGATTTGCGCGCCGAGGGCGATCAGCAGCGGTGGCGAGTCGCCGATCGGCGAGGCGTTGCCGATGTTGCCGCCGAGGGTGCCCTGGTTGCGGATCTGCAGCGAGGCGAAGCGTTGCAGCAGTTCGCCAAAGTCCGGGTATTCGGCTTTCAGCGCTTCGTAGCAATCGGAGAGGGCGGTGGCGGCGCCGATCTCCAGGCGATCGTCGAAACGCTCGATGCGCTTGAGTTCGGCGACGTTGCCCACGTAGATCATCACCGGCAGGGTGCGGTGAAACTGTGTGACTTCCAAGGCCAGGTCGGTGCCGCCGGCCAACAGGCGCGCCTGGGGGTAGGCATCGTAGAGATCGGCCAGGTCGGCCACGGTCAGCGGTACCAGGCAGCGCTTGTCGCCGCTGTTGAGTTCGCCGGTTTCGGTCGGGGCGATGGCTTTGAGGCGAGCGATGGTTTCGGCCTCGCGGGCGTCGAACTGGTCTGGCTGCTGGCCGCAGCAGGCCTGCTCGGCCGCGGCCAGGATCGGCCGGTAGCCGGTGCAGCGGCAGAGGTTGCCGGCCAAGGCCTCGTGGGCTTTATGGGCGTCGGGTTGCGCGCTGTTCTTTTGCAGGGCGAACAGCGACATGACGAAGCCGGGTGTGCAGAAACCGCACTGTGAACCGTGGCAATCGACCATCGCCTGCTGGACGCTGTGCAACTGGCCCTGATGCTTGAGGTCTTCGACGCTGATCAGTTGTTTGCCGTGCAGGGCCGAGACGAAGGTCAGGCACGAGTTGAGACTGCGATAGCGCATGCGCTCACGGCCGGTTTCATCCACATGCAGTTCGCCCACCACCACGGTGCACGCGCCACAGTCGCCGCTGGCGCAGCCTTCTTTGGTACCGGACTTACCAACATGCTCGCGTAAATAGTTGAGCACGGTCAGGTTCGGGTCCAGGGCGTGCTCGCTACGGAGTTCCTGGTTGAGTAAAAACTGGATCACGGAAGGCCTCGCAGACTCATTATTGTTGTATCGACTTGGGCCGAATTTATCAGTTCTGACTTTTCGGTCAATGATTTTCTGACTTAAAGGTCAGGAAAATTCGTTTTGTCGATGAACAACGTGTAGGTTCAGTATTGACCCTTGGGTGACGCCCTGCTTTTTTGCTTGAATCGTGCCAAAAACCCGCTGCAGGCCCTGCGCCATGACGTATCGAGTGCGCTACACTGCGCCGCTTGTGCAAATCGAAGAGTTTGAAGGACAACCATGACGTTCAAGGCCCCGGACAGCCTCGCCGAGCAAATCGCCCACCATCTCGCCGAACGCATCATTCGCGGCGAAATGAAGCCGGGAGAGCGCATCCAGGAACAGAAGGTCACGCTGGCGCTCAATGTCAGCCGCGGTTCGGTCCGCGAGGCCTTGCTGATCCTGGAGCGACGCCACTTGATCGCGATCCTGCCGCGCCGCGGCGCCCACGTCACCGAACTCACCGAGCACAAGGTGCGCAGCCTCTGCACGCTGATGAGCGAGCTGTATATCCTGCTGGGCAACGCCGTGGCCCACGGTTGGAAAGAGCAGGCCGACATGGCGCCGTTCGTGGCGATTCAGCAGCGTCTCAACGACGCCTATTCGCGCCAGGACATCCGCACCTTCGTCGATGAAAGCTTCAGCGTGATGCGCGCCGCCTATCCCTTTGCCAACAACCCGTACTTGCAGGAAACCGTCGAGAACCTGCAACCGGCCATGAGCCGTGCCTATTTCCTGGCCCTGGACCAGCGCAAGGCGGAAATGAGCGAGTTCCTCGACCTGTTCCAGCGCCTGCTCGCCGCTGTGCTGGCCCGTGATCTGCCGCAGATTCGCCTCGTGCTGACGGCCTATGCCCAGCGCAGTTGCGATCTGGTGGTTTCTGCCCTGACGAAGGCCTGAACGTGCGGCTCAAGTGCATCAAACTGGCGGGGTTCAAATCCTTCGTCGACCCGACCACGGTGAACTTCCCCAGTAACATGGCGGCGGTGGTCGGGCCCAATGGTTGCGGCAAGTCGAACATTATCGATGCCGTGCGTTGGGTGATGGGCGAGAGCTCGGCCAAGAACCTGCGCGGCGAGTCGATGACCGACGTCATCTTCAACGGCTCCACCAGCCGCAAGCCGGTGAGCCAGGCCAGCATCGAGCTGGTGTTTGACAACTCTGACGGCACCCTGGTTGGCGAATATGCGGCTTATGCGGAGATTTCCATTCGTCGCAAAGTGACCCGCGACAGCCAGAACAGTTACTTCCTCAACGGCACCAAGTGCCGGCGGCGCGACATCACCGATATTTTCCTCGGCACCGGCCTGGGCCCGCGCAGCTACTCGATCATCGAACAGGGCATGATCTCCAAGCTGATCGAGGCCAAGCCTGAAGATCTGCGCAACTTCATTGAAGAAGCCGCCGGTATTTCCAAATACAAGGAGCGGCGCCGCGAAACTGAAAACCGCATTCGTCGCACCCACGAAAACCTCGCGCGCCTGACCGACTTGCGCGAAGAACTCGAGCGCCAGCTGGAACGTCTGCACCGTCAGGCCGAGGCCGCGAAGAAGTATCAGGAATACAAGGGCGAGGAGCGCCAGCTCAAGGCCCAACTTTCGGCCCTGCGCTGGCAGGCGTTGAACGAGCAGGTCGGTCAGCGTGAGGCGATCATCGGCAACCAGGAAGTCAGTTTCGAGGCCCTGGTGGCCGAGCAACGCAACGCCGACGCCGCCATCGAACGCCTGCGTGACGGTCACCACGACCTGTCGGAGCGCTTCAATCTGGTGCAGGGGCGCTTCTATTCCGTGGGGGGCGACATCGCCCGGGTCGAGCAGAGCATCCAGCACGGTCAGCAACGGCTGCGGCAGTTGCAGGATGATTTGAAGGAAGCCGAGCGGGCGCGCCTGGAAACCGAATCCCACCTGGGCCACGACCGCACGTTGTTGCTGACCCTTGGAGAAGAACTGGACAGGCTCACGCCGGAGCAGGAAGTCACCAGCGCCGCTGCCGAAGAAGCCGCCGCAGCCCTGGAAGAGGCCGAGCTGACCATGCACGGTTGGCAGGAGCAGTGGGACAGTTTCAACCTGACCTCGGCCGAGCCACGGCGCCAGGCTGAAGTCCAGCAGTCGCGCATCCAGCAGTTGGAAACCAGCATGGAGCGCCTCGCCGAACGGCAGCGCCGCCTGGCCGAAGAGCGTGCCTTGCTCGCGGCAGACCCGGAAGACGCGGCGATCCTGGACCTGAGCGAGCAACTGGCGACCAGCGAAGCCACTCTCGAAGATTTGCAGGCCAGCGAAGACGCCCAGGTCGAACGGCTTGAGCAACTGCGCCAGGCCTTGCAACTGGCCTTGCAGAACCAGCAACAGGCCCAGGGCGAATTGCAGCGGCTCAATGGGCGTTTGGCGTCGCTGGAAGCCTTGCAGCAAGCCGCGCTGGACCCAGGTACCGGCACCGCCGAGTGGCTGCGCGACCAGCATCTGGCCGAGCGTCCGCGACTGGCCGAGGGCCTGAAGGTCGATGCCGGTTGGGAGCTGGCGGTGGAAACCGTGCTGGGTGCCGACCTGCAAGCGGTGCTGGTGGATGACTTCGGCGGCTTCGACCTGTCGGGTTTCACCCAGGGCGATCTGCGCCTGCTCAGTCCGGCTGGCGACGGCGTACGCATCCCCGGCAGCTTGCTGGACAAGGTCGAGGCCCAGGTCGACCTGTCGCCCTGGCTGGGGCAGGTCAAACCGGTGGACAGCCTTGAGCAGGCCCTGGCCCTGCGTGGACAGTTGGCGGCCGGCGAAAGCCTGATCAGCCGGGACGGTTATTGGGTCGGTCGGCATTTCCTGCGGGTGCGTCGGGCCAGCGAAGCCGAGAGCGGCATGCTCGCCCGGGGCCAGGAAATCCAGCGCCTGGGCGCCGAGCGCGAAGAGCGCGAGGCCAGCGTCGAAGCCCTGGAAACCGAATTGCAAAACCTTCGGGCGCAACAGCGTCAGCAGGAGAACGGTCGCGAACACCTGCGGCGGCTGTTGCAGGATGAGGCGCGCCAGCAGGGCGAGCTCAAGGCGCAGTTGTCGGCTGGCAAGGCCAAGGTCGAGCAACTGGCGCTGCGCCGCACCCGCTTGGAAGAAGAAATCGCCGAGCTGGGCGAGCAGCGGGCGCTGGAGCACGAACAGGTCGGCGAGGCGCGCTTGCAACTGCAAGAAGCCCTCGACGCCATGGCACTGGACACCGAGCAGCGTGAATTGCTGCTGGCCCAGCGTGACAGCTTGCGTGAGCGCCTGGATCGGGTGCGCCAGGAAGCACGCCAGCACAAGGATCATGCCCATCAGTTGGCGGTGCGCCTGGGCTCGCTCAAGGCCCAGCACGACTCCACGCGCCAGGCCTTGGAACGGCTGGAAATGCAGTCCGAACGCCTGACCGAAAAACGCGAGCAGTTGAGCCTCAATCTGGAGGAGGGCGAAGCGCCGCTCGAAGAGCTGCGCCTCAAGCTCGAAGAGTTGCTCGACAAGCGCATGAGCGTCGACGAAGAACTCAAGACGGCGCAGATCGCCCTGGAGGACGCCGACCGTGAACTGCGCGACGCCGAAAAGCGTCGCAGCCAGGCCGAGCAGCAATCGCAACTGATCCGCGGCCAGATGGAGCAGCAGCGCATGGAGTGGCAAGCCCTGACGGTGCGGCGCAAAGCCTTGCAGGACCAATTGCTGGAAGACGGCTACGACCTCGACGGTGTGCTGGCTACCCTGGTGGCCGGGGCGAACGAGAAGGGCGCCGAGGAGGAGCTGGAGCGCATTGCCCAGCGCATCCAGCGCCTGGGAGCAATCAACCTGGCGGCCATCGACGAGTACCAGCAGCAGTCCGAGCGCAAGCGTTACCTGGACGCCCAGAACGACGATCTGGTGGAAGCGCTGGAGACCCTGGAAAACGTCATTCGCAAGATCGACAAGGAAACCCGCAACCGCTTCAAGGATACCTTTGATCAGATCAACGGCGGTTTGCAGGCCCTTTTCCCAAAAGTTTTCGGTGGCGGCAGCGCTTACTTGGAACTGACGGGCGAAGATTTACTCGATACAGGGGTGACAATCATGGCGCGTCCTCCTGGCAAGAAGAACAGCACCATCCATTTGCTCTCCGGTGGCGAAAAGGCGCTGACCGCGCTGGCCCTGGTGTTTGCCATCTTCAAATTGAACCCGGCGCCGTTCTGCATGCTCGACGAGGTCGACGCACCACTGGACGACGCCAACGTAGGTCGTTACGCACGGCTGGTGAAGGAGATGTCTGAAACGGTGCAGTTCATCTACATCACCCACAACAAGATCGCCATGGAAATGGCCGATCAGTTGATGGGCGTGACCATGCATGAGCCGGGCTGTTCGCGGCTGGTGGCGGTGGATGTGGAGGAGGCCATGGCCATGGTGGATGCCTGAACAACTGGTTGTAGGGCTTCTACTTGGAACGCTGTAGGTATTTTTTACCCTTGGGCCTGTTGTTCAAATCACAGATTGGGCACAAGCCTGTGCGACAGACGGTGTAAAGTTATCTTTGGTCGTGCTAGTTTAATGTCAATTTTTCGTATGCGTGGGCAAAAGGCCATTCAGAACATAGAGTTGGCGCCACGTTTTAAAGCGGTTTGCAAATAGCTAAGCCCCTTATTTTTCAGCATTTTTATAGAGGCACGGGATTACATGGAAATCGGTCTGCGCGAGTGGCTGATCGTCATCGGCATCATTGTCATTGCCGGTATTCTTTTCGACGGCTGGCGTCGCATGCGCGGCGGCAAGGGGAAGCTGAAGTTTCGCCTGGACCGCAGCCTGTCGAACCTGCCGGATGAGGATGACAACGCCGAGCTGCTGGGCCCGCCCCGGGTGCTGGACACCCACAAGGAGCCACAGCTGGACGAACACGACTTGCCGTCGATGAGCGCGCCTGCCCGTGAGCCACGGGAATCGGGTTCCAAGCGCGGCAAGCGCAACAGCGAGCCATCCCAGGGTGATTTGAACCTGAACCTCGACCTGGATGGTGGTCCGAGCTTCAGCAGTCGCGACAGCGACTTCCCGGACGAGAACAAAACCTCGAGCGCCGACAAGGACCAGGCCCAGGCTGAAGAAGTGCTGGTGATCAGCGTGATCTGCCGCGACCCGGCCGGCTTCAAGGGCCCGGCATTGCTGCAGAACATCCTGGAAAGCGGCCTGCGTTTCGGCGAGATGGACATTTTCCACCGTCACGAGAGCATGGCCGGCAACGGCGAGGTGCTGTTCTCCATGGCCAACGCCGTCAAGCCCGGGGTGTTCGACCTGGACGACATCGATCATTTCAGCACGCCAGCGGTGAGTTTCTTCCTCGGCCTGCCGGGCCCACGTCATCCCAAGCAGGCCTTCGACGTGATGGTGGCCGCGGCTCGCAAGCTGTCCCAGGAGCTCAATGGCGAACTCAAGGATGACCAGCGCAGCGTGCTGACTGCCCAGACCATCGAGCACTACCGCCAGCGCATCGTCGAATTCGAGCGTCGTGCGTTGACCCAGAAACGCTGAAATCGGCAAAGCCTTTGTGGCGCAGGGGCTTTTTGTGGCGAGGGGATTTATCCCCGCTGGGATGCAAAGCAGCCCTGAAACCTGACGCCCTAGCCTGATCAGGCTAATTGAATTGATGACTTTTGGGGCTGCTTCGCAGCCCAGCGGGGATAAATCCCCTCGCCACAGGTTCTGTATTGGTAGGTTCAGGTTCGAACTGCCAACGATTTTAAAAGATTGAGCAGCCTAGGCTGCTCTTTTGCTTTATGAGAGAACACCCATGAACGCCGTCGAAACCCGCATCCAACAGCTGCGTACCGAGTTGGATCAGCACAACTATCGTTACCATGTCCTCGACGAGCCGAGCATCCCCGATGCCGAATACGACCGTCTGTTTCACGAACTCAAGGCCCTGGAAGAGCAGCACCCGGAGCTGGTGACCAGCGATTCCCCGACCCAGCGCGTCGGCAGCATGGCGCTGTCGGCGTTCAGCCAGGTGCGTCACGAGATCCCGATGCTCAGCCTGGGCAACGCCTTCGACGAAACCACCATGCGCGAGTTCGACCGGCGGGTGACTGAAGGCCTCGACCTGCCCATGGGCGATTTGCTGGGCGGTGGCGCGGCGGTTGAATACAGCTGCGAGCCGAAGCTCGATGGCTTGGCGGTCAGCCTGTTGTATCAGGACGGCCTGCTGGTGCGCGGAGCCACGCGCGGTGATGGCACCACGGGCGAGGACATCAGCGTCAATGTGCGTACCGTGCGCAACATCCCCCTTAAGTTGCAGGGCAGTGGCTGGCCGCCGCTGCTGGAAGTGCGCGGCGAGGTGTACATGTCCAAGGCCGGTTTCGAGCGCCTCAACGCTACGCAACTGGAAGCGGGTGGCAAGACCTTCGCCAACCCGCGCAACGCGGCGGCGGGGAGCCTGCGCCAGCTGGATTCCAAGATCACCGCCAACCGCCCGCTGGAATTCTGCTGCTACGGTATCGGCCAGGTGACCACGGACATTGCCGATACCCACATCGGCAATCTCAAGCAACTCAAGGCCTGGGGCCTGCCCATCAGCCGTGAATTGAAGCTGGCCCATGGTATTGACGAATGCCTGGATTACTACCGCGACATCGGCGAGCGGCGCAACGCGTTGCCTTATGAAATCGACGGGGTGGTGTTCAAGGTCAACAGTATCGCCTCCCAACGCGAACTGGGTTTCCGCGCCCGGGAACCACGCTGGGCCATCGCTCATAAATTCCCGGCCTCTGAAGAACTCACCGAGTTGCTGGACGTCGAGTTTCAGGTCGGTCGCACTGGCGCCGTGACGCCCGTGGCGCGCCTCAAGCCGGTCAAGGTCGCTGGCGTGACCGTGGCCAATGCCACGTTGCACAACATGGACGAAGTGGCGCGTCTGGGCCTGATGATCGGCGACACCGTGATCATCCGTCGTGCCGGTGACGTGATCCCGCAAGTGGTGCAAGTGATCACCGAGCGCCGCCCGGATGATGCTCGCCCGGTGGAGGTCCCCAAGCAGTGCCCGGTCTGTGGCTCCCACGTCGAGCGCACGCAACTGATCAAGCGCAGCAAGGGCCGTGAAACCATCAGCGAAGGCGCGGTGTATCGCTGCGTCGGTCGCCTGGCCTGTGGCGCGCAGCTCAAGCAGGCGATCATTCACTTCGTCTCGCGCCGGGCCATGGACATCGAGGGCTTGGGCGAGAAGAGTGTCGAGCAACTGGTGGACGAGGGCCTGGTGGGTTCGCCCGCCGACCTGTATGCCTTGACCTTCGAGCAGGTGGTCGACCTGGAGGGTTTCGCCGAACTGTCGAGCAAGAACCTGCTGGCGGCGATTGTCGACAGCAAAAAACCGAGCCTGGCGCGTTTTATCTACGCCCTCGGTATCCCGGACGTGGGCGAGGAAACCGCCAAGGTCCTGGCTCGCTCTCTTGGTTCGCTGGAGCGCGTACAAGCGGCTTTGCCCCAGGTGCTCACCTACTTGCCCGACGTCGGCCTGGAAGTGGCCCACGAGATCCACAGCTTCTTCGAAGACCCACACAACCGCCAGGTGATCAAGGACCTGCTGCGCCACGGTCTCGAGATCCAGGACCAAGGCGAGTTGGGTGCCGAGTTCTCCGCCAGCACAACCCTGGGCGGCTTTCTCGACAAACTGGACATCCCCTCGGTCGGGCCCGGCGGGGCGCAGAAACTGGCAGACAAGTTCGGTTCGCTCGAAGCGGTGATGAATGCCGACTGGCTGGACATGCGCCAGGCGTTGCCGGAAAAGCAGGCCAACGCCGTGCGCGAATTCTTCGCCATTGCCAGCAACCGTCAGCAGGCCGAGGCAGCGGAACGACAGTTGCGCGACTTTGGCATGCATTGGCAGAGCGAAAAGAAGGTCGTCGAAGGCTTGCCCGAGGCGGGGCATACCTGGGTGCTGACCGGTTCGCTGGAGTTGATGAGTCGCGACGTCGCCAAGGACAAGTTGGAGAGCCTGGGGGCCAAGGTGGCAGGTTCCGTGTCGGCGAAAACCCATTGTGTCGTGGCGGGGCCGGGCGCCGGTTCGAAATTGACCAAGGCCAATGAGCTGGGGCTCAAGGTGCTGGATGAAGAGGCGTTCGTGGCTTTCTTGAGCAAGCATGGCATCACGGTTTAATCGTGAGGGCGCCGCTGTGGCGAGGGAGCTTGCTCCCGATCGGCGGCGCAGCCGTCGTAAAACCTCCTGACGCGGTCCGTCTGGGAAGGTTGCGTCGTTCCGATTGGGGCGGCTGCGCCACCCAGCGGGAGCAAGCTCCCTCGCCACGGTTTATCCCGTGCTATGACGCAAAGCGGGGGGAACGATCATGGGTAGGGGGGGATCTAGTCTTGCAGGCTCCAGGGAGATCGCCATGTACCGTTTCTTCGAACAACTGACTTCACGCATCGCCGCGCCGTTCATGGGCGACCGCTCACGCAGCAGTAAGATCTGGTCGTGCCGTTGCGGTCAGTCCCTGTTTTTTCGCAACAGCCAATGCCTGGCCTGCCTGGCGGCGCTGGGCTATCAGCCGGAGCAGAGTCGCCTTTCATCCTTGCAACCCGGTGAGCAGCCCGGCACCTGGACGCTGGATGCCGACCCGCAAGCCGGACTGTTCCGTCGCTGCGCCAACCTCGACACGCCGGCGGCGTGCAACTGGCTGTTGCCGGCCAACGGCTACGATACCCTGTGCATCGCCTGTAGCCTCAATCGCACCATTCCGGATCTGTCGATTCCAGAAAACCCCGAACGCTGGCGCAAAGTGGAAACCGCCAAGCGCCGGTTGGTGGCGCAATTGATCACCCTCGGTTTGCCGGTGATCCCGAAAACCGTCGATGAAAATATCGGCCTGGCTTTTGACTTCATCGGTGTCGATCCTGACGGCACGCCACCGACCACCGGTCACGCCAGCGGCCTGGTCACCCTCGATATCAAAGAGGCTGACGACGCTCATCGCGAATACGTGCGCCAGCAGATGCGCGAGCCATATCGCACCTTGCTCGGGCATTTTCGTCACGAAGTGGGTCATTATTTTTGGGATCGGCTGGTCGCCAATAGTCATTGGCTCGAGGCGTTTCGCGAACTGTTCGGCGACGAGCGCGCCAGTTACGCCGAGGCCTTGGAACGGCACTACCAGCAAGGCGCGCCACTGGATTGGCAAGCCCGTTACGTCAGCACCTACGCCACCATGCACCCTTGGGAAGACTGGGCCGAAACATGGGCTCACTACCTGCACATGATGGACGCGGTGGACACGGCGCTGGGCTTCGGCATGAGTGCCCGTGAAATGGATTTCGACTACCAGCCGTTCCCGCCCGAGACCTTGTACGACCCCGAACACACTGGCGGTGCGGCCTTCCTCTCGTTCGTCAACGCCTGGATCGAACTGGCCGGCATGCTCAACGAACTGTCCCGCAGCATGGGGCAACCGGATTTCTACCCATTCGTCGTACCGGCCGCGGTGATTACCAAACTGCACTTCATCCATCTGGTGATCCAGGAGGAGGGTGGTCGGGCGGATGGGGTGCTGTTGTAGATTTTTTTGCAAGTGCCGATTCGTAACTTAAAGTCTGTTGCCGGCTCTACTAAAAAGCTAGATGGTCCTAAAGTGGTACTATTTGTTTTGATAGTGTTTTATAAGCGAAATGTCCTTTATCCTGACAATGGCCATGAATGATGGTCTGTTTATATAAAAGGGTAAATGCTATGAAACACAATGAGAAAAGCAAGGTAGTCATTCCTAATGCTCCCAGGGGGCTTTCCCAGGCCGGGCAAAGCACATACACAATTATATTGGCCTGGGAAATTCCGGATAACGTTCAAGCTGATCAGATAGCTGCTCACACGTTCAAGGTAACGGCCGTCAGCAATGGGCAGGACCAGTCTGTCCCCGCCACCACTGTCCGGCCGGACCATCGTGGTTGGTACCGCCATGAAATAGGCGTCAGTGGTGGCTCCAGTCCGGTGTACTTTAATGTTCAAGT
Source organism: Pseudomonas sp. 3JA (assembly GCF_036961705.1). Taxonomy (NCBI): domain Bacteria; kingdom Pseudomonadati; phylum Pseudomonadota; class Gammaproteobacteria; order Pseudomonadales; family Pseudomonadaceae; genus Pseudomonas; species Pseudomonas sp. 3JA. The sequence goes on from NZ_JBAMDJ010000058.1 coordinate 16,152, forward strand.
TCGGGCCCAGGCGCTTAATGGTGAATATGGACCGTTTTGCCCGGTGGTGGTTTGTAACACTTCGTCATGATTATAGGGTGGCCAATTAATAACGTCCGCTATTTTTAGTGGCTGTCATGGCCTTTGTCGGAGTATTAAATCTGTCAGCGAAAGAAGAATGACCAATAGTCTTTGGGTCTAGCTGTTGCTGAGGTTTAGCATCGATAATCATTTGGGAATGTTAGTTCAAACACTCATATTGAATGTACCGACGCCTTCGCGAGCAGGCCCGCTCACACACGGGCCCTCGGGTGTTCACCGTTTCGGTGTCCCCACACATTCCCTGTGGGGGCGGGCTCGCTCGTGAAAGCGGTAGGTCAGCTTGTATCCATGTCGAATGTGCCGAGGCCTTCGCGGGTAAGCTTTGCGCCTACAGCAAGTGCTTGAACATCTTCAGTTTTTTAATCAGGCACGAACGGTTGTAACTTCTTGCCAGATAGGTACAATGGCGCGGCTCGCCGTCAGGCGGGCGTCGTTATGGTGACCCCATCGGTCCCCCCGCAACGATTACCCGTGAACCTGGTCAGATCCGGAAGGAAGCAGCCACAGCGGGAACATTGTGTGCCGGGGTGTGGCTGGTGGGGTTGCCTCCATAACGCCCAAGCCTTCGTTCGCAAGGTTTGCCAAATTCCAACCATTAGTTTTATTTTGCTGATCGATATCGATCGTTGCGTCCTGCTGTCCGGATTTTGCTGCGGCCAGGGCAAACGAGTGCCGAAGGAGAGGTCTGGTCCGGACTGCTCGACGGACCGAGCTCCTATCGCAGGCCGATTGGATCAGTATTGAGCTTTAACATATTCAGCAATCGGCTCATGTAGCAAATCCTGTGGATGGTCCCCGCCAAAGGTCGCCCATTTGCTTTTGCCGGACAGGACCGCAGACCCCAGTGGCTGCTCTCCTGTCGGACCATAAATGGCGAGTTTTACTGCAATCTTGTCGGGGAGCCCCGACCATTCTGTGGCGCGTTCTTCCCAGTGCAGGATTTCTGGGATGACGTAGTAACCCGAAGGGCTGCTCTGTCTCAGGCAGCTCAATTCACGGCACGCGGCTATTACCGTCACACGGTTGGTGTAATAAGAGAAAGCTGTTTTAACGGCGGCAGCTGTCATATCGCCGGATGCAGCGTAGGGCGTTGTTTCGTAGCTGCCGTCGACCGGTGTGGCGACGGTGACGGGCATTTGCCTATCAAGTTTTGCCTGGTTGGAGAATACGTCTTGCTGAGCGTATTTGGCGGTGCAACCGGTGGCGAGTATCGAGACAAGAATGACCGAAAATTTATGCACTGTGTCCCCTTGGATTTATTGTGTCGACGAGTCATAGGCGTCATAGGGACGCGGAATCAGCGCGTTGATAGTCGAGGTTCGTGGCGAAAGATGTCAATGTGACATTCTGTCTTGCGTCACCCTCGGAATTGGAAGGGCAGGGCAAACAAACGCCAAAGGGAACCCCGGTCTGTCTCCCATCGACAGCCCCGGCTTCTATCTCATCTGCGCATCAAGGCTTGGACAAGGCCTGGTCGACCGCTGCGATCAGCTTGCCCAGGTCCTTGGAGGTGGCTCTGTGTATGACACCGAACAGATAGGCCCGCTGTTCGTCCTCATCGCCCATGTCGGCAAAAAAGGCTTTCAGTTGTACATCCAGCACATTGGCAAGCAGGAACAAGGCTTCGACGCTGGGGGTGTAGGTGCCGGTTTCGAAGCGGCTGATGGTTTTGGGGTCAAAACCGGTTTTTTCGCCAAGTTCAGCCTGAGTAAGCCCCGCTACTTTGCGGTAGCGTCTGATGGCTGGACCCAAACTTGAAATTTGCATCGCTTAATTCCCATTTAGAATCAAGAACTTAACGATAGATTTTCGCATTAGACAACCGCGTGATCCATCACCTTGCTTTGCAAAGTGTGATGTGTTTCGTAGAATCGGCCTTTGGCACGGGTATTTGGCGACCTGCTTCAGAAGCCGGGGGCGTGTGCAGAGACCGGGCCTTGCGTTTCTTGCCGCGATACTCGGCAAGGGCTGAAGCGCTCCCTTAGTACCGCCAGGGCCCGCGCTCCAGCTTCTCTCAAAGTGTTTGAGCCTAGTTGATTTTCGCCTGTCTTGAAGGCGGTGCAACCGCGCGCGACAAATGAGCCTGACTCATGGATGACTGCTTCGATGGATAAGAAGTACCGCAGAGCCGTTGACGCCGCCGCGATTTTTTCCGAAACCGATCTGAGCGGGCGCATCACCTACGTCAACGATCAATTTTGCAGCCTTTTTGGTTACCGGCGCGATGAGTTGCTGGGTGTGAACCATCGCCTGCTCAATTCCGGCCAGCACCCTGACGAATTCTTCGGCGCCATGTGGCGCACCATTGCCCTGGGCCAGGTCTGGAAAGGGGAAATCTGCAACCGGGCCAAGGACGGAACGTTGCACTGGGTCGACACCACCCTGGTGCCAGTGATCGATGACGATACAGGACAAGTCGAACGCTACCTGGCGATTCGCTTCGACGTCAGCGAAAAGCGTCGCCTGCTGCATTCCCTGCAATGGCGGGTGGGTCACGATGTGCTGACCGGGTTGCCCAATCGCACTTATCTGTCCGATCTGCTGGACCAGGCCCTGGAGTTTTCTCGTGCGGAAAACTTGCCCCTGGCGGTGTGCATGCTCGACCTCGATGGCTTCAAGGCGGTCAATGACGGCTACGGCCACGCCAGTGGCGATCGGCTGCTGGTGGAGGTCGCCAGGCGCCTGCGCAGTATCGTGCGGGGCGAAGATGTGGTGGCGCGGCTGGGTGGGGACGAGTTCGTGCTGGTGCTGCGCCATGTGCGTGGGATGGATGAGTTGCACGCCGCGTTGAGCCGGGTGTTGATCGCTGTTTCCATGCCGTATGGCATTGACGGGAAGGGCATCAAGGTCTTCGCCAGCATTGGCGTCACATTGTTTCCTTGGGATAACGAAGACGCCGAGACCTTGTTGCGTCATGCCGACCAGGCGATGTACGTGGCCAAGCAAAGCGGTCGCAATCGTTTCCATTTGTTCGATGTGTCCCGGGACAAGGAAGTGCGAGCCACTTACCAGACCGTCGAGCGGGTCCGCCAGGCGCTGGCCGGCAATGAGTTGCGGCTGCATTTCCAGCCCAAGGTCAACATGCGCCACGGCACCGTGGTCGGCCTGGAGGCGCTGCTGCGCTGGAAGCATCCGCAACGTGGCCTGGTGCCGCCTCGGGAGTTCCTGCCGCTGGTGGAAGAGACCGACCTGATCGTCGAGATCGGCGAGTGGGTCATGGAGCAGGTATTGACCCAGTTGCAGCAATGGCTGCAAGCGGGGCAGGGCTGGCCGGTGAGCATCAATATCTCGGCGCGGCATTTCCAGCGAGCGGATTTTGTCGAGCGGCTGCGACAGGTGTTGGAGCGGCATCCGGCGGTACCGCCACGCCTGTTGGATCTGCAGATTGTCGAATCGGTCGCGGTGGAGAACCTTGCCCACGTCAGCGCTTGCCTCCAGGCCTGCCATGCCTTGGGCGTGGGGTTTTCGCTGGGTGGGTTCGGCACCGGCTACTGCTCGCTCAATGATCTCAAGCACCTGCGCACGCAAGCCATCAAGATCGACAAGACCTTTGTCCGCGACATTCTCCATGACCGCGACGACCTGGCACTGACCAAAGCGGTGATCGGCCTGGCCCGGGCGTTTGGCCGTGAGGTGGTCGCCGAAGGGCTGGACAGCCTTGAGCACGGCCAACTGCTGTTGAGCCTGGGCTGTGAGGTGGCACAAGGTTATTTCATCGCGCGGCCCATGCCGCCCGAACGGATACCCGGCTGGGTGCAGGGCTTTATCCCGCCGTCGCAATGGCAGCAGCGGCCAGGCGATCAGGGGGAGGGTGCCTCTCTCCTGGCCTGCGATGCATCACTGCGGCCAGTGTAAAGCTGGATGATCGCGTCGATTTCCCCGGACGTCTTCATGTTCAGCAAGGTTCTCAGGATGCGTTGCGCTGGAATGTCCGGATCGTTGCGCACGTAACAGCTCAACTGCTGTTCCTGAAGCACAGCCACGGCACGGAGTTGTCGATCCACCGGATGGCGTTGATTGAACCAGTCCAGTGCCCATTGGTTGCTGACCGCATAGCTATAGCGGCCTGCCAGCAGTTTCGCCAGCACTTGCTCCTGGCTGCGAGCATCGTCTCGGCGCAGTTGGCCGCTGTTGAACAAGGGTTGCAAGGTCGGGTAGGTATAGCTGAGCACCGTGCCTATGGCCTGGTGCGCCAGCGTTGCCGGTGTTACTGTCGCAGGTGCGTTTGCCGTGGCAACGAGCAGGTCGCGTTGGAAAAACAATGGGATGCTCCACAGATAATCGCCGCCATCACTCACCCATTCAGGGCTGACATAGCAACGTACGTCGATCTCGCCGTGTTTCATGGCGCTGTCCAGCCGGGCGCGGGACAGGACGTGGAATTGCGCTGGCAGTCCCATCTGGGTCGCCAGGCTGGTCATTACATCGGGAAGGATGCCCTGGGTCGGGCGACCCCGTTCGATCTGCACCATGGGCATCGCCCAGCCGTCGGTAACGGCAAAACGCAAAGGTACTTCATCAGCAAGACAACCTGTCCCCAACAACAGCAAAGCCCCCATGGCTGAGCGCATAAACTCTCCTGACTGTGCAAAACCGCGTCGACAACCGAGTCCCTGATCCCATCTTAGTCAGATTAGACGAGCACACCGGATGCAATTTCGCCCCTGCTCCGCTAGCATTAGCCGCTTATGTTCCTTCGTTGCGACGGTTTTCGATGAGTTATCAGGTTCTTGCACGTAAATGGCGTCCGCGCTCGTTCCGCGAAATGGTCGGCCAGACCCATGTGCTCAAGGCTCTGATCAATGCCTTGGACAGCCAGCGGCTGCACCATGCCTACCTGTTCACGGGGACCCGTGGCGTGGGCAAGACCACCATCGCGCGGATCATCGCCAAGTGCCTGAACTGTGAAACCGGCATCACCTCCACGCCTTGCGGCGAGTGCTCGGTCTGCCGGGAAATCGACGAGGGCCGTTTCGTCGACCTGATCGAGATCGACGCCGCCAGCCGCACCAAGGTCGAAGACACCCGCGAGCTGCTCGACAACGTGCAGTACGCGCCGAGCCGTGGGCGCTTCAAGGTCTACCTGATCGACGAAGTGCACATGCTCTCCAGCCATTCCTTCAATGCGCTGCTCAAGACCCTTGAGGAGCCGCCGCCCTACGTCAAGTTCATCCTGGCGACCACCGACCCGCAGAAACTTCCTGCAACGATTTTGTCGCGGTGCCTGCAGTTCTCCCTCAAGAACATGACGCCGGAACGGGTCGTCGAGCACCTGACCCACGTACTGGGCGTCGAGAACGTGCCCTTCGAGGACGATGCGCTGTGGCTGCTGGGGCGCGCCGCCGATGGTTCGATGCGCGACGCCATGAGCCTGACCGACCAGGCCATCGCTTTCGGTGAAGGCAAGGTCATGGCCGCCGATGTCCGGGCCATGCTCGGCACCCTCGACCACGGCCAGGTCTATGACGTTTTGCATGCGCTGATCGAAGGCGATGCCAAGGCGCTGCTCGAGGCGGTGCGTCACCTGGCCGAGCAGGGGCCGGACTGGAATGGCGTACTCTCGGAAATCCTCAACGTGCTGCACCGCGTCGCCATTGCCCAGGCCCTGCCCGAAGGCGTCGACAACGGCCATGGCGATCGTGATCGCGTTCTGGCCCTGGCCCAGGCGTTGCCGGCCGAAGATGTGCAGTTCTATTACCAGATGGGCCTGATCGGCCGTCGCGACCTGCCCCTGGCCCCCGATCCGCGCGGCGGCTTCGAAATGGTCCTGCTGCGGATGCTGGCGTTCCGGCCAGCCGACACAGCGGATGCCCCGAGGCAAGCGCTAAAGCCAGTGGGGATCAGCCAGGCCACAGCTGATTCCGCCAAGCCAGTGGCTGCCGCGCCCGTCGTTGCGCCGGCAGTGGCTTCGGCTCCGGTAGCGTCGGCACCTGTGGCACCAGCGACCCCGACACCCGTTGTCGCGGCCCCTGAGCCAGAACCTGAACCGATCGTCGAGGCGCTGCCCGAACCGGTCGCCGAAGCCGTTGTCGATCTGCCCTGGAACGATCCGATCGAACCCGAGGTTGTCCAGCAACCTGCCGTGGAACCGGTCCTGGAGACCATCGCCGAGCAGCCCGAGTTGCCGCCGATGCCTTTGCCGACGCCCGACAGCGTGGTGCCCGATGCGCCTGAGTGGGTCGCCGCGCCGGTGCCCGAACCGACAGTGGCCGACGTCGATATCGCCACGCCAGGCATCGATCAGGACGACGAACCGCCGCTGGACGAGGATTACATCGAGCCAGACCTGGATTCGGCCTACAGCTACCTGGACGACCTGGCCAGCGAGCACGCCGCTGAGCCGGCCCCGGAGCCCGAGCCGGAACCCGCGGCGATGCCAGCCACCGGGCTGGCCCTGCAATGGCTGGAGCTGTTCCCTAAACTGCCGATCAGCGGCATGACCGGCAGCATCGCCGCCAACTGCACGCTGATGGCCGTGGAAGGCGACCACTGGCTGCTGCACCTGGACCCGGCCCACAGCGCGCTGTTCAACGCGACCCAGCAGCGTCGCCTCAACGATGCGCTGAACCAGTATCACCAGCGCACCCTGACGCTGACCATCGAGCTGATCAAGCCCGAGCAGGAGACCCCGGCCCAGGCCGCGTCCCGGCGCCGTGCCGACCGTCAGCGCGAAGCCGAGGAGTCGATCCACGGTGATCCATTCATCCAGCAGATGATGCAACAGTTCGGCGCCGTGGTCCGTCACGATACTATCGAACCTGTCGAGGCCCCGGTCACCCAGGGCTCATAACTGAAGGCACCGGGCTGAACGGGCCGGGTGCGTTGTTTATCCAAGTACTTTCGAGGTGATTCCCATGATGAAAGGTGGCATGGCCGGCCTGATGAAGCAGGCGCAGCAGATGCAGGAAAAAATGGCCAAGATGCAGGAAGAACTGGCCAACGCCGAAGTCACCGGCAAGTCCGGCGGCGACATGGTGACCGTGGTCATGACCGGTCGCCACGACATCAAGCGCGTCAGCATCGACCCAAGCGTGGTTGAAGGCCTGAGCGAAGACGACAAGGAAATGCTCGAAGCCCTGTTCGCCGCCGCCGTCAATGACGCGGTGCGCAAGATCGAAGCCAACAGCCAGGACAAGATGTCTGGCATGACGGCCGGCATGCAACTGCCGCCGGGCATGAAACTGCCGTTCTGATTCGCCATCCCGGTCGGGATGGGCTACACACAATGCCAGGCATCGCGCCTGGCATTTTTGTTTCTATCATAGGCGCGAGCGGTGGTAGAAATCATACCTGTGGGAGCAAGGCTTGCCCGCGATGAACGATGACGCGCCGCTCCGACACACCGAGGTGTCTGTATCGTGGGCAAGCCTTGCTCCCACAGGTGCCCGCTGAACAAACATCGAACGCCGCCCCCTCGGCAATGGTCTGCTCCCTATACGTGCCACTCAACGATCAAGGAGACGCTTCCATGTCACAAGCATCGACCTCCAACCAGCGCATCGTCCTTGCCTCCCGCCCCCACGGCGCCCCGACCGCGGAGAATTTCCGCCTGGAGCACGTGACGCTGCCGGAGCTGGCGCAAGGGCAGATCCTGCTCAAGACGCAATTCCTGTCGCTGGACCCTTACATGCGCGGGCGAATGAGTGACGCGCCTTCCTACGCTGCTCCGGTAAAAATCGACGAGGTGATGACCGGCGGCGCCGTCAGCCGCGTGGAGCGCTCGATGCACCCGAAATTCCAGGAGGGTGATCTGGTGGTGGGGGCCACCGGTTGGCAGAGCCACAGCATCAGCGACGGGCGCAACGTGATGCCCATCCCCTCGGGGCTTGCGAGCCCGTCGATGGCCTTGGGTGTACTGGGCATGCCGGGCATGACCGCTTACATGGGGCTGATGGACATCGGCCAACCCAAGGCCGGGGAGACCCTGGTGGTCGCGGCGGCCTCGGGTGCGGTGGGCTCGGTGGTCGGCCAGGTGGCGAAGATCAAGGGCCTGCGCGTCGTCGGCGTCGCGGGTGGCCGCGAGAAATGCAAGTACGTGGTCGACGAGCTGGGATTTGACGCCTGTGTCGATCACAAGAGCGCACGTTTTGCCGAGGAGCTGGCGCAGGCTTGCGACAAGGGCATCGACATCTATTACGAAAACGTCGGTGGCAAGGTTTTCGATGCCGTCGTGCCGCTGCTCAACGCCAAGGCGCGAATCCCGCTTTGTGGCCTGATCGCGTCCTACAACGATCATCAAGCGCCGAGCGGCCCGGATCGCTTGCCGCAGTTGCAGCGCACGTTGCTTAACAAGCGCGTGCGGATCCAGGGGTTTATTGTGTTCGATGACTACGGCGACCGTCAGCCGGAGTTCATCAGTGCCATGGCCCCTTGGGTGCGCGATGGCAAGGTCAAGTTCCGTGAAGACCTGGTCGATGGCCTTGAGAATGCGCCACAGGCGTTTATCGGGTTGTTGGAAGGGCGCAACTTCGGCAAGTTGGTGGTGCGGGTCGCGCAGGATTGAGTATTTGACGCTAATCGGAGGCGCGGGTATAAACCGCGTCTCGTTGTTATGTCGGACATTTCCTCCATGAGCTTCAGCCCTTTGATTCGCCAACTGATCGATGCCCTGCGAACGTTGCCGGGTGTAGGTCAGAAAACTGCCCAGCGCATGGCGTTGCAATTGCTCGAGCGTGATCGCAGCGGCGGTTCGCGCCTGGCCCAGGCCCTGAGCCAGGCCATGGAAGGCGTAGGGCATTGCCGGTTATGCCGCACCCTCACCGAAGACGATCTCTGTCCACAATGTGCCGATCCGCGTCGGGACGACAGCCTGCTTTGCGTGGTGGAAGGGCCTATGGATGTGTATGCGGTAGAGCAGACCGGTTTTCGCGGCCGTTATTTCGTGCTCAAGGGCCATTTGTCACCGCTCGACGGCTTGGGGCCTGAAGCCATCGGCATTCCACAGTTGATCGCGCGGATCGAAGAGGCGGGTACGTTCACGGAAGTCATTCTCGCTACGAACCCGACGGTCGAAGGCGAAGCCACCGCCCATTACATTGCCCAACTGCTCAACAACAAAGGCTTGATCGCCTCGCGCATCGCCCACGGCGTGCCGCTGGGTGGGGAGCTTGAATTGGTGGATGGCGGGACGCTGGCGCATTCGTTTGCCGGGCGCAAGCCGATCGCGTTGTAGCCGCTACACAGTACCTGTGGGAGCGAGCTTGCTCGCTCCCACATTAGGTTTCGTAGCGAGCGTTATTTTTCGCTGAGCGAGAACTGCGTCAGGCAGAACGTGGGAATCCCCATGTCTTCCAGGCGTTGGGAGCCGAGCAGCTCCGGCAGGTCGATGATCGCCGCGGCTTCGTGGACTTTGGCGCCCATACGGCGGATCAGGTTGGCAGCGGCGATCAGCGTGCCACCCGTGGCGATCAGGTCATCGAACATCACCACCGAATCACCCTCGCACAAGCTATCGGCGTGCACTTCAAGGAAGGCTTCGCCGTATTCGGTCTGGTAACCCTCGGCCAGCACATCGGCCGGCAGCTTGCCTTGCTTGCGGAACAAGATCAGCGGCTTGTTCAACTGATAGGCCAGGATCGAGCCAATCAGGAAACCCCGCGCATCCATCGCGCCGATATGAGTGAACTCGGCCTCGACGTACCGGTGGGCGAAACTGTCCATGACCAGTCGCAGGGCGGTCGGGGATTGGAAGAGTGGGGTAATGTCGCGAAAGATCACGCCGGGCTTGGGGAAGTCGATCACGGGGCGGATCAGGGATTTGATGTCGAAGGAGTCAAAGACCATCGTGGAGGTGTCCTGGCAGGGCTGCAAACGCGGCAGTATAGCGCGGCGAGGCAAATCCCTCAGCCGCGCAGGTTCATCAGCCGTCGATCGAGCCGCCGGCCAGGGCGCAGAGCTGGATCGGGTCAAGAATGTGAATTTCCTTGCCTTCGGCGGCAATCAATTCGTTCTGCTGGAAACGGGTGAACACCCGGGACACAGTTTCCACTGCCAGGCCCAGGTAATTGCCGATTTCATTGCGCGACATGCTCAGGCGGAACTGGTTGGCCGAGAACCCGCGGGCGCGGAAGCGTGCCGAGAGGTTGACCAGGAACGTGGCGATACGCTCGTCGGCGGTTTTTTTCGAGAGCAGCAGCATCATCTGCTGATCGTCACGGATTTCCCGGCTCATGACCCGCATCAACTGGCGGCGCAGTTGCGGCAGCTGTATGGCCAACTCGTCCAGGCGATCGAAGGGAATTTCGCACACCGAGGTGGTTTCCAGCGCCTGGGCCGAGACCGGGTGGGACTCGGTGTCCATACCGGACAGGCCCACCAGTTCGCTGGGCAGGTGGAAGCCGGTGAGCTGTTCTTCGCCGCCATCGCTCAGGTTGAAGGTCTTCAAGGCGCCCGAGCGCACGGCGTAGACAGAGTCGAAGGCGTCGCCCTGGCGAAACAGGAACTCGCCTTTTTTCAACGGTCGGCCCCGTTTGACGATGTCGTCCAGCGCGTCCATGTCCTCAAGATTCAGCGAAAGCGGCAGGCAGAGGGGGGCCAGGCTGCAATCCTTGCAATGGGCCTGGTTGTGGGCGCGCAGTTTGACTGGCTCGGACATTTCTTAAATCCTTGTGGGAAATCACGCATAAGGCGTAAGGGTACCCCAGAGATGGCACTCCGGCCAGTGCGGTTTCGTCGTCAAATTGTCGCGCTCAAATAACGCGGGAGAAGCGCTGTCGGTTGTGCTGGTCCAAATAGGCATCGAACACCATGCACACGGACCGAACCAGCAGGCGCCCGGCGGGCAATACCCGGATGTGGGTGTCATCCAGCTCGATCAGCCCATCCGCGGCCATGGCCCGCAATTGCGGCCATTGCGGGGCGAAGTAACCGCGAAAATCGATGTTGAAGGTTTGCTCGATCTCGGCGAAGGGCAGGTGGAAATGGCAGATCAATTGCTGGATCACCGCGCGCCGCAGCCGGTCGTCAGCGTTGCAGATCAGCCCGCGACTGGTCGCCAGTTGCCCGTCGGCGAGGGTGTTCTGGTAATGGCTCAGATCACTGCTGTTCTGGCAGTACAAATCGCCGATCTGGCTGATGGCTGACACGCCAAGGCCGATCAGGTCGCAATGGCCATGGGTGGTGTAGCCCTGGAAGTTGCGCTGCAACGTAGCCTCTTCCTGAGCGATTGCCAGTTCGTCGTCGGGCAGGGCGAAGTGGTCCATGCCGACATAGCGGTAACCGGCGGCGGTCAGCTGTTCGATGGTGCCTTGCAGCATTGCCAGTTTCTGCTCCGGGGTCGGCAAGTCCTGGCTGTTGATGCGCCGCTGGGGCATGAAGCGTTCCGGCAGGTGGGCGTAGTTGAACACCGAGAGCCGGTCCGGTTGCAGGTGGATGACTTCCTGGACCGTGCGGGCGAAGTTTTCCGGGGTCTGCTTGGGCAGTCCATAAATCAGGTCAATGTTGATCGAACGGAACTGCAAGGTCCGGGCGGCTTCGACCACTGCGCGGGTTTCCTCGAGACTTTGCAGGCGATTGACGGCCCGCTGCACCGCTGGATCAAGGTCTTGCAGGCCGATACTGACCCGGTTGAAACCCAGTTCGCGCAACAGGCCCATGGTCGACCAGTCGGCTTCCCTGGGGTCGATTTCGATGCCGTAGTCACCGGAATCGTCGTCCAGCAGGTTCAGGTGCAGGCGCAGCTTGGCCATCAGTTGGCGCAGTTCGTCGTGGCTGAGGAACGTCGGGGTGCCGCCGCCAAAGTGCAACTGTTCCACGCGCTGGGTGGGGTTCAGGTGACAGCCGATCAGTTGGATTTCCTGCTCCAGGCGTTGCAGGTAGGCGTGGGCACGACCGCGGTCCTTGGTGATGACTTTGTTGCAGGCGCAGTAGTAGCAAATGTTCGCACAGAACGGTATGTGCACGTATAGCGACAACGGTCGCAGGGCCTTGCGGCTGTCGCGCAGGGCATGGAGCAGGTCGAAGGTGCCCACCTGGCTGCCGAACTGCGCTGCAGTGGGGTACGAGGTGTAGCGTGGTCCCGCCAGGTCGTAACGGCGGATAAGATTTGAGTCCCAACAAATGGTGTCGAGCATGCGGGCATTCCCCGGATAGACTGGCATGGGGCGAGTCTAGGGGCGCGAGGGGGTGGCCGTTTTGATTTGCGTCAACGGGGCATTGGGAGTTGTCGATGCTCGCGATTGGGGACGACTTGGTCAATGCCCCATGAGCCAATGTTGATGCGGCCCAGGCAGTGTCCATACCCCGAAAATAATCACCAACAAGCCGCCGGCCATGCGCACGCTGCGTTTGCGCAGCAGGGCGGTGACGCGTTCGGCGGCCAGGCCCGTGGCGAGCAGCACCGGCCAGGTGCCCAGGCCGAAGGCGAGCATGAGCAACGCGCTGTCCAGCGCATTGCCCTGGCTGGCGGACCACAACAGGGTGCTGTAGACCAGGCCGCACGGCAGCCAGCCCCATAGCGCGCCGAGCAGCAAGGCCCGGGGCAGGCTCGACACGGGCAGCAAACGGTTGGCGACGGGTTGGATGTGCCGCCACAGGCCGCGACCGACGCTTTCGATGCGGGTCAGGCCGCTCCACCAGCCCGCCAAGTACAAGCCCATGGCAATCAACAGCAAGCCGGCCAGCACCCGCATGATCATCGCCGCCGGGCTGTTGGACACCGCCCAACCGGCCAGGCCGATCAGCAACCCGGCGGTGGCGTAGCTCAGGATTCGCCCCAGGTTGTACGCCAGCAGCAGCCGAAAGCGCCGGCTGCGCTGTTCCTTGGGAATCGCCAGGGTCAGGGCGCCCATCAGGCCGCCGCACATGCCCAGGCAGTGTCCGCCGCCGAGCAGGCCAAGGATGACCGCCGAAACCAGCAGGGGTGCCAGGTCAAGCATGGGGCCCAGCCTTGTCGTCCGGCTTGCGGGCCTCGCCACTGGCTTCGTCCACCGCCGCCTTGTGGTTCGGGTCCTGATCGTCGAACAGAATGCTGTGGGCCGGACCGTCGAGGTCGTCGTACTGGCCGCTGTCCACGGCCCAGAAGAAAATGTACACAGCGATGGCCACGATCAGCAGCGCGGCCGGGATCATCACGTAGAGAGCTGGCATGTCGGAACTCCATGCCCGTGCGGCTCAGGCCGGCAGCGGGCGGGTATCGGGCGTGGTGTCGAAAACCTGCGTCTTGGGCTGACGTGTCAGCCTCAGCGCATTCAACACGACGGTCAACGAACTGATGGACATGCAGACCGCCGCCCACACCGGCGTAATCCAGCCGAGGGCGGCGAACGGCAACATGAGGCCATTGTACAGCCCGGCCCACACCAGGTTCTCGATGATCACACGGCGGGTGCGTCGGGCCAGGCTGAAGGCGTGGATCAGGGCGTCGAGGCGGTTGGACAGCAGCACCGCGTCGGCGCTGGTCTTGGCCAGGTCGGTGGCCGAGCCCATGGCGACACTGATGTCCGCCGCCGCCAGCACGGGCACGTCGTTCACGCCATCGCCGAGCATCAGCACCTTGCGGCCCTGTTGATGCAACTGCTGCAACACGGCCAGTTTGTCGTCCGGGCGCAGCCCGCCGCGAGCCTCATCGATGCCCAGCTCGGCGGCGACACTGGCAACCATGGGCGAACTGTCACCCGACAACAGCAGCGTCCGCCAGCCCCGTGCCTTGCAGGCCGCCAGCAGTGCCGGGGCATCGACGCGCAAGCGGTCATCGAGGACGAACCAGGCCAGGGGCCCGATCTCATCGCCCAGCAATAGCCATTGCCCGGGTTCGTCCGGCATTTGCGGTACGGCGGCGCCACTCAGTTCGCAGACGAAACCGGGCTGGCCGATGCGCAGGCGCTGTTCGGTCACCAAACCTTCCAGCCCCAGCCCCGGGGTGCTTTGCACCTGTTCGGCGGCCAATGGCGCGCGGCCGAAGGCGCGGGCGATAGGGTGTTCGGAGCGATTTTCCAGGGCGGCGGCCAAGCCCAGGCATTGATCACTGTCGAGGGCCGCCAATGGCCGAATGGCGCGCAACGCCAGGCGGCCTTCGGTGAGGGTACCGGTCTTGTCGAAAATTACCGTGTCGATCTGGTTCAGGCCTTCCAGCACATGACCGCGCGTCAGCAGCAGACCGAGTTTGTGCAGGGTGCCGGTGGCGGCGGTGAGGGCGGTCGGCGTGGCGAGGGACAACGCGCAAGGGCAGGTGGCGACCAGCATCGCCAGGACGATCCAGAACGCACGCGAAGCGTCCAGTTGCCACCACACCAGCCCGATGACGGCAGCGGCGATCAAGGAGAACAGCAAGAACCATTGGGCCGCGCGGTCGGCGATTTCCGCCAGCCGTGGCTTTTCGGCCTGGGCCCGCTCCAGCAGCCGCACGATGGCCGACAATCGGGTGTCCTGCCCGAGGGCCAGCACCTCGACCGTCAAGGCCCCTTCGACGTTCAGCGTGCCGGCGGTGACCGCGTCGCCCACCTGGCGAGGTTGTGGCAGGTATTCACCGGTCAGCAGCGATTCGTCGATGCTGGACTGGCCATCCAGGATCCTGCCATCGGCCGGCAGCACCGCGCCTGGATGCACCAATACCCGATCGCCGGTGCGCAACTCGCTGAGCAGGATGCGTTCGCTCTGGCCGTTGTCTTCCAGGCGCAGGCACGAGGCCGGCAACAGATTGACCAGTTGGGCGGTGGCGGCGGCCGTGCGCTCCCGGGCCCGGCGTTCCAGGTAACGGCCGGCCAACAGGAAGAGGGCAAACATGCCTACGGCGTCGAAGTACAACTCGCCGACCCCGGTAATTGACGTCCAGATCCCGGCAACGTAGGCGCTGCCGATGGCCAGGGACACGGAAACGTCCATGGTCAGGTGGCGGGTGCGCAGGTCGCGCATGGCGCCTTTGAAGAACGGCGCGCAGCTATAGAAGACGATGGGCGTGGTGAGGAACAGGGCAACCCAGCGCAGGATGGTGTGCATCTCCGGGCTCAGGTCGATGTTGAATTCCGGCCAGGTGGCCATGGTTGCCATCATCGCCTGGAACCACAACAGACCGGCCACACCCAATTGGCGCAGGGCCAGGCGGTTTTGTGCGGCGAGTTGTTCACAGGCCTGGTCGGCCTGGTACGGGTGGGCGACATAGCCGATCTGGCGCAATTCGGTGAGCAGCGTGCTCAGCGGCAGTTGAGCGTCGGCCCAACGTACATGCAGGCGATGATTGGACAGGTTCAATCGCGCCTCGGCCACGGCCGGCAGGCTGCGTAATTGCTTTTCGATCAACCAGCCGCAGGCGGCGCAACTGATGCCTTCCATCAACAAGGTGGTTTCGGCCAGTTCGCCTTCATGGCGCATGAATGATTGCTGCACGTCTGGGCGATCGTACAGTGTCAGTTCATCGGTCAACTGGACGGGCAGGGATTCGGGGTTGGCCGACGCTTCGCTGCGATGCTGGTAATAACTTTCCAGGCCGCCGGCGACAATGGCCTCGGCCACCGCCTGGCAACCCGGGCAGCACAGCTCGCGGGTTTCACCGAGGACAACGGCGGTGAAGCGACTGCCAGGGGGGACGGGCAGGGCGCAGTGGTAGCAGGGCTGTGGAGTGGTCATGGTTGTCGCATGAAGGCCTTTTTGGCTGGGGCGTTTGCTGGTTTATGGGCGCTGTTGTGGCGAGGGAGCTTGCTCCCGCTCGGCTGCGTAGCAGTCGTAATCGGGTGAGCCGGTCATACGACGAACGGGGCCGCTTCGCGACCCAGCGGGAGCAAGCTCCCTCGCCACAGAGAAGCGATTTACTGCTTCAGGTCTTCAGCGCCTTGCAGCGGTTCATCGCCGAGCAGGAGGTCCTGGCCGTGATTGATCTGCTCTTCTTCGAACAGGCGCCAGGTCTTGTCGTTCTCCACCCCCAGCAATTCGACAAAGCGCCGGCCTTCGATCTTGTCCGCCAACTGACCGACGTAGCGCCCTGGTTCACTGTCGTTGCGGGTCAGGACGATCTTGCGGTCCTTCTCCGGTTGGGTCGGCGAGATCAGGCTCAGTTCCAGGGTCTGGGGACGGCTGTTGCCGTTCAGGCGCAGGTTCACCTCTCCGGTGAGTTCGTCCAGTTGCACGTTGGCACGCAGTTGCAGGGTCTGGGCCAGCAATTCGCGCTCCAGCGAGCGGTTGATGCCCTTGCCGGCTTCATAATAATTGTCGTTGACCAGGTTGTCCGGGTTCTTCACCGCAATGGTCACCATCGTCAGGCTCAGTGTCACCGAGCAGGTCAGGATCGCGATGATGATCCACGGCCAGAGGTGCTTGTACCAAGGGCTGGTGGCGGTTGCTGCAGGCATGTTCAGTTCTCTCAACGAGTTTGTGGGCCGATGAACCGGCTCTTGGCTTCGACATGTACGCTTTCGTCATCGGCGTCCTTGAGGATGAAGGTCACCTCGTTGGTGCTCGATGGCAGTTGTTCCGGTGCGCTGGACAGCTCGACCGGCTGGCTGTAGATCTCGCCGGCCGCGACCTTGATTTCCCGACGGCCTTGCAACTTGAGGTCGGGCAGGCCGGCGGCTTCCAGGACGTACGTATGGTCGCGCTGGTCTTTGTTCATGATCTTCAGGCTGTAGACGTTCTCGATCCGGCCTTCGGCGTTTTCGCGGTAGAGCACGCGGTCCTTGCTGACGTCGAAACCCACCAGCGAGCGCATGAAGAACGCCGCCGCCAACAGGCTCATCATGGTCAGCAGCACCAAGGCATAACCGATCAGGCGCGGGCGCAGTTTATGGGTTTTCTGTCCTGAAAGGTTGTGTTCGGTGGTGTAGCTGATCAGGCCGCGTGGATAATCCATTTTGTCCATGATGTTGTCGCAGGCATCGATGCAGGCCGCGCAGCCGATGCATTCGATCTGCAGGCCGTCGCGGATGTCGATGCCGGTCGGGCAGACCTGGACGCACATGGTGCAGTCGATGCAATCCCCCAGGCCCAGGGCTTTGTAGTCAACGCCCTTCTTGCGCGGGCCACGGCTTTCGCCGCGACGCGGGTCGTAGGAAACGATCAGGGTGTCCTTGTCGAACATCACGCTCTGGAAGCGTGCGTAAGGGCACATGTAGATACACACTTGCTCACGCAGCCAGCCAGCGTTGCCGTAGGTGGCGAGGGTGAAGAAACCCACCCAGAAATACGACCAGCCATCGGCCTGGCCGGTAAAGAACTCGAACACCAGTTCGCGGATTGGCGTGAAGTAACCGACAAAGGTCATGCCGGTGACGAAACCGATCAGCAGCCACAGGCTGTGCTTGGCGAGCTTGCGCAGGAATTTGTTGGCGCCCATGGGGGCCTTGTCGAGCTTGATGCGCTGGTTGCGGTCGCCTTCGGTGACTTTTTCGCACCACATGAAGATCCAGGTCCACACGCTCTGTGGGCAGGTGTAGCCACACCACACGCGTCCTGCATAGACTGTGATGAAAAACAGGCCAAAGGCGGCAATGATCAACATCCCGGACAGCAGGATGAAATCCTGGGGCCAGAAGGTGGCGCCGAAAATAAAGAATTTGCGCTCCGGCAGGTTCCACCAGACGGCCTGATGGCCACCCCAGTTCAGCCAGACCGTACCAAAATACAGCAGGAACAATAGCGCGCCGCCAGCCATTCGCAGGTTGCGGAACAGGCCAGTGAAGGCGCGGGTGTAGATTTTTTCCCGAGAGGCATACAGGTCGACGCTTTTGTTCGCGTCCTTGGCAGGCGGGGTGACGTCATGTACCGGAATCTGGTTACTCATCAAATGCATCCCACGGCAGTGGAAAAGTGCCGTGGCCAGTACGTGCTAACCACGGTCAGAAAGGGTGTTGCGGTGGCGCAATGATACGCCTGTCGCTCTAGCCCAAGGGTGCGACCTTTGGTCGCGTTGGGGGTCTGCATAGAATGGTGTAGCGGATGTAACAAGTCATGACCCAGATCAATTGACTATAGACATTCCATGGCCCCGGGGGAAAAACGAAAGGGCGTGCCGGGAGCATAAACAGAGCTGCGGGTTGCCCTGTTTTTCGTGGCGAGGTAGCTTGCTCCCGCTCGGCGGCGAAGCCGTCGTGATCTGAATGCCTGAGACGGCGCGATGGGCCGAACATCAGGGCCGCTTCGCGACCCGGCGGGAGCAAGCTCCCTCGCCACGGGGAGATCGGTGTTCCTACGAGGAAGTGGAGTGGGTGGAAACCCTGATCACTTTTTTATCAAATAGGGCTACCAACCTGACGACTCGCCGTCCTCATCCTTTATAGCAATTCGGGTGCATGACCTGATCCATTCAAAAAGAACGGAAAGGTCTCGTTCGATACTTTTTGGATGAGCGCTGATCTCCACAAAAATGCGTTCTTTTTCTAAAAACAGTCGTACGTCGTAGCTCCAATCCCCTGGGCTTCTGGGTTCGGTGCCTATCAAGCGAAATTCGTTTTCCTCAAACGATGCGGAAAACGTTCCAAGGCGGGTGATTTTCTGTGTGAGCGCTTCGAGGTGAGTCGCATACCAGTTCTTGTCTTCAAAAGATACTATGAATTCTGCTGACATAGTCGTCATCCCCTAACTGCCGTGAGGCCTGCCCGATATCGTTGGATAGTCTGGTGGATTCTGCATCCCGATGTGCGCTTCCGCGGAATGAGTGCTGACGGCGGTTTTTCCGTCGTTGGCTAGCTCAGTCGTGCCTGGGTTGCCGTGCCGGCCCAATGATTTGTGACTGTGAGCATTGTTCGATCCTTTAAAGGGAGTGGGGTTTGTATTTCCATAGGCATGAATTTGAACTTCCGAACCATCGGCGTGTACCCAGCGCTGGTTCCTGGTATTTGCAGGATTGGTTCGGGTGTAGCCGTTTTGCCTAAGGATTTTCTCCACCTGTGGTACGGACTTTCCTTTTAGCGACGGCAGTTTGGCGACATTCGGTTTATTCGCAAATCTACCTCTGGCGTCGATCCATCTTCCTTTTGAGTTTTGGCGGGTGGCAGGGCCACAGGCTAGCCCCAATGGGTCTATCCAAGAGAAGGGGTTTGGGGCGTAGAGGTAGAGATTGAATCCTCCC
>NZ_JBAMDJ010000059.1:0-31852 GCF_036961705.1 Pseudomonas sp. 3JA
GGAGTGAGGGCATGCCGAGCCTAGGCGAGGCACCGAGTGGTGGGGCAAAAGCGTTTTGCTTACTTTTGCGCTTCTCAAAAGTGAGCCGCCGTCAGGGCGGAACCCTAAGTGGCCGTTACCGCAGCAACGGATATGTACCCGATCAACACCAATACCACTGACGATCAAGCAATGACCGGCGCGCAGTGCCAATCCAACTGCGCCGCCGCCACGGGCCGGCCAAACCAGTAGCCCTGCCCCTGCTCACACGCCTGTCCCAGCAAAAATGCCGCCTGCTCACGCTGCTCGATGCCCTCGGCATGCACCTGCATGCCCATGCTGTGGGCCAGGGCGATGATCACTCGGACGATCGCCGCGTCATCCTCATCCCACGGTAACCCCGCGACAAAACCCTGATCGATCTTCAGCTTCTGCACCGGCAAACGCTTAAGCCGCAGCAACGACGAATAGCCCGTCCCGAAATCGTCGATAGCCAGGCGCACGCCCAGCTCCCGCAGGCGATGCATCTGCTCCAGCGCAACCTCCGGGTCATCCATCACCGCGCTTTCCGTCACTTCCAGCTCCAGGCAACCCGGATCCAGGCCCGTGTCGTGCAACACCTGCGCGACCTGGTCATACAACTCGCGACGCGCAAACAACCGACTCGATACGTTGACGGCGACAAACGACAGCGCCACGCCGGCCTGCTGCCACTGGCACATTTGCCGGCAGGCCTGGTCCATGACCCAGGCATCGACCTGGGCAATTAGGCCGGTACGTTCAGCAATGGGAATGAACTCGGCCGGCGACACCAATCCACGCGTGGGATGCTCCCATCGCACCAGCGCCTCGACACCGATCAGACGACTGGTCGCCAAGTCGTGGACTGGCTGGTAGTGAACGCGCAACTCCTGTTGCTGCAGCGCGCGCCGCAATTCGAAGGCAATCTCGACCCGCTGCTGGGCGTGGGCGGTGAGTTCTTCGGTGTACAAGGCGTAGCCGTCGCGTCCGGCGCTCTTGGCCTTGAACAACGCCGAATCGGCATTGCGCAGCAGCTGCCCGGCGCTCAGGGCATCGCCGGGAAACAGGCTGATACCGATGCTGGCATTGATGAACAATGCATGGTCATCGAACCGCAGGGGCTCTTTCAAGGCGTCCAGGATGCGCCGGGCCAGCGCCGCTGCCTGGCCTGGCTGCGAGCAGTTTTCCACCAGCACCGCAAATTCGTCGCCCCCCAGCCGGGCCAGGGTCACGCCCGGCGCAAAAAGCCCGCGAAACCGCTCGGCCACGCCTTTGAGCAACTCATCGCCCACGTTGTGACCCAGGCTGTCATTGATGTTCTTGAAGTGATCCAGGTCCAGCAGCAACAGGGCACAGCCACGCTTGTGCAACTGCGCCGACGCCAGGGCCTGCTCGGTACGATCGGAAAACAGCAGGCGGTTGGGCAAGCCGGTCAGCGGGTCGTGATGGGCCAGGTAGGCCAGTTCGTGCTCGGAATCCTTGATGGCACTGATATCAGAAAACACCGCGACATAATGGCTGACCTCGCCGCTGTCGTCGCGAATGACGCGGATCGTCTGCCACTGCGGGTAGATCTCACCGCTTTTACGCCGATTCCAGATCTCGCCGCTCCACTCCCCCTGGCTGTCCAGGGAGGTAAACATGTCGCGATAGAAATCCGTCCCATGACGACCGGACTTGAACAGGCTGGGGCGCTGGCCCAGCACTTCATCCCGCACATAACCGGTGATCGCCATGAAGGCCCGGTTCACGTGCACAATCAGGCCGTTGCGGTCGGTCACCAACACCCCTTCGCGGGTGCAATCGAAGACGGCGGCAGCCTGGCGCAGACGCTCGCGATCGGCGCCGTGCTCACCCTTGGCGAAAAATCGCGAGATCCGCGCCCGCGCCAAGAAGATCAACCCGGCGCTGAGCAGGACCCAGGCATAGCCGTTGATCAGCAGCCAGCGTTGTCTGTCAGCGAATTGATCGAAGAAACTGCTCAATAAATAACCAATCAGCTGCAGCCAGACGACTGACAACACGAGGTAAAGCAGCGCTACGCGCATGGCACTGCGTTGATAAGCAGGCATTCGGCCATCCATGTCCCTACAGAGAGGTGGGGATTATAGAGGAAGAAACATTCAGCCACTCTTATCTGAAAGGCCGACTGGTTTTATCTGTAGGGCCGGTGATAATGCAACGGCTGTTTCTATCTTTATCGAGGGCCCTACAGCCTATGTGGTACGAAGGTTTTCTTGGCTTGTCGGCCTGGTCACTGGTGGCAGTCACCCTGCTGATGACCCACGTCACGATCATTGCCGTCACGGTCTACCTGCACCGTTATTCGGCGCACCGCTCCCTGGAGCTCAATGCCGGCCTCAAACATTTCTTCCGCTTCTGGCTGTGGCTGACCACGGCACAGAACACCCGCGAGTGGACCGCCATCCACCGCAAGCACCACGCCAAATGCGAAACCGAGGATGACCCTCACAGTCCGGTCATCAAGGGTTTGTCCACCGTGCTGCGCAAAGGCGCCGAGCTGTATCGCGCCGAGGCGGAAAACCCGGAAACCCTGCGCATCTACGGCAAGAACTGCCCCGACGACTGGATCGAGCGCAACCTCTACAGCCGCTTCCCGCTGCTGGGCGTGGCGATCATGGGCATCATCGACCTGCTGTTGTTCGGTACCATCGGCATCACTATCTGGGCCATCCAGATGATGTGGATCCCCGTCTGGGCCGCTGGCGTGGTCAATGGCCTGGGCCATGCCGTGGGCTACCGCAACTTCGAATGCCGCGACGCGGCGACCAACCTGGTGCCCTGGGGCATCCTGATCGGCGGCGAAGAACTGCACAACAACCACCACACCTACCCCAACTCGGCCAAGCTGTCGGTACGCAAATGGGAGTTCGACCTGGGCTGGGCCTGGATACGGGTGTTCAGTATCCTGCGCCTGGCCAAGGTCCAGCGGGTTGCGCCGATCGCCCACCGGGTCGAAGGCAAGGGCCACCTGGACATGGACACGGCCATGGCGATTCTCAACAACCGTTTCCAGATCATGGCGCAGTACCGCCGGCTGGTCATCGCGCCGCTGGTCAAGCAGGAACTGGAAAAGGTCGATCACTCGGTGCGTCACCAGTTCCACAGGGCCAAACGCCTGCTGTCGCGGGAAACCAGCCTGCTGGACGAGCGTCACCACGTGCGCATCCAGAACATGCTCGAACACAGCCAGGCGCTGAAGGTGATCTACGAGAAACGCCTGGCCTTGCAGCAGATCTGGGTCAAGACCAGCAGCAACGGCCACGACATGCTCGCCGCCATCAAGGAATGGGTCCACGAGGCCGAGGCTAGCGGCATCCAGTCCCTGCGCGAGTTTGCCGACCAACTCAAGACCTACTCGCTACGGCCTGCTACGGCCTGACCAGGCAACGCCAGCACTGTGGACAGGGGCTTTTTTGTGGCGAGGGAGCTTGCTCCCGCTGGGCTGCGCAGCAGCCCTTCCTTTCTTGTGAGCGCTTCGCGCTCAAGCGGGAGCAAGCTCCCTCGCCACAGGTCCAACACTTGGCACCTGACTCGCTAAATCCCCACGCCCTTCGTCGCCTGAAAAGGAACTTCGCCCCAAATCTCCTATCTCAAAGAGCACTTCGCCATCCAGGCGGGTTTTGGAGAAAGCGCGTGCGAACCAATAGCAGTGCATGCTCTTTGAGATTTGTGCCGATGGTCGACAAGAACCTACAGGATTACTCCCTACCTCATTGGCCCGAGGCAGCCCAGACGCTCATGGCGCTGATGCATGCCCAGGGCGAAGTGGCGCGCCTGAGCGAGCGTGAGCAGCTGTTCAGCTCGTTGCTGGTCAGCGTCAATGCCGTGCTGTGGGCGTTCAACTGGGAAACCCGGCAGGTGCTGTATGTCAGCCCCGCCTACGAGCGGATCTTCGGCCGCCCCGCCGGCCTGGTCCTGGCTGACTTCAACGAATGGCGCGACGCCATTTACCCCGACGACCTGGAGTACGCCGAGCGCAGCCTGGCCGAGGTTTTGGTCAAAGGCGCCGTCGAAGACCGTGAATACCGCATCATTGCCGGCAACGGCCAAATCCGCTGGCTGAGCGACAAATGCTTCATCAACCGCAAGGCCGAGCCAGGGCAACCGGTGATTGTGGTAGGCATTGCCGAAGACATCACCGAAAAGAAGCTGCTGGAAAGCGAACTGCAGCGCCTGGCGACCACCGACGTGCTGACCCAAAGCAGCAATCGTCGGCATTTCTTCGAATGCGCCCACCGCGAGTTCGAGCAGGCACGGCTACAAGGTATGCCCATGGCGTTCCTGTTGCTGGACATCGATGACTTCAAGGTGATCAACGACACCTACGGCCATCAGGAAGGCGATACCGTGTTGCAGAGAATCGCCGAAAGCGGGCGGTCCGTGCTCCGGCGCGGTGACCTGTTCGGGCGGATCGGCGGCGAAGAGTTCGCCGCGGTGTTCCCCGGCTGCCCCCCGGACATGGCGCTGCAAGTGGCCGAGCGGTTGCAACGGGAAATCCAGCGCCTGATGTTCCGCTGCGGTGAACAGAGTTTCGGCATTACCGTCAGCCAGGGCCTGACCGGCATTACCCCCGAAGACCAGTCCCTCGACAGCCTGTTCGCCCGCGCCGACGCAGCCATGTACGAAGCCAAGCGCAAAGGGAAGAACCGCATCATCGCGGCTTGACGCCAATCGCAGTGCTGTTGAGCCCAGTCATGCCGCTCCCACAGCTCTGGTTTCGAGGCGGATGCGAAATTCCGAGCCACCGACAATCCCCTGTGGCGAGGGAGCTTGCTCCCGCTCGGCTGCGCAGCAGTCGCAAAACCGAACAACGCGTTCTGCCTGTAAGCATGCTGAGGGCCTGCTGCGCAGGCCAGCGGGAGCAAGCTCCCTCGCCACAGGTTCTTGGCCTGTCTGGACTGCCACCATCGCGAGCAAGAATGAGTCGGCGGTCCTACTTGCGGCGCAACCGCGTCAACTCCGGCAAGCCGATCTTCAGCAACCGCGCCGTGCGGCCACGGGCCAGTTCTTCAAGGCCCTCATGCGCGGGCAGATGCGCCATCTGCGCTGCCATGTTCATCACCAAGGCTTCACGGGAATACACCCCGCCCCCCAAGTTATAGACCGCCGCGATCAACTCCCGCAGCTCCAAGGGCAGACGCCAGCGGGCACGTAACGCCGAGCCGAAACTGGCGCCGAACATGTCCAGCGAGTCGCCAACTTCTTCCGGCTCGTCCAGCTCGCCACCGGCCTGTTTCCACTCTTCCAAGCAGCGCAGCAACGCCAGGTCGCCCAGGCGATGCAACAAGCCGGCGCAATAGCAGCGCTCCTGCTCCAGGTCCAGCAAGCGCGCCATCGTCCGGGCGTATTCGGCCGTGTGCAGCGACAGCTCCCAGTAACGCTCGGCATAGTCCGCCAGGCATGGGACGCTGAGCCGGGCGCAGCGTTTGAGGGTCAGGGCGAGGATCAGGTTCATGCTTGGTCCGGAACCAAGCTGGTGCAGCGCCTGGGCCACCGTCTGCACCGGGCCACCGCCCTGATGCTGGGCAGCGCTGTTGGCCGCCGCGATCAGCACGGCGGTAATTTGCGGGTCGGTGCGGATTTCTTCTTCGAGCAGTTTCAGGTCCAGGCCGCCGGGGTTGAGGCTGCGCTTGACCGCCACTTGCACATCGGTCATCAAGGGCGCGCCCTCGGACAGGTCACGCCGACGTTCCAGGAAGGTGAGCAAGGTCAACGCCGGCCCCGGAACCGGCGCATCGTTGGAAGTTTCTTCACCGCCGTTCACTAACAACCCCTGCAAACGCTGGGTCAGGTTGTCCCGGTTCAAGGGTTTGGTCAGATACGCGGTCGGCGCCAGCGGCAAGACCTCGCGCACGCTGGCGCTGTCATTACGCCGACTCATCAGGATGAACGGCAACGGCGGCGTGCGATGCTGCTGGCGAAGGCCACGCAGAATCGCCAGGCCATCAACCCCCGGCAGCTCCCAATCGGCGATCACCAGGTCGTAGGAATGCTTCGCCAGCAAATCCAAAGCCTCTTTGCCGTCGCCACAAGTGTCCACCCTGGCATCGTAGCGCACACCCGACAACACCTGCTCAAGCAGCTCACGGGACGCCGGATCGGCCTCGGCGATCAACACACGGGGTACAGCGGGTAAATCCACAGCAGTCATGCAGCATGCTCCCTTGCCATACTTGCACCTTAGACGTTGGTGGCCGTTCCAGACAGCTCAAAATCCACCAGATAGCTTCGCCAATATGAAAAAACCCGCCAGAAGGCGGGTTTTTGTGAATCAGCGCACAACCGTCACTCAGAGTTCGGAGAAGCACTCTTCGAGGATTGCCAGGCCTTTGTCCAGTTGCTCGTCCGGCGCGGTCAGCGGCACCAGCACCCGCAGAACGTTGCCGTAGGTGCCGCAGGACAGCAGGATCAGACCCTTGTCACGCGCCTTGGCCACGACCTGGGCTACCGCTGCCGCGTTCGGCTTGTGGGAGTCGCCGTTTTCGAACAGCTCCACGGCGATCATCGCGCCCAGGGCTCGCACGTCACCAATGACCGGGTACTTCTTCTGGATCGCCTTGAGGCCGGCCACCAGACGCTCGCCCACAGCCTTGCAGCGATCCAGCAGGTGTTCTTCTTCGAACACTTCCATCACCGCCAGCGCCGCCGCACAGGCGATCGGGCTACCGGCGTAGGTGCCGCCCAGGCCACCCGGCGCGATGGCATCCATGTACTCGGCCTTGCCGCACACACCGGCCAACGGGAAGCCGCCAGCGATGGATTTGGCGAAGGTGGTCAGGTCGGCGGCAACGCCCATCTGCTCCATGGCGAAGAAGGTGCCGGTACGACCGGCACCGGTCTGCACTTCGTCAGCGATCAGCAGGATGCCGTGCTGGTCGCACAAAGCGCGCAGGCGCTGCATGAATTCCTTGGGTGCTACATAGAAACCACCTTCGCCCTGTACCGGCTCGATGATGATTGCCGCGATGTCACGCGGTTCGGCGTCGTTCTTGAAGATGCGCTCGATGCTGGCGATGGAGTCGTCGATGCTCACACCGTGCAGTTCGTTCGGGTACAGCGCGCGGAAGATGCCGCCGGGCATCAGGCCCATGCCGGCCGAGTACGGCACGACTTTACCGGTCAGGCCCAGGGTCATCATGGTGCGACCGTGGTAAGCGCCGGTGAAGGCGATCACACCGGCACGGCCTGTGGCGGCGCGGGCGATTTTCACGGCGTTTTCCACCGCTTCCGAACCGGTGGTCACCAGCAGGGTTTTCTTGGCGAAATCACCCGGCACCTTGGCGTTGATTTTTTCACACAGTTCCACGTACGGCTCGTAGGCCAGGACCTGGAAGCAGGTGTGGGTCAGCTTGTTCAACTGTTCGGTCACGGCGGCGATGATTTTCGGGTGCACGTGACCGGTGTTCAGCACCGCGATGCCGCCGGAGAAGTCGATGAACTCACGACCTTCAACGTCGGTTACCGTGGCGTTCTTCGCCGATTCGGCAAAGATCGGGTGAATCTGGCCAACACCGCGTGGAACAGCGGCGGTACGGCGGGCCATCAGGTCTGCGTTGGTCTTGCTCATTAAAATGTCCTCATTCGCCGCTCATCGGTCGGCGTGGCTCAAGGAATACATGGCAGGGAGGCAACTGCGACAGCATGCGATGATCGACTGCCGCAGCGTTCCGGCCACAAGAAACAGAACAGGTGAAACGCGCAAAGGGACAGCGCTCTCGTGCCCTTTGCGCTTGAAGCGGATCAGATACCCAGGCAGAGGTATTTGATTTCCAGGTAATCCTCAATGCCGTACTTGGAACCTTCACGGCCCAGGCCCGAAGCCTTGATGCCGCCAAACGGCGCGACTTCGTTGGAGATCAAACCGGTATTGACGCCGACCATGCCGTATTCCAGGGCTTCAGCCACACGGAACACACGGCCCAGGTCGCGGGCATAGAAGTACGAGGCCAGGCCGAACTCGGTGTCGTTGGACATCGCGATCACTTCGGCTTCGTCTTTGAAGCGGAACAGCGGTGCCAGCGGGCCGAAGGTTTCTTCTTTCGCCACGGCGGCGTTCTTCGGTACGTTGGTCAGGATGGTCGGCTCGAAGAAGTTGCCTTCCATCGCCTTGCCGCCCGACAGCACGGTCGCGCCTTTGCTGACCGCATCGGCAATGTGTTCTTGTACTTTGGCGACCGCTTTCTCGTCGATCAAGGGACCGGTGGTGGTGCCATCGTCCAGGCCGTTGCCGATCTTGAGTTTGGCGACCGCTGCCTTGAGTTTTTCGGCGAACGCGTCGTACACCGAATCCTGGATGTACAGACGGTTGGCGCAGACGCAGGTCTGGCCGTTGTTGCGGTACTTGGAAATGATCGCGCCTTCGACGGCCTTATCCAGGTCCGCGTCGTCGAACACGATGAACGGCGCGTTGCCGCCCAGTTCCAGGGAGACTTTCTTGATGTCCTTGGCGCATTCGGCCATCAACTGGCGACCGATCTCGGTCGAGCCGGTGAAGGACAGCTTACGCACGATCGGGTTGCTGGTCAGCTCGCCGCCGATGTCGCCGGCGCTGCCGGTCACCACGCTCAACACGCCTTGCGGGATGCCGGCGCGGTGCGCCAGTTCCACCAGGGCCAGGGCCGAGAACGGGGTTTGCGAAGCCGGCTTGATGACCATGGTGCAACCGGCGGCCAGGGCCGGGCCGGCCTTACGGGTGATCATCGCGGCGGGAAAGTTCCACGGGGTAATGGCCGCGGTCACACCAATCGGCTGCTTGATCACGATCAGGCGCTTGTCGGGCTGGTGGCCGGGAATCACGTCACCGTAGATGCGCTTGGCTTCTTCGGCGAACCATTCGATGAACGAGGCGGCGTAGACGATTTCGCCCTTGGCTTCGGCCAGTGGCTTGCCTTGTTCCAGGGTCATCAGACGACCAAGGTCGTCCTGGTTTTCGATGAGCAATTCGTACCAGCGGCGCAGCTTGTTGGCGCGCTCCTTGGCGGTCAGTGCACGCCAGGCCGGCAGTGCCTTGTCGGCGGCTTCAATCGCCCGGCGGGTTTCGGCAGCGCCCATCTTCGGCACGGTGCCCAGCACTTCGCCCGTCGCCGGGTTGGTGACCTTGATCGTCTGACCATTGTCCGCATCGACCCAAGCGCCATCGATAAAGGCTTGCTGGCGGAACAACTGGGTGTCTTTAAGCTGCATGTCGGCTTTCCTTAACAGCACCGCGCGCACGCGGAGCGAATTAGATTTGTAGAAAAGGCGCCTCGGGGGCTGCCGTCAGGGAAATCATTCACCGGGCTGAAGCACAGAAATAACGCACATAAGCACAGACGTGCGGTTCAGCACCCAGACAAGAGCGTTTGAAATCTCAAACGAATCCTAGGGCCGATGGGGGTGAAGGACAATAGGCTGTTCGAAAAAAAGAACGAAAAAACCGAATTTGCCCGCTTTTTCTGATCAGCGTAGCCAAGAGCCGCCGAGCAGTGTGAAAACACCGACAAATCAGCAGCATGGACGCCCGCCATGCATATGAGTATCATGGCGCCCGCGTCGCACCAGTAGCTCAGCTGGATAGAGTACTGCCCTCCGAAGGCAGGGGTCGTGGGTTCGAATCCCGCCTGGTGCACCATCTTCAAAATCAAAAGCCCCAGGTCGCAAGACCTGGGGCTTTTTTGTGGGCGCTGGTTTTGTCAGCGCTCAGGAGCTATCAGTGGTCCAGCTTGACCTCCAGTTGCTCCGGAGCCGGCTCAATATTCCCCAAGGATTTCGTAACCAACCCGCATTTCTGGGCCTTAGAATAAAGACCCGCGTCATGAGTCCAGATTTCATCGGCATTGGTTGCCAAAGCAATAGAAATGATCTGACGATCAAACCGTAACTTGGCTTTGGTAGCAGCAGGATCAAGCACCTTCAACTCGTTATCATCGACCATACGGGCACATTCGACCGCCGCAATCTGGTCAAACGATACGATCTCAAAACACGAAAGGCCGTTTATGACATCCAGATGGCTCTGGTGAAAATTTCGATCGACACCAACCAAATACTCAGCCAACGCAGGTGTTGGGATCAGCACCGTTCCACCTCTGGCATCGACCAGTTCGATTAGGGCTTCAGCCCTAGCCTCCGCCCGATCAACATTATGACCAGTGGCAGGATCAACCAGAACGATACCGTCCTTTGCATTTCCCAAGGCTTGAACGAGGACATTGGTATCGAGAACTATGCGCACCTCATCCCCTTAAGTTCTGGATCGTTCCATGAGGATCATCCATCTCGCTCCACGTGATGCCACCGAGTTCCTTTAGCTGGGTCACCGCACTGCGCAACGAGGTTTTTTCAAGTTTTTCATAGGATTGAATGAACATTTTGCGCAGCCGCCAACCGCCATGCGGCCGACTTTCCCATTCTCCCTTGCCATGAACGCGAACGTACTTGAACAGAAGCTTGCCCAACTGTTCAGCCAGTGCTGTATCGGCTTCACAAAGAAGAGTTTCGCCACCCGCGCCCTCAAGCCGGA
Organism: Pseudomonas sp. 3JA; assembly: GCF_036961705.1. Lineage (NCBI taxonomy): Bacteria > Pseudomonadati > Pseudomonadota > Gammaproteobacteria > Pseudomonadales > Pseudomonadaceae > Pseudomonas > Pseudomonas sp. 3JA. The sequence goes on from NZ_JBAMDJ010000059.1 coordinate 10,526, forward strand.
CAGGAACCGTCTCATCCTTCCCACCAACGACATACAGGCGTCCCTGTACGCTGCCTTGTTTGATGATAACCATGGGAGGAGGAGCGGTCTTTGCTTTGGGAAACTGGAGAATGTTCGCATCATCCGCTGCCTGAAGGACGCCATCTACTCGATCTTGCTCCATCAGCGCGGATAGCTGCACGTAGGCTTTTCTCGCGCGCTTAGGACCAATCCCCTGAGCGGCCTCCCGCACCCTGTTCAAGACGTGTGGGTACGTCTCGTCTTCCACCCACGTATTCAGGCAGACACAACCTTCGGTGACAGAGTCAAAATGAACATGATCTTGGGAGCCGAAAAGCTCAGCGAGCTCACACAGATAATCCGTCAAGCGAGCCATTGAGAGCTTGCTTGGGTCGGTTCCGTCGAGTTCGAGCATCAGCTTTTTCATGCTGGCGAGTATAGTTCCGCTCAAGTGTTCCTGCTATGGCTGCATTTGTAACCCGATACCGAGCATCAACCGCCTGAAAAGCGACCCTTCACTTTTTGGATCGGAAACGTTAATGCCCAGGGCTTTTGTAAGCGCTGATCACTCAACGCTTGCGCAATGCCTCCAACCGCGCCGGCAAGTCCTCCTCAGGAAAGCGCTTGTGCAATGCCAGCAACTTTTCATCAGCAGCCTTGCTCTCACCCGCCTCGCGCAAAAGCAGGATTTCCATCAGGCCCTGCTCCAGCGATGGCAGTGCAGCCGGCGCCGATTTGCTCATTTTCGCCGCAGGCTTTTCCGCCAACGATTGCATCGGACTTGCCGGGACCCGGGCCAGTTCGCCCTGGGGCGCCATGCGGATAATCGGGGCGGGGGCGGGCATGGCCGGCGGCGGTGCAGCGGCAATGGCGGGCGCTTGCCGATCGGCGGAAAACTCCATCGAGGCGGGTGAGGACAGTTCGTCGTGGGGCACGGGCGAGCGCAGCACCAGGCCGATCATCAGCGCCACGCCGGCGACCGTGGCGAATGCCATTTGCCAGCGCGGCCGTTGACAGGCTTGCAACCAGCGCTGCCACAGGCTTGGCGCGGGCGTCGGGGCTTCGCGGCGGGCGGCGGCCAGGATGAAAGCGTCCAGGGAAGCTGGCGGCTCGCCGCTGGTGTGTTGGCGGAAATGCTCGATCAGCACTTCGTCGTTGGGATCCGGGGTGTGTTTGGAGTCGATCATGCGGGTACCTCCTCGGCCAGCAGTCGCTGCAACTTCTGCTGGGCGTAACGCAAGCGGCTCTTGACCGTTTCCAGTGGGGCGCCGGTCAAGGCAGCAATCTGTGGCAACTCCAGGTCGCCGTGCAGGCGCAGCAGGAAGACTTCTCGCTGATCCTCGGGCAAGGCCTGCAACGCTGCTTCGAGACGCGCCTGGTCGCGGCTCAGGCTCAGCTGCTGCTCAGGGCCGCTGGTGTCGTCGGGCTGGACGTGAAGCTGCTCGTCGTAGCTGTCGTGCAACGGATTGTGGACACCCTGTTTGCGCCAGTGATCGATCAAGCGGTTGCGGGCAATCTGGAACAACCAGGTGCGAAAACTCGCCCGCCCTTGTGGCTGGGTCGCGCTGCGGATCAGGCTGAGCCAGGTGTCCTGGAAGATTTCCTCGGCCAGTTCGGCCTTGTTGCTCAAGGACACGAGAAAACGATAAAGCCCCTGGCGATGGCGGGCGTACAGGACTTCAAAGGAAGCCCCGTCGCCGTTGCGGTATCGGGCCAGCAGCGATTCATCGCTGGGAGGATCAATCGGTGCGGACATGTAGGTGACGAACTCCTTTCAGGGTGCAGGTTTGAGGCTCTGGGCAAGCTCCACCAACTGCACAAACTCGGCACGCAGCCCGAACGGATCATCACCGCGGGCGGAACGGGCCAGTTGCGCCGTGTCCTTCAAGCTCATCGTCCCAGTGTAACGCCCATCACCCTTGAGCTGTTGGGCGAAGGCCGCCACGGCGGCCGAGAAGCGTAAGTCATCGCTGGTCTTGCCTTCGCTCTGAGCACTTGCGATAGGGTGCTCAATCAAGCGGCTGCCGCCACCTTCAGCGGGCTTGTAGCGTACGCGCAACATCGCCAATTCCCCTGACGGGCCATCCTGCTTGGGTGTGTTGGCATAGCGCAGCGGCTCCAACCAACCCGGCTGGCCCTTCGGGACAATTTCATACAAGGCCGTCACCGTATGCCCGGCACCTATCTCGCCCGCGTCGACCTTGTCGTTGTTGAAATCCTCACGCTTGAGCGCACGGTTCTCATAACCGAGCAGGCGATACTCGCTGACCTGGGCAGGGTTGAATTCCACCTGTAACTTCACATCCCGCGCCACCACCGCCAGGGTGGAGCTGAGCTGGTCGACCAAGACTTTACGCGCCTCGAGCAGGTTGTCGATGTAGGCGTAGTTACCGTCACCAGCATCGGCCAATTGCTCCATCAGGTGTTCGTTGTAGTTATCCACACCGAAGCCCAGCGTCGTCAGGGAGACGCCGCTTTTACGCTGGTCCACCGCCATCTGCTTGAGGCTGTCGAAATCACTGACGCCAACGTTGAAGTCGCCATCGGTGGCCAGCAGGATGCGGTTGATGCCTTTGTCGATGAAGCTCTCCCGGGCCATCTGGTAGGCCAGTTCGATACCCGAGGCCCCCGCGGTGGAACCACCGGCGTCGAGTTGATCGATGGCGTTGTGGATTGTCACCTTGTCGCGCCCCGAGGTGGGCTTGAGCACCACCCGGGATTCACCGGCATAGACCACCAGGGATACCCGGTCCTGATCGCGCAATTGATCCACCAGCAGTTTCAGCGTGCTCTTGACCAGCGGCAGGCCTTCGCGACGGTCCATGGAGCCGGAAACGTCCACCAGGAAGACCAGGTTGGCCGGCGCCAGATCCGCCACGGCGCGGTCGCTGGCCTTGATGCCGATGCGCAGCAAACGGGTGTGGGGGTTCCACGGTGAGGGGGCGACTTCGGTCGTCACACCGAAGGGTGAACCGTCGCTGGGCAGGGCATAGTGGTAAGGGAAATAGTTGACCATTTCCTCCAGCCGAACAGCCCCTTCGGGCGGCAGGCTGCCTTGATTGAGGAAACGTCGCACATTGGCATAACTTCCGGTGTCGACATCCACGCTGAAGGTCGAGACCGGCGTTTCGGCGACGCTATGGATGGGGTTGTCCGGCAGTTTTGCGTACTGCTCGCGCGGTTCGGTGCGGTAATCCCCGGCGATGGCATCGTTCGCCATGCCAGGGGCGGGCATTGATGCCGGGGCGACCATGCGCTTGGCCATGGGTTGGCGCACGTAGGCGATCTCGCCTTGCGGTACAACGCTGGGTGCCACAGGCACCGGTTCGGATGGCTTGGCAGCCTCCCGGGAAGACAACCCACAACCGGTCAACGCCACCAGCAAAGTCACGGCGAAGCCTTGGGCAGCAGGACGCATAAAGGGAAGTGGACGGAACATGGGCTGAACCTCGTGAATGAATGATTCGTACACAAGCTCAGACGCAAGGCACACGAGGTTCGGGTTAACGATCAGGAATTTTTTTTGGCACGCTGGAAAAACCGGGCTGGCCCCCTCAAGGTGGCCAGCCCGTTACCGCGATCGGACCAATCGCCAGCACGTTGCAGCAGGCATGGTTAGCGGGACGGAATGCCCCGCAGATCATCGGCGATGAATCCGCTCAAATGGCCGGTGTAATAGTCTTCGACATCGGAGTTGCCTCTGTTCGTCAGGGCGCCCGCGATGCCTCTCATGGCCTCGAGGTGCCCGATCGCCCCACCCGGCATCAGCCCCTGGCGGGCCTGGGCAAAGTGCAGCACTTCGACACCGGCCTTCTTCACCTTGACCTGATAATTGAAATCGACACTGGCCAGGTACGTACCGTCGGCGACGATTTTGTTCATGAAACCACCTTGAGTGTCTTGAATACGGCGCGCATAGACGGCGTTGACGTCCAGCAGATAGTCAGCGGTTTCCTTGCTGGAGGCATAGCGATTGCCATCGAGCAGGCGGACGATCAGGTCGGTGTGCAACTGGTCACGGACTTTTTCGTCGGGCAGGAAACGTTCGTTTTTGCCGACGACTTCAACGTTGAACGTGTCGATCCAATAGGTGGCGGTCTCGGGGATCGCCACCGGCGCAGGGGAAATGTAGTAGTCGGGCTTGGAAGCGCAACCGGCCATAAGACAGAGGGCCAGCAACAGGGTAAAAACTCGCATGTTTGAATTCGTCCTTGAGAGGTAGCGGCAGAATGGCGGCTGCATTCTACGGGGTTTGTATGAGCGCTCAAGTTGTTTGGCCCTGACGGAGTGCGGTCCCGTCTCACTCAATCCCAATGTCCACGACCGTTTTCCCCGCCCCACGCCCCTCGGCTACCTGCGCAAAGGCCTCGTTGACTTGCTCCAGGCCAAACCGGCGCTGATCCAGCTTGATCCGCAGTTGCCCTGACTCAACCAGAGCGGCGGCCTGCCGCAAGATCTGACCATGATGCTCGCGCCCCTTGCCGGTCAGCAGCGGCATCAACGTAAACACCCCGGAATAGCTCGCCCCCCGAAACGACAGCGGCGCGAGGCTATGTTGGCCCCAGCCGAGGCAACTGAGCACATGGCCGGTGTAGGTCTTTACCGCGTTGAAGGACGCATCCAGGGTCGGGCCGCCAACGGTGTCGTAGACAATGTCGAAGCCTTCGCCATCGGTGTACTGGCGCACGTAGCTGTCGGTGTCCTGGGTCCGGTAGTCGATGGCTGACGCGCCCAGTTCGCGGATGAAAGCCTGGCTGTCGGCCGAGCCCGTGGCGTAGACCTCGGCGCCACGGGCCTTGGCGATTTGCACGGCCATTTGACCGACGCCGCCCGCCCCGCCATGAATCAACACCTGTTGCCCGGCCCGAACGTTGGCGCGATCGACCAAGCCTTCCCAGGCCGTAATGAATGCCAGCGGCAAGGCGGCCGCTTCGCGCATGCTCAGTGAGCGAGGCTTGGGCGCAATCAGGCGGGCATCGACCGCGATGTATTCGGCCAGCGCGCCTTGGGCCCCGCCGATCCCGCCGGCCATGCCGAACACCTCGTCGCCAGGCGCGAAGTCATTCACGCCCTCTCCCCGTTCAACCACCATCCCGGCCAGGTCGATTCCCAATACGGCGGGCAGCGGCTGACGTGCGTGGGCCCCGCCTCCCGCCGCGATCTTGGTGTCCAGCGGGTTGATTCCGGCGGCATGCACCTTGATCAATACCTGGCCTTTGCCGGGAATGGGCCGGGAAATGGAACGGACAATCAGCGCAGCCTGAGCGGTTTCGGCAACGGCGGCGGACATGGTGTTGTTCATGACGGTAAACCTCCAATGAGTGGGCAGGTTCATAGTGCGAGGGAAGACGCATTCCGATAAGTGAGCAACAATGGATAGGATTTATTCCAGGCAGAGGCTAAATCCAGATGGATCTGTTCGACGCAATGCAGGTGTTCGTGCGGGTGGTGGAGCGCGGCTCGTTTTCGGCCGTCGCCAGGGAACTGAACCTGGGCCAACCGGCGGTGAGCAAGCAGATCCGCGCGTTGGAGCAACACCTTGGCGGGGCGCTGTTTGCCCGCAGCACCCGCCAGCTCGCGCTGACCGACCAGGGGCAGCGCTTCTACGCCGAGAGCAAGGACATACTCGCCAGCGTGGACGCCGCACGACTCAGTTTCGCCAGTGGCCAGGAACAGATCGCCGGCCTTCTGCGCGTGGCGGCGCCCGTCAGTTTCGGCCGATTGTGTATTGCGCCCCTGGTGGGCGAGTTCCTGGCCCTTCACCCACAGCTTCGTATCGACTTGAGGTTAAGTGATCAGAACGAAGATGTGCTGAAGGAAAACATCGACCTTGCGATTCGCATCGGCGCGGTGAAAAACGAAGGACTGGTGGCGATTTCCCTCGGCGACAGCCCGCGCCGGGTGTATGCCTCCCCCGCCTATCTGCAACAGCACGGCACGCCCCTCGCACCGGCTGACCTGGCGGACCATAACTGTTTGGCTTTTACACTGCTGGAGCATTATGACGTCTGGCGGTTCGACCAGGATGGCCGACAGCACAGCGTAACGATCAAGGGCAACGTCACCTGCAACAGCAGCGAGGCGATCCGGGAAATGGTGCTGTCGGGCCTGGGCGTTTCGCTGTCACCGCAGTGGTTGTTCGCTGCCGATGTTCGCCAGGGTACCGTCTGCCCCCTGCTGGCCGATTACCAGCCACTGGCACTGCCCATCAGCGCCGTGTTCAGTCAAGATCGACGCCGCTCGGCACGGACTCGTGCTTTTGTGGATTTTTTGCGTGGGCGTCTTAGAACGACCGGTAGCCAAATAATCGTAAGCGTCGGTGATGGCGACGCTGGAGCTCCAAGCACTAACCTTGCCAGGCATTGACTGCTCATAAAGGCCTAAATTCTAGACGCCACACTCCAACAAAACGTGGCCACTTGTCACAGATTGGAAATCTTGTAGTCAAAACGTCAAGGCCTGGATCGGGTCTTGTTTGATAGCGATTGACTAAGCTCGCTCAGATTGATGAGGTTTTGGTCAGCGCTCGCAGTATCTTCTTGCTGGCGCAGTTGATGAAATAGCTCATATTGCGACTCGGCGTGTTGCTTGGCCAGGTCATGAGAAATTTGACCCGCACTATCAAGAATTTCGCGGTCGTTCAATGTCAGGAAACCATCGAGTTTTTCACCCACTCAGCCATGGACATTGGAATGCGACGCATGGCTTGGCCCTCCGCAAACACCAAGTATTGCTCGACCAGATTGTTCAAAGCGCTGAGCTCTTCTGCCGAGAGGTAGTTCTTGGCGTTAGCGACATCCTGTTTGCGCACCTTGGCGCCGCGCCAGTTGGTCAGTCCCATGTGGGGTTTACCGCTGTCGGCACGATTGTGAATAAGCTCAGCCGCAGTCTGCCCGGTAATTGCCCAGTGCACTTTGTTTTGCACGGTCTTGAAGAAGTTGATGCTGGCTTCCTGAGTCGGGTCGTAGTCCACACTGGTGGCGTAGATGTCGGTAATCTTCTGGTAGAAGCGTTTTTCGCTGGTGCGAATATCCTGAATGCGCCGCGTCAGCTCTTCAAAGTAGTCGAACGGCTGATCGGGATTTTTCAGGCGCTCATCATCTAGTAAAAAACCTTTGACGATGTAGTCACGCAACTGCCGAGTGGCCCACTGACGGAAGCGCGTTGCCGTATGGCTTTGTACGCGATAGCCCACGGAGATAATGGCATCAAGGTTGTAGTGCTTGAGATTGCGCTTCACTTGACGCGTACCTTCCTGACGAACTACTAAGAAATCCTTAGTGGTTGCGTTTTGATCAAGCTCACCTTCGCTGAAGATGTTCTTCAGATGCATCAACACGTTCTCTGGCGTGGTACTGAATAACTCACCCATCAAGGCTTGGGTCAACCATACGGTCTCGTCGACAAAGCGCACGTCCAACCGGGTTCGCCCGTCTTCGCTCTGGTAGATGATGAACTGCGAGGTATTGCGATTGGCGTTATCCGTGCTCATAGCTCAACGACTCCGCCTTGACTAACAGCGCGACCAACCCCCAATGTAGCCCCCTCAATATTTCTATGTACGGGGCCTGATGAATAAACCCCCTCCTCAATCACTAGCCACCTCTTGTATCTCTCTCCAGGCGAAATCCCACGATATTCGCTCCTGCTCTAGACGCACGTTTTGCCCTAGTGTGTTGCGCTTGAGCTTCTCATAGAGGACCTGCTCTTCTACTGTGAGATTAGCCAGCGTGATGGAGGGGTGTGGCTCTTTCTCCACCCCCCACAATGGTTTGTAAGACAACAAAGTACGCTCATCCATCAATATCGTCTTCACGCTTGGCAGATAGCATGGAAGATGGACGCGGGCAGACCCCGCTCGCTTTCGTACAGATGGGTCTGGAGTAGTCCCAGGGTCAGAGGCCCATGATCAGAAGCCAGCAGCCGCCACAGTGGCTGGGTCCGCAACCGACGAAACGTAGCAATGGCTGTACTAGCTTTCATGCAAGGCTCCCCAACAGAAGAGATGCCCATGGTAAACACAAAGTGCGCTGAATCTACCTCGAATCAGGCAGGATCATACTGCTTCAGAAAAGGCCTACAACAAAGCTTACGGATTGTAGTCAGGATTCCGACGCTAGGGCCGAACCATAAACGCGCGCCCACCGCCCCGGGAAATACGCCGACGCAACCACGCCCACCGCCCCCATCACCACGCAATACCCCACGCACACCCACGGGCTCCACGGCACCAGTGCAATCAGCATCAGCGGTGTCATGCTGGCCCACAGGGCATAGGCGATGTTGTAGGTGAGCGAGATGCCGGACACGCGGATCTTCGGCGGGAACAGGCTGACCATCACCGACGGCACCGCACCGACCACGCCGCAACCCAGCCCGGCCACGGCGTAAGCCAGGCCCAGCCAGGCGCTGCCGCTGATCAGGCTGGCGTAGAGCACGGCAATGCCCACAGGCAGCAGCAGGCTGTAGAGCATGACGGTGCGCCAGGCGCCGATGCGGTCGACGATGAGCCCGGCCAGGACGCAGCCGATGTTCAGGAACACGATGCCCAGGCTGCTCAGGGCGAAGGTGTGGCTGGGGGTCATGCCGAAGCTTTTCTGCATCACGGTCGGGGTGATGACCACGAACACCACCACGGCAGAGGTCAGCACGCAGGTCAGGATGGCGGCGGGCAGCAAGGCCTGGCGGTGGTCGCGCAGAACCGTGCGCAACGGCAGTTCCGCTGCGCCTTCGCGATTGGCTTGCAGGGCCATGAAAATCGGCGTTTCGCTCAGCCAGCGACGCAGCCAGACGCCGATCACGCCGAAGACGCCCCCCAACAGGAACGGCAGGCGCCAGGCGTAATCGAGAATCTCTGCCGGTGTGTAGATCCGCGCCAGCGCTGTTGCGGTCAAGGCGCCCAGCAAGTAGCCGAAGGTCAGGCCGGCCTGGAGGAAACCCAGGGCATAGCCGCGATGATGCAGCGGCGCATGTTCGGCCACGAACACCCAGGCGCTGGGCACCTCACCGCCCACCGCCGCACCTTGCAGGATACGCAGCGCCAGCAACAGCAACGGTGCGAAATAACCGATTTGCGCGTAGGTCGGCATCACGCCGATGAGCAGGCACGGCAAGGCCATCATCAGGATGCTCAGGCTGAATACCCGCTTGCGTCCCAGGCGATCAGCGAAGTGCGCCATGAGAATGCCGCCTAGGGGCCGGGCCAGGTAGCCGGTGGCAAAAATCCCGAAGCTTTGCAGCAGGCGCAGCCAATCGGGCATTTCCGGCGGGAAGAACAACTGGCTGAGAGTCAGGGCGAAGAAGACGAAGATGATGAAATCGTAGATCTCCAGCGCACCGCCCAAGGCGGCCAGGCCCAGGGTCTTGTAATCGGATCGGCTGAATCGGTCACCGGGTAGAACAGGGGTGGCAGTCATAGGCAGATTTGAACGATAAGTTAAAAGAGGGCGACGGCTCAGGCGTCGCGATCAGTGTCCACCGGTTGAACCGGTGGCTGGCCTGGCTCGGCGTCTTCGGCCTCGTCGGCAGGCAGGAAATCCTTGCGGCTCTGGGCGATGGCCCGGCGTATTTCGTCGCCCTTGGTGGGGCAGTTCAGGAGGCGGGCGATGCCGTCGGGTTTCTGCGTCATCGCCATCCTCCGGCATGAGTGAACAGGGGCTCGATAGTGCTCGCTTTTGGCGCGTGATGCCAATTTTGTGTCTGGATGGCGCCATTGTGGCAAGGGGTGCTTTGCACCCCAACGGGGATAAATCCCCTCTCCACAGGGGGTTGTGTCGTCTTGGGTCAGCGGTGGTAGCGGCGCACTACGCTACTGTTGCGCAGCACGTGGCCTTTGATTTTTTCCATCAGTTGGGCGCGTGTGAGGTCGGCGGGCAGTGCTTCCGGCGGCAGGTCCAGGGCGAAAAGCTGGATCAGGTAGTGGTGAGCGCTGTCGCCGACAGGCGGGCAAGGACCGATGTAGCCGTGGGTGTTCTTGCTGTTGATACCACTCATGCCTTCCAACGAGGACTTGGTGCCGGCGCCCGCCGGAATCTGCCGCGTGGTGGCCTTGATGCCGTAGTGGACCCAGTGGTCGACACCTTGGCCCCTTTGGCCGTCCGGGTCCAACATGACGATGGCGTAGCTGAGGGTGCCGGGTGGGCCGGCGTTCCAACTCAGGGCCGGAGAAATATTCTTGCCACCACAGGTGTTGGCATCACTGGCTGCCGCCGCCGTGAAGAGGCGGTCGTCCGACACACCGGGGATGCTGAGGGTAAAACGCTCCTCGGCCTGGACAGCCCCCTGTGCGCACAGCACCAGGGCGACGGCCGCCAGCCAAGGGGAGAAAAAATTCAATCGGGTCATACCGGGGGCACCTTGTGCGTGTCTGGCCATGGACGGCTTGCGAACTATAGCCGCAGCTTCGCCAAGGTTGCAGTGACAATTATGCTGAAACTCGCTCCGTTCCTGCGACTCCAAAGGGAAACGCCTGCCGGAGAATGACCATGTCTCTGCATCAAGTCGCCCGTTTCGCCGACGTTCGTGAAGACCGCGGCCTTGAAGTCAAAATCGACGACACGTCCATCCTGCTGTTGCGCTCCGGTGATCAAGTGCGCGCCTTCCAAGGCAAATGCCCGCATGCCGGCGCACCACTGGCCAAGGGCGCGGTGTGCCACGGACGGTTGATTTGCCCCTGGCACAAGGCCGCGTTCCGCACGGAAGACGGCGCCCTGTGCGAACCGCCGGCCCTCGACAGCCTGGCGCGCTACCACGTCGAGGTCCGGGACGGTGACGTCTGGGTCGACGATCAACCATTGCCAACCGATAAAGTCCCGCCGGCCGATGACGCACGCACGTTTGTCATCATCGGCGCCGGTGCCGCCGGCACGGCTTGCGCGGCGGCGTTGCGCGAGAAGGGGTTTGGCGGTCGAATCCTGATGATCGACCGCGAAGCCGAGGCCGGCTACGACCGGACGGTGCTGAGCAAGTATGTGTTGGCCGGCGACATGGCAGTCAACGAGACAGCGCCGCTGCGCGATGAAACCTACTTCACCCGGCAACGCATCGAAAGGCTCCATGGCGAGGTCACCCATTTGGACCCCGACGCTCGGCAAATCCAACTCGCCGATGGCCGGCAGTTGGTCTACGACGCCGCGCTCATCGCCACTGGCGGGGCACCCAAGATGCCAGCACTGCCCGGCATCGAATTGCCGCAAGTCTTCGTGCTGCGTTCGATCGCCCACGCCCGGCAGATTCTCGACACGGTCCGGCCAGGGCAACAGGCGGTGATCATCGGCGACAGTTTCATCGCCATGGAAGTCGCCTCGTCCCTGCGCAAGCGCGAGCTGGACGTCACCGTCCTGGCCCGACATCCGGTGCCGTTCGCTGCACAGTTGGGTGAGAGCGTTGGCCAGGCCATTCTGGCCCGACACCGGGCCAACGGTGTGGTGTACCGCACCGACAGCGAAGCGGCACGGATCGAGGGAGCGCACAAGGTCGAAGCCGTGGTGCTGGATAACGGCCAGCGTCTGGCTGCGGACCTGGTGATCGTCGGCATTGGTGTGCACCCGGCCACCGAGCCATTTGCCGGGTTGCCACGGGAACAGGACCAATCGCTGTCCGTTGACGCAGGCATGCGTGTGGCTGAAGGCGTATGGGCCGTGGGTGATATCGCGACGTTCCCCCTCAACGGCGCGCCTGTGCGCATCGAGCATTGGCGCCTGGCCCAGCAACAGGCGCGCATCGCCGCCGCGAACATGCTCGGCGGCGACGAGCGCTATCTGGACGTGCCGTTTTTCTGGACCTATCACTTTGGCAAACGCTACGACTATCTTGGCCACGCTGAACATTGGGACGAAGTGGAATTCAAGGGCACGCCCGAGCATCCGCCTTTCATTGCCCTGCTGGGCAAGGACGGCCTCGTAGCCGCTGCAGTGGCCTGTGATGAAGGCCGGGCCATGGCGGCGTTGGCCCAGCGCATGAAACAACCGTTGCCGCTGGACGAGGCATGGCGGCTGGTTCGGGATTTCTCTTCGTAGATCTGCCCCCCAAAAAATCCCCTGTGGGAGCGGGCTTGCTCGCGAAAGCGTCGGCACGGCTTGCATCAATGTACGGAGTGATCGGCCGGCAGGTGAATCACGCCCGGCCGCTCCAGTGGCGCCAGGGGCGGTGGCTGCAAGTCGGGGCTGAGCAAGTGGAAGTGCGGCACGACGTGGCTGATGTCGCCGTCCTGATTGTTGTGAATAGTCTTCGAGCCGGGCTGGCGCAGCGTGTCCAGGCGCTCGTCGGTCAACTTGAAACTGGCGCTCAAGCCCTGGTCATTCACGACCGGGGCCGGCGACCGGCGCTGGGCGAAGCTGCGACTTTTACGCTGTTGGTAACGCGCCCAGGTAATCAACAGCACCGCGTTGACCAAGGCGATCCATCCATAGACCTGCAAGGTCCCCAGGGTATCGAACAGTGACCCTCCCGGGCGCGGACCGGCCTGGCTCGCGAACAGCGGCCACAGTCCATTGACCAGCAAGTACAACAACCCCACCCACGCCAGTACGGTAAAAAACGCATCGATGAGCACCAGAAAAGGCCGTTGCCGGGTCCTGATAATTTTCATCGGATCACTTCCTCTTCCTGATCATCGAACGGTTTGATACCGCGATCCGGACTGATCCAGCGCGCACGCTTCTGATGCTGCCCGAACAGCACTTTTGGAAAGCTCACCAGAGTGGTGAAGAGGCTGATCAGCCAGAACACCAACGGGTACCAGACCACCCAGAACATGATGTGCCACAGGCCTTTTTCGTAGCGGCGGTCGATCAGGATGCTCACCGCGAACTGCAGCAGGCACACCACGGCCAGCAGCAGCCCGGTGAAGGCTGGCGGCATGAGGTGATCGACCGCGATGGCCTCTGGCATTTCGACGAATTTGCCAGCCCCCCAGAAAATCACCGACAGCAGGAACGTGAACGCCCAACCGGTGGACAGGCAATATTCGAACAACAGTGGCCACAGGTAGCGGTGGCGATACTGCCAGATGCCACGGATGTTCTTGAACAACACCTCGGCGCCCCCCTGGGCCCAGCGCAGTCGTTGCCGCCACAGGCCACGCAGGGTTTCGGGCATGAGGATCCAGCACAGCGCGCGCGGCTCGTAGAAGATGCTCCAGTGATCCAGTTGCAGCTTCCAACTGATGTCGATGTCTTCGGTGATCATGTCCGGGCTCCAGTAGCCAACCCGGTGCAGGGCGGAGCGACGGAACGCGACGATTACGCCAGACACGGTGAAGATCCGCCCGAACACCCGTTGAGTGCGCTTGATCAGGCCGATGATCGAGGAAAACTCGCCGACCTGGACCCGGCCTATCAAGGTCGAGCGGGTACGGATGCGCGGGTTGCCGGTCACCGCGCCGAGGCGGGCGTTGTCCAGCATCGGCGCCACCAGGTAGGCACAGGTGTTCGGCGCCAGCAGCGCGTCACCGTCGATGCACACCAGGTATTCACTGCGCGCCGCGATGGCGCCCATGCGCAGGGCCACGGCCTTGCCCTGGTTTTCCGCCAGGTGCAGGACGCGCAGGCGCGGGTCTTCACCCGCCAGCTGATCGAGCATCTGGGCCGTGTTGTCCTTCGAGCCGTCGTTGATGGCGATGACTTCGATGTTCGGGTAATGCTGGCCCAGCGCCGCGTGAATGGTGTCGGCGACGTTGTCGCCTTCGTTGAAGCACGGGATCAGGATACTGATCAACGGCTCGCCGGCCAGGGGCGGTGGCAAGGTGTCGTCCTTCCACGGCCAGTGGCGCTCCCAGTGCAGCCAGAAGTACAGGCCGCCGGCGATCCACAGCCCGGACATGAACAGCGGGTAAAAGAACACGAAGTCCATCAGGAATTGCCCGGTGACCAGGAAGATCAGGCCCAGGGGCACCCCAAGGACGATCGCCAGCACCAGCAGAGCGAGCAGTCTGTCGAGCATGTCAAGGATTCCACTTGTTGGAGAGCGCCGGCCGCACGGTTTTCACAGCGGGCTGGTCTTCGATGAAGTTGTCCGGGTAGTAGCCGAAACTGGTCACGCCTTTGCGCTTGAGGCGCCCCATCCAGTCGGCCAGTTGCTCGCCGTCGATATCGCTGACCGGCTTGCTGTGCCAGTCCCGGGCCTGCAGTTCGAACACCGTGCGCTTGAGCGCGCCGGGACGGGCCTTGACGGTGTCCACCAGGCGCTCGAGCCAGGGACCGGATTGCTGGCGGGTCTGGTTTTCCATCAACGGCATAGCCATCGGCGCCGTCCAGTCATAGGCGCCGAGGAAGTCGTCGAGGTTCTGGGCGAACCAGGCTTCGCTTTGCGGGTTGAGCATCGGTTCGGCAAAGATATTGCGCGCCGTCAGGATCTGCGGACCACGAATCGCCCGGACCTTGGCGGTCAGCTCATGGGTGAAGTCGATCAGGTAGCGGCTCTTGAAGCGGGTCCAGCGTTGCATCGCTACAGGATCGGCCCGCAGGGCGGCAATGGACGTCGGCAAGCCGTGGGCGGCATAGACTTTCAGGGCCGCGGGACTGGCGTCCTCGAAATCGGAGAACACCGCGTCGTCATGGTACAAAACGCCATCCAATGAGCTCATCCGCGCCAGATCCTGGTAGATCTCGCCAATGACCTTGCGCACGTTCGGGTCGAACGGCGACAAACGCACGTACTGGTCCGGGGCAACGCCAGTCTTGCCGGTTTCCGGATCCCAGCGCTGTACCCGCGAAAGCTTTGCGTCCAGGGCGAAACTGAGCACCGGCATCCAGGCATAGACCTTGGCGTTGGCCCGAGTGCGCAGTTGCCAGGCGACACGGTCGAACAGGTCGGCGCGTACCGGCAGGTGGCGGTTGGGGAAGTACAACGAGTGCACCAGGCCATCGCCTTTCGGATCGGCAAAGGCTTGCAGGAACACCGTATTGGCGCCCAGGTCGGAAATACGCTGGACCAACTGGCCGACGTTGGCCTCCTGCTGCACCGGATCCGGGTCATAGACGTAGTCCAGGTCGACATGCACCACGCGCATCGGGTCCATCGTCTGCACCGACACGATGCTTTCGGCGAAATGGGCACCATCCGGATCGGACGCCACCAGGAAGCGTGGGCCGCTCATCAGGTTATCCAGGCTATCGAGACCATCCTCCAGGGTCAGGGCCATTTGATAGCCCTCGTTGCCAATCACCTGCAACGCAGTACCGTCGGCTTCACCGTACGGCCAGACCCAGACACGCGGGCTGTAGCCAGTGACCTTGCGGATCTTCTCGGAAATGGCCGCCACGTCCTTGCGCAAGCGAGCCTGGAACTCGGCCTCGGTCTCGTAACGACCGGTGGCGGGGTCGTAGCGCCGGGTGGTCGCAGCGGGTTGCTGGTTGCCCTGCGGGTTGGCGAGGATGCCTTTGTGATTGGCATCGGTATGGGCGGCGATTTCCACCAGGCCCGATTTGGAAACCTCGCGAATTTGCTCCCAGGTCAGGAACTCGGAACGCTTGCGTGGCACCCCGGCGAAATCCACCGTTTGGTTCAGCGGCGTATCCACCCAACTGCCGACCGGGGCAAGGATCGCTGGCCAGTTATAGGCACGCAGGATGGGCATGACGCGGGTGTAGAAGCTTGCGTAGCCGTCGTCGAAACTCAGTAGCACCGCACGCGGTGGCAGTTCCGGGCCGCCATTGCGGGCCGTGATGATCTGATCCACCGTGACCGGCTGGTAGTTGTTTTCCCGCAGCCACGCCAGTTGCTCGATCAACCGTTCGGTACGCACGGCCACCAGCGCTTGGTCCGGGTCACGGTCGTCGACATCGTGGTAGGCAATGCCGAGCACATGGTTCTTCGGCCACGGGGCGTCATTGGCCGCCAGCGGACGCTGCGAAGGCGGCGTGAATGCCGGGGCTTGCTGGGCACAAGCGCTGATCAGCAAGACCCCCAGCAGAAGGATGAATCGCGAAATGACAGGCATCTTCAAACTCTTCTAGAAGCGATAGGTGAGGTCGACAAGCAGGCGCAGATCGCTTTCGCGATCGCCGTCGTAGGGGCGGTTGAGCCAGCTCAGCGCGGCACCGGCCTCCAGCACGTCGTTCCAGATGAAACGCTGGCCGTAGCCGAGCAATCCCATGGCCCCGGTGTTGTAGTCGCGCTGGCTGTAGGTACCGGCACCGACCTGGAACTGCTGGCTCCACGTGGTCTCGTAGCGGCGGTACAACACGTGGTTGGCGCTCACGGTCGGCATGACGCTGAAATCCGCTTTCGGATTGAAATAGGGCACTTCATTGGAGCCGCTGTTGCGGCTGGCACCGACTTCCAGACCCAGTTCCACTTGCAGGCGCGGCGTGCTGTAAATGCCCTCGCGGCCGGTCAGCTGGGTTTCGAGGCGATTGTTGCCGTCACTGAAATGGGACGGGCTCACTGTCAGCCGCCACTCGCGGCTTTCATTGGCCCGCCAGCGGACGAAACCGATACCGCCGTTGGCGCGAATGCCGCTGTTTAGCGCTCGCAGCGGGGTATTGGCCGAGAGGTAATCCAGGCTGCCGCCGTACTGCCAGTGGTCGTCGATGTCCCGGGCCACGGCCAGGCGCGCGCCTTGCTTGTCGCCGGAACCATAAGAGTGATTGGAGACCTCGGCCTCCAGCGTCATGTCCCGGGTGCGACGCTCCACGCCCAGGCGCTGCCAACGGTGGTGACCAGTACCTTCCTCGAAATCACCGGTGGCGTAGCCGGCACCGCCGAACAGCCGCCAGTCTTCATCGATGGGCGGGCTGTAGAGCAGAGTTTCGATACCAAAGTCCCGGCTGCCGGTAACTGCACCGGCATCACCATTGCCACCGCCATAGCTCTTGCCGGTGTAGGCCTCGATGCGCAGCTCGGCCATGTCGTGTACCTCGCGCTGGCGCTGCAGACGTTTGACATGGGCGTTTTCCGGGTAGCGGGCGACCACGTCGTCGGTCAGGGCATCCAGCTGCCGCCACTCCTGCAAATCCATGGCCGCGCGGGCCTGGGCGATTTCCAGGTCACGGTTGCGCGGGATCGTCGCCTCGACTTCTTTGAGCAGGTTTTCCGAACGGCGCGGCCAGTCACGGGCCTGGTACAGATCGGCCTGGGCCAGGCGCATGCCGGTGTTGCCCGGGCCTTGGTTAACCAGGGTGTCCAGGCGCGCTTCGGCAGAAGGCAGGTCGGCGCCGTACGTGCCGGCCTGGGCGGCGAGTTGCTGGGCGTCCATCCATTCATCATTGGGGTTGCCGATTGGCAGGCCCTTGAGCTCGATGCGCGGACGCTGGGCTTTCGCCATGTCTTCGGCCAGTGCACGGGCCTCTTCGGATTTTTCACTTTCCAGCAACGCATAGTAGAGCGCGGTGCTGTCTTCAAAACGCTCCGCGGGATCGGCATCCGGCGCAGTCAGGACCCGACGGTACAGATCGACGGCAATCTCCGGCTCACGCTGTTCCAGATAGGAAGAGGCCACCCAGCGCAGGGCATAAGTGGGGATGCTCACGCCCTCGGCGATCAGTTTCTGGTATTCGGCAATCACTTCTGCTCGACGGGCGCGGGCATTGAGCGCGCCCATGCGATCGATGCGCCAACGGAGTACGTCGTCATGGGCCTCGGCCACCGGGGTCCAGGTGGCGAGCAACTTGTCGTAGTCGGCCAGGGCGCGGTCGGCAATGACGAAGCGCTCATGTTCGCTGCGGCTGGCCATGTCCGCCAGGCGCACCCGTTCGGCGGCGACGTCACCCTCCAGACGTCGTTGCACGCCACGGTCGATCAGCCCCGGCTGCAGGCGCGCCAGGCGCAGCGCCGGCTCCGGCAACCGTGCCCGTTGCAGGGCGTAGATGTATTCGCGCGCAACCTCTGGGCTGTTGCCGGCGCGAGTGAAGGCCTGGTCGTATTCGAACAGCGCTTCGTGGGGGCTGTTGGCGCGGGTCAAGGCATAACCCAGTGCCAGTCGACGCATCGGATCTGTCGGCTTGGCAGCGACCAGGGCCTTGGCGCGAGTGACGGCTTCGTCAGGCTGGCCTGCATCGGCCTGGGTCAAGGCCAGGCCGAGTTGCAGGTCGGAGTTCTGGGGGTCGATCACCAACGCCTGGCAGTACAGCTCGGCCGCCGAATCCCAGCGCTTGAGGTTGCGGTAGGCACGAGCCGTTGCGGTCAGCGCCTGGACGGGCAGCGCTCGATTGCGGCCCTGGGTCTCATAAACCGACACCACCTCGCTATCGAGGCCGGCCCAGCTGGCGATCTGCAGGTGGTCACTGATCTGTGCGGCGCTGGCCTGGCCGGCCGGCACCTGGCGCAACGCCGTCAGCGCAGGGGTGTAATGGCCTGCACGGGCGTCGAGCACCATTTGGTCATAGGCGGTATCGGCAAACGCCAGCATCGGCCAGCACAGTTGGCTGCACAGCGCGACACGAAACAACGGGCGCAAACCACGTTGAAGAAAAGGACCCACAGTACGCGGCATTCGTCAGCATCCTTACATGGCCAGCCGGGTCGCAGTGCCCCCTTGCCCATCAAACAGGAAGCCGGATCAAAGGAATCCAGCCAAGCTCTAATGGGCCTAGTCTTGCACTCTCAGGCGGGTCATCTTCAGGAACGCCACAATTCTTCAGAATCGCTACAGATTTCGGCGCAGGGCTGATCGATAGGCTTAAAAAAACCCGGCCCATGCGTGATGCACGGGCCGGGTTTGGGGTGTTGCCCAAGCGTGTTACTGGACGGCGACGCCACCGCCCAGCTTGCTCATCACGAATGCCGTGAATTGCTCAACGGTCATCTTCTGGCCGTTGAAATCGACCTGATTGTTGGCGTAGTGCAGCTTGGTGACAACATCGTTGCCTTCAAGCGTTGCCAGTTCCGAACCGACCGCCATGGCGCTGAACATATCGCTGGTGGCAGTGGCCTGATCGGCGATCAACTTCGCATCCGTCTGGCCTTCCATCTGTGCCTGCACGGTCATCAGGTCGACCAGCATCGGTTTGGAAACCTTGAGATTGAAATCCAGCAGCGCGAGCAACTGACGGCCCAACTCATCCGGTGGCAGGTCCATGGACTGCGGCTTGGCCAGATCAACGATCAGGTTGGCGCGGCTTTCACCATTGGCGGTGCTGAACGACAGGTTTTCCAACGCCACTTGCGGGGCGCCGGCCAGGAGTTTCTCCAGATCAGCCTTGACCTGCGCTTCTTCAGCTTCGGTCAGGCTCAGCTCTGGCGCCGGTTCGCCGGCTGCTGCGGCCTCGGCTGCAGCTTTTTCGTAGGGTTGCAGCTTGGTCTGGTAAATCTGCATCAGCGACATGGTGGCCGGGATGTCCAGGTTCTTCAGGCTGACTGCCATCTGCGCCGAGCCAATGGTCTTGTCGTTGAACGACAACTCACCGATCTTGTAATCGGCACGCCCCGAAGCGCTGGTGCCGCTCTCGGTGCTGCTGTTCTTCATCTCGAAGTTCTTCAGGCCCAGCACCGACTTCGGCTCACCAAAGGTGGCCTTGGTGTTGCTCAGCAGCAGGGTGTTGTCACCCATGTAGTAGCCGTAGGCGCTTTTGCTCAGGTTGCTCGCCAATGTCAGGCCGCTCAGCTCTACCTGCACGGGAGTCTGGTCTTCGGCGACGGTGGTCAGCTTGAAGCTGTCCATATAGCCGTCGGCCTTGACCTTCTGTGCCTGGGCGCTGGCAGCCAGGTCGATTTTAAGACCGGAGAAAGTGAGCTGGGATTGCTCATCCAGCTTGGTATCCACGGGCAGCAGCTCGTAGGTGCCATTGATGGATTGATCGTACCCCAGGTTGACCACACCTTTGAGCGGCGATTGGTCCTTGGTGGCGGCGAACCACTTGTCGGTCAGCGGATTGCGCTCAAGCGCGGTGTGACTGGTGGCCATGACCGGTAGCCATTTGAGTGTTATCAAGCGCGAAAATGGCAGTGGGCCGTGTTCGATCTGGTCGACGAAGAGCAACTCAACCGGCTCGCCACCGAAGATCTCGCCCTCGCCCTTGAGGCGGTAGTGGGCGGTGCTGCTGAACGTTCCACGGTCCATGGAAACCAGCTCCAGCGTGGCGGTGCTATTGGACCCGGCCAAGGCTGTCTGCATCTGCTTGTTGCTATCGGCAATAGCGTTCGTCAACACGCCTTCGAGCTTGGTCCCGGTGTACCAGGCGCCGCCCGCGCTGATAGCTCCGACAGCCACAACGATTCCCAGAAGTACGCTTGCTGATTTATTCATGAGTGACCTGATCGATATCCATGGTTGAAGAAAGCCGTCGTCTTCCCTGACCCGCCAAGGGGGTGGCTCGACGCCGCAAAGAGGAGGGGAGATTACCATCAGGCACCCTTGCGGGCCCAATGTTTATAGGGGTAAAAACGTTTTCTTGAGAGGTGGTCTACGAATATTGGACTTCGATCTCATCGAGCTGATGGTCGAAAGTCTTGAGACGGGCCGTCCAGGTGTACACCAGCACTTCGAAATCGCGATTGATCACTGCCGCGCCCGATGATGAGTCTGCGCGTGAATCGCAGAAGTCCAGTTGATAGCGCTCACGGGCCATGGCATTAGCCACGTCACACAACTCTCGGGCGTTGTTGAGCCAATGCCAGCCGTCCTGGGTGACTTGCTTGTCCAAGGCAGCACATTGGGTTTTCAGGGCTTCCAGGCTTTTTTCCAGTGGGGTACCGGTGAGCTCCCCCATGACTTCCTGGAACGTGCGGCCAGGCTGCCAATAACTGCCCCAGAAATACCGGTCAAACACCGTTTCGACACGTCGCAGCGCAACCTTGGTGTCCCAAATCAGCACCAGTGTCTTACCTTGTTCGAGGTGTTTTTTCTTGATGCGCTGACCCTGAAACGATGCCCAGGCCACGATTGCAATGGATATCACGCCGATCAGCGCCGCGGCGCTATCGAGGAACAACAGCGCTTTATCGATCTGGTGAGTGAGCATGACGCCATAGAAATAAGTGGCCGAAAGCAGCAGCAAAGCCGCAATGGCGCACCAGAAGCCGGGAGCATAAGGGTTTTTCATTATTGGAATCCCCATGACCAGTGACGTCGCGGGCCCTTGGTCGAGGCCCGACTATCACAGCATAGCAACGGCATTGGGGGTTTGCCGGGGCATCAGGGGCTTGATCCGATTACCGGCCCAAAACGACAAAACCCCTGGCTGCTGATGCAGACAGGGGTTCTGGGAATTCAATCTTGACGATGACCTACTCTCACATGGGGAAACCCCACACTACCATCGGCGATGCATCGTTTCACTGCTGAGTTCGGGATGGGATCAGGTGGTTCCAATGCTCTATGGTCGTCAAGAAATTCTGTGACCAACCCGTTCAACAACAACGTGTCGGTAAAATCGATGACTTCTACAA